>JAGYLC010000058.1 GCA_018401235.1 Kiritimatiellia bacterium
CGCGCCACGATTTCCGCCTCCCGTCCGTGGTTTTTCGCATTCAACACGTTGTGCGGAATGTTCTTTTTCATCAACAGGCGGCTCAACTCCTCCGACGCCTCCACCGTCACCGTTCCCACCAGCACCGGCTGCTTGCGCTTGTACGCCGCAGTGATCTCGTCCACCACCGCGTTGAATTTCTCACGGCGGGTGCGGTAAATGCGGTCGTTCAAATCCACACGTCGCACCGGACGGTTGGTGGGAATCACCAGCACATCCAGTTCGTAGGTCGTCATAAATTCCTGCGCCTCGGTCTCCGCCGTACCGGTCATCCCCGACAACTTGTCGTACATGCGGAAATAATTCTGAATGGTCACCGTGGCCAGGGTCTGGGTTTCCCGCTCGATCTTGGCCCCCTCTTTCGCCTCCACCGCCTGATGCAGCCCGTCGCTCCACCGCCGCCCCGTCATCAGACGCCCGGTATTTTCGTCCACAATCACCACCTGATTGTCCTGCACCACGTAGTGCACATCCTTGATGTAGTTGCAATAGGCCCGGATCAACTGATCGATCGCGTGAATACCCTCGCTCTTGGTGGCGAAGGCCTCCTGCGCCTCGCGGCGGCGTTTCACCCGCTCCTCGTCCGACAACTCCGAGTCCCCGTCCAATTCCGACATGATCGTGGCCAAATCCGGGAGCACATACGCATCCGGATCCTGAGGCGAAATCGCCGCCGTCCCCTTGTCCGTCAGCCCCGCGTCGTTGCTCTTTTCATCAATGGTGAAATACAAATCCTGACGCAGTTCACGCGCCAGTTCCTTGTAGGTTTCGGTCAGAAACTGATCGTTGACCTTTTCCAACATGCGCCGTATCGAGGGTTCTTCCAGCAAATTCAGCAGGGTCGGATGCTTGGGCATGCCCTGGTGCACCCGGTACAGCGATTTCTGGATCGCGTCCACGTCCTGATCCTTCTCCGGCTTCTTCAGTTCCTCCTTGATTTCCTCGATGTAGCCGTCCACCAACTGACGTTGTTGCTTCACCAGCCGCTCCACCATCGGTTTCATCGACATAAACAATGCTTCCGACGAATGCTCGGTCGGACCGCTGATAATTAGCGGCGTCCGCGCCTCGTCCACCAGAATACTGTCGATTTCGTCGATAATCGCGAAATGGTGGCCCCGCTGCACCCGCTCCTTGGGGGTGTAGGTCATGTTGTCGCGCAGATAATCAAACCCAAACTCCGCGTTGGTTCCGTAGGTGATATCCCGCTCATACATTTCCCGACGCTCAATCGGGCGCATGCTATTCTGGATACAGCCCACCGTCAGACCCAGATAATCAAACACCAGCCCCATCCACTCCGAGTCGCGGTAGGCAAGATAATCGTTCACGGTCACGATATGCACCCCTTTCCCCGTCAGCGCATTCAGATAGGCCGGAGCCGTGGCCACCAACGTTTTACCTTCCCCCGTAGCCATTTCCGAGATCCGACCCTGATGCAGCGCAATCCCCCCAACCAACTGCACGTCATAGGGAACCTCCACCCAAGTCCGCAGCGCATCCGACACCACATACTCCACTCCCACCAGACGCCTACAGGCGTTTTTCACCACCGCGAAGGCCTCCGGAAGCAGATCCTCCGTGGTCTCCTCCCCCTGCAACCGCTCGCGGAATTCAGCGGTTTTCGCAATCAACCGCTCCTCGGAGAGCTGTTGATATTCCTCCTCCAGTACGTTGATTTGTTTCACCAACGGATGCAACTTCTTCAAGTCACGCTCGTTTTTACTGCCCACAATTTTTTTCATCAGCCATTTCATCGGCACATCATCCTGAAAGTAATTCGTTCAAAAAAGAGCCGGAACCATACCCTCCCCGCCCCACAATGCAAGCAGAGTTTCCGGGCATCGGAAGTCCCGTTTTTGAGACTTCCGACGCTCGGAAAGCAGTCAAGGGTCACAGTTCATCCAAAAGCTTGATCGCGTTTTCAAGATATTGCAGCCCGGTTTCAATCCAACCACCTCTCCGATTCACTCTCGGACGATCAGCATCCGCGGCTACCACAAGACAACGTGCCTCCGGATGGAGATTTCGCATGGCATGGAAGTTTTTGCCGATCCCGTCTGGGATACGCCATTTGCACTCAACGGCTATGGGCGGCATTCCTCTTCGTGCCAATACGAAATCCACTTCATGTTTTTGTTTGTCCCGCCAGTGAAACACGGCATCCCGTCCAAAGAGCGCCAACAATTCATCCAATACCAGATGTTCCCACAAAAAGCCGCGATCCTCCGGGCGAAGCTCACGCCATCCCCTGGCAAAACAGACAAATCCGGTATCAAATCCATAAACCTTCGGCATGGCGACAATTTCGCGTTGCGGATGCTTGGCGTACGGTCTCAGCACATGTACAACCCCGGTTTCCCGCAGAACCCCCAAATAATTCCCCAGTGTGGTTCGACTAACCGCGCAGGTGGAGGTAAAGGAATTCAGTTCACAAAGCTTGCCGCTTTGAGTCAACAGCAACTCAAGAAGCCGAAGAAACGCATCCCGTTTTTCCAAGCGAAATAATTCCTGCACATCCCTCGCCCAATAGGCATCCATCCATTCCGCAAAGTCTTTTTCAGGGAAAGTGGACGACATCAGATTTTCAGGAAGCCCTCCGTTTCGGAGTCTTTGCTCCAGATTCACCCCCTCAAAAAGTTCCAGCTCACGAAAAAGGACTGGAAAAAGGTGCAAATCCCGTTTCCGCCCGGTCAAGGTGTCGCGGAAACGCTGACTCGCGCCAAGAGTCGATGATCCTGTCGCTAAAATGTGGATGTCTGGAAAATGGTCAGCGGCGATCTTCAAAAATTCGGAAGGGTTGTCCAGACGATGGACCTCATCCAATATCAACCGTCCCGATCCAAAGGCCTCCAAAAACCCCTCGGGATCCTCTAAATGTCGCCGCATGCGGGGCAATTCACAATCCACATACTCCACATCCGAAAGCGACCGGCTTAGCGTGGTCTTGCCCACACGCCGGACACCGGTCAACCATAAGACAGACCGCTCTCGCCAAGCCGCTTCAACCTTGCTTATCCATAACTCTCTTTTTACCATATGTCATTAGAATGACATATAGTTATACTAAACGCAAGTCTGATGTTACATGGAAACCTCATAATTTCTCCTTTTGAATGGTTTCAACCAGTGGATTTGAAGTTCTCGAATGGATAAATCAAGCCGCTTCCTTTCGTAAAAAAACCGGAGCGCGGACACTCCTGTCCGCAAAGCCCTAAAGGTGACCAAATAGTTGCGGACAAGAGTGTCCGCGCTCCCGGCAAAAATAGATTGCACACCCTCCCGGTTTGTGATTATCCTGAAACTCTCCCAACCCCTAAATCCACCATGTCCACAACATCCAAAAGCAAAGCCGGTAAACGACGTCCGAAGTCCAAAAAACTCCCGCCCCTGCCGCCGATCATGAGCGACGAGGAGTCGGTGGAGTTCCGCCGCCGCACCGCGGCGGAGGAGAAGGCCCCGGTGACCGCCGTGGACCTTACAGACGATTTTCGCGGTCGATATCGGGTCGAGTCCACCCAGTGGGACGAACCCTACGAGGTGGAAATCCGCGATCTCACCGGGCGCATGAACAGTTGCGGCTGCATGGATTTTCAAATGAACCGACTGGGCACCTGCAAACATATCGAACGCGTCTTCCAGGTCATCACCCATCGACGCAAAGGAAAATTCCGCGCAGCAACCTACAGCCCTTCACCGGTCGAAGAAATCTTCGTGGACACCACCCTGGATCAACCCCGTATTCGCCGTCTTCCCTCGGATGTCTCCACTCCGAAACTCCGCAAAACCCTGGAGCCGTTTTTCGACAGCGAGGGCCTGTCGGTGGGTCCGCTGCCGGAGGCCCTGGCCGGATTGACCGGGGCGGTGGAGGGCCTGTCGCCTCGACTTCAAAAGCAGGTTCGACTCTCCCGTCACATGACAGTGTGGGCGGATCAAACCCGCCGACGCCGAACTCCTGCGCGGCCTGGGCAAGGTCCGCCGGGTGCTGATCGTCTGCCCCGCCTCACTCAAGGGCGAATGGTCCGATCAACTGACCCAGTTCACCGGCAAAACCGCCGACCCGGTATTCGGCCCACGACACGACCGGCTGAAGCTCTACAGCCAACCCCACGAGTACCTGCTCTGCAATTACGAGCAAATCCGCATCGATGTGGATGAGATTAACCACTATTTCGCTCCGGATTTGATCGTGTTGGACGAGGCGCAGCGCATTAAAAACTGGCCCACCAAAACCGCCAAAACCATCAAGCGCCTGCAAAGCCCATACGCCTTCGTGCTCACCGGCACCCCGCTGGAAAACCGGGTGCAGGAGCTGTATTCCCTCGCCGAATTCGTGGATCCGCATCTCTTCGGCACCCTCGACCGCTTCAACCGCGAGTTCATGACCCTCGGCGAGGACGAAAAGCAACTGGTCCCCCGCGACCTGCCCGCCCTTCACCGTCGCGTCACCGCCATCATGCTCCGACGCCGCAAGGGAGACATTGATGACGCCCTTCCCGATCGGGAGGAGAAATACTATCGGGTCCCCATGACCGAGGAACAGCAGCTCCGCTATGGCGACTACGAATACAAGCTGAGCGTGCTGCTGAAAATCGCCGAGTCCCGTAAACTGACCAAAGAGGAACAGGAGCGCCTCCAATTGCTCCTCGCCTGTATGCGCATGATTTGCGACACGCCTTACATCCTCGACAAAGACTGCAAGGACTGCCCCAAGCTGGAGGAATTGACCGATCTGTTGGACGAGTTGCTCGACGACCCGGACGCCAAGATTCTGGTGTTCTCCGAATGGGTGCGCATGCTGGATCTGGTGAAAGCACGACTGGAGGAAATGGGAATCGGCTACACGGAACATACCGGCAAAATTCCGCAAAAAAAGCGGCGAGAACATATTCGACAGTTCAAACAGGATCCCGACTGCCGGGTGTTCCTCTCCTCCGAATCCGGCGGAGTGGGTCTCAACCTGCAAAACGCCAACATCGTCATCAACCTCGATCTCCCCTGGAACCCGGCCAAACTGGAACAGCGCATCGCCCGCGCCTGGCGCAAACACCAGAAACGGAGCGTGCGGGTGCTGAATCTGGTCACCGCCAACTCCATCGAGGAACGCATGATCGACAAGCTGGCCTACAAATCCGCCCTGGCCGACTCCGTGCTCGACGGAGCGGATTTCAAAGCGGCCCGCGACGGAAAACCCGGAAAGGAAAGCTTCATCAAGCGCTTGCGGGAAGTCATGGGCGAGTCCAAATCCGATGCGACCGAAACTCCCTCCGAGCCCAAAGATTCATCACCTGCAAAGGCCTCCCTCGCCGACGCCCTGCTCAGCCGACACGGCGACCGCGTCCGCGGCATCGAACAAAGTAAAAGCGGTGTCACCGTGGTGGTGGCCGAACCCGGCGCGGGCTATCGCGATCTGGAGGACACCGCCCGCCGCGCCACCTCCGCGCAGGTGGAGGTGATCAGCACCGAAACCCTGGCCGCGATCCGTCGCTTGCAACAACTCGGACTCCTCACCCTCACCGGCCCCCTGGAAACCAGACACGCCGCAGACGGCTACGAATCCCTGACGGTCCCTCTACCGGCGGAAACCCTCCCCCTACGCTATCCCGAGGCCGCCCGGGCGCATTGGACATCCGCGGAGGGAGAACGCAAAGCCGCCAAAGCCCTCGCCGACCTCGGCATGATCGAACAGGCAGCCCCCCACCTCAAGGCCGCCCTCGAAAAAGCAAAGGAATCCCTGTCGATCTATTTCACGTCCGTGCCGGCGGTCGAGGACTACAAAGACATTCCTCCGGAAGAAAAAAGTCTTTTCAAAGAAATCGACACTCTACTTAAACATTCTCCCGGACCGGAAGAATGTCGATCCGGCCTCTCCCTCTGCGACCACGTCGTCCGCATGATTTCGGTTGATATCAGGGCGAGGGCGGTGGAATCCCTCCAACTCAAGAAATAGTTCAGGCGCTCAAGGTATTCACCCACGCGGTCTGCGGACTCTTTGAGAGTATCTGCATTTCAGATCAGCCCTGGCCATCATAGGTTTCCGCGACCGGAGGAGGTGCTGGTGATCTCAATTTGATCGTCCGGCAACGCCTTCATTCGGAGTTCAAGGTGTCGGCGTTCACAGGGTGAATCGCAACGGAAAGGAAGGGGCCGTGAAGGAGGAACACTGATTAGGGTCTTGAAGGCCTACGATAATATCGGATTTGTCAATTCTGTAACTATATGTATCTTTTTTCATAGAAGATGTGCATTGTTTCCCGCAGAGGGAATTGTGGATATCAGTGTTCCAGTTCCGGTCCCAGGGCCTCTTTCAATTCGGGTCGGCACAACTCATAAAACGAGCATGTTCGACAGAGCTCCGGATCATAACACATGTCCCACTCGACCTTGGGCATGGGCTGGTTCCCCCGGATATCCCCGTCCTGCAGATATTGGGCCATGTCCTGGACGGATTCGTGTATGCGCTCTTTCACCATCACCAGGTCTTCTGCGGACACCTGAAACTCCATCCGCTCACCGCTTTGCAGGTATTCCAGAATCAATTGGATGTTCTCGGGTGCCACTCCGTGTTTGATCTGTGCCCATAGCGCATACAGGGCCACCTGCTCTCCGTGCTCGGGTTTTGCTTTGCCGCTTTTCCAGTCCACGATGTGCCATACGCCTTCCCTGACATACACATAGTCGGGAATAGCGTAGATTTTGACACCCTCCAACTCGAAGTGCTCGGGATCCCCCTTTCCCACCACCGCGATCGGGATTTCCATATCCGGGGTTATCCCGGCCAGTCGGGGCAACACGTCCTTCTGAAAATTTGCCAGACAGGTCTTCACCACATCCGCAATGGTGTCCATGATTTCACGGTCACTCAAATCGCAGAATTGAGGGTAATAATGCTCATGCAAACAAGCGGCTTTGGCGACTTGCCGCCACCCTTTCTCTTTGGATTCGTCCCAGGCCTTACGCAACTGGGGCCTCGCCACCTGATCGAAGGCCTCCGCCACCGTGGTCGCAACACCCGCCTGATGCTGCTTCAACATCCACATCACCGCGTCCTCCGCCGCCACCCCGTACAGGCAAAAGCGATTGGTCATTTTATTCAGTCGGTACGCGGTTTTGCATGTCGGGTCCGCTGACCGCTCCCATCCACCCCAGGCGCCATACTTGGACCAGTAGCGTTTTCGACGGCACAGTTCAAAATCCGTGGCGGCTGAATGGGACCAGGAAAAGACATTGATTAATTTCGCCATGGGGAATTCCCTATCAGGTACGGGGCGGCATTGCGAGAGAGGGCTGACAAAAATGCACGACTGATTTTTTGATCTCGGATTTTTTTTGGGGGGGGGAGTCCCACGGATAGCCCTGCCGGACCACGGATGGAAAAACGCAACAATTTATCGACTCCATCCTATATTCTCGTCCACGGTACTTCGGAAAATTTCGTGTCTCCATTTTTTTGATCCGTGGTCCGGCGTGGCTATCCGTGGTCCTACTCTCTACGATTACTGTCCACTAATAGTCTTCGCTTGCGGATGAAATCAGTTTTGGGGTCAGAACTCCGAGTAGAGGCCCTCTGACTTTCTACGGATTGGGGCTTTCCCTTAGGGGCTTTGCCCGCTATATCCGACCCATCTATGAATTTGGAAGAATTATCATCTCTTACGCAACATGCACTTTCGGACCTGTCCGCAGCCGACTCTGTGGACCGCCTGGAGGAAGTCCGGATTTCCTATCTGGGGCGCAACGGCAAACTCCCGGAAATCATGGCCGGACTCAAACACGTTTCACCGGAGGACCGCCCCGCCTTTGGCAAAGCGGCCAATGAGTTCAAGCTGCAAGTCACCCAGGCGCTGAAAGACCGGAAAGACCATCTGCTCAGTAGCGCGATCCCCGCCGACGCGCTGGACGTCACCCTGCCGGGTAACACCGGCTTCCGCGGCGGCAACCATCCCATTCGCCAGATCATGCTACGGGTGATCGATGTATTCGACCGCATTGGATTCACCGTCGCCACCGGACCCGATGTCGAAACCGTGTTCAATAATTTCGACGCCCTCAACACCCCCGCCGATCACCCTTCCCGGGATGAGCAGGACACCTTTTACCTGAGTGACGGCACCCTGCTGCGCACCCAGACCAGCCCCATTCAAATCCGCTACATGCTCGAAAACCCGCCCCCGGTGAGGATTATCGCTCCCGGGCGGGCATATCGGCGCGACACCCCGGATGCCACCCACAGCGCGAACTTCCATCAGGTCGAAGGTCTCTACGTGGCCCATAAGGTGTCCATGGCCGATTTAAAAGGCGACTTAACCCACTTTGCCCGCGAAATTCTGGGCAAAAAAACCAAAATCCGCTTCCGCCCCCATTTCTTCCCTTTCACCGAACCCAGCGTGGAAGTCGATTTCACCTGCCACGTCTGCAAAGGCAAGGGCTGTCGGGTGTGCAAAAACTCCGGTTGGATCGAAATCGCCGGCGCGGGAATGGTCGATCCCAAGGTCTATGAAGCGGTGGGATACGATCCGGACAGCACCACCGGCTATGCCTTCGGCATGGGATTGGAACGAATCGCCATGATCCTGCTGGAAATCGACGATATTCGACGTTTATACGAAAACGACGCGCGTTTCCTGCGTCAATTTGCTTAAGGACTCCCTCATGCTCGTACCTCTTTCCTGGTTACAGGACTATATCGATCTCCACGAATCCGTGGAGGAACTGCGCGATTTGCTCACCTATTCCGGTCTGGAAGTGGAGGGAATCGAAACCCACGGCTCCAATTTTGACGGATTTGTGGTCGCGGAAATTACCGACGTCTCCCCCCATCCCAATGCGGACCGTCTGACCCTGTGCACGGTAACTCTCGGCGCCGGCGCCCCGATGCAAGTGGTCTGCGGTGCCCCGAATGTGCGGGTGGGCCTGCGCAGCATCTACGCCCCGGTGGGAGCCACCCTCCCGGATGGCACCAAGTTGAAGAAAGCCAAAATTCGGGGAGTTGAAAGTCTGGGCATGCTATGCGCGGAAGACGAACTCGGCCTGTCCGGCGACCACAGCGGCATCATGGAACTTCCCCCCGAGACCAAAGCCGGAACCCCGGCCATCGACGTACTGGGTGGACCCGAGAGTGTGTTCGATCTGGAGGTGACCCCCAACCGCCCGGACTGCCTGAGCATAATCGGCGTTGCCCGTGAATTGGCCGCCCTCACCGGACGCACCCTCCGTCTGCCCGAATTAAAGGTCACCGCTTCCGAATCGACGGAACAGATTACCGTAGAAATCGAATCCGCCGAGGCCTGCCCCCGCTATACCGCGCGGGTACTTTCCGGAGCGCAAATCGCCCCCTCCCCCGACTGGATGCAAAAACGTCTGCGGCTCTGCGGACTTCGCCCGATCAACAATGTAGTCGATATCACCAACTACGTACTGTTGGAAACCGGTCATCCCCTGCATGCATTCGACCGCGCCAAACTGAATGGAAACACGATTCGTATTCGAAGCGCAGAGGCAAATGAGACCTTGGAAACTCTCAACGCGGACGAACAGGAACTGTCGACGCAGGATCTGGTCATCGCCGATGACTCCAAAGCAATCGCCCTGGCCGGGGTCATGGGTGGCGCGAACAGCGAAATCGGTGAGGACACCAAAGACCTTTTGCTCGAAAGCGCGGCGTTTCTGCCTTCACGCGTCCGTGGCACCGCCAAACGCCTGGATTGCCATACCGATTCCTCCTACCGCTTCGCCCGGGGCTGTGACATCACGTCCGTGGACTGGGTGAGTAAACGAGCCACTTCTCTGCTCATTGAACATGCGGGCATCCCGTCCATCGGACCGCTGGTGGATGTCTATCCCGGAAAGCAACAACCTCGGAGTCTGAGCTGCCGGTGGAAGAAAATCACCGATCTGATCGGGGTAGAGATACCCGCCGAGCAGATGAGCGGGTACTTCGAGCGCTTAGGTCTACCCATTCTGGATCAGGATACGCATGGATGCACCGTGCAAATCCCCGGATTCCGCCAGGACCTCACTCGTCCGGTGGATTTGACTGAGGAAATCGCCCGCCTGAATGGCCTGGATAAAATTCCCGCACCCGCACCCTCTGCACAAATCATCACGGATGCCCGCGATCCCGAAACCCGGGTCCTGGTTAAAATTTGGCGTCACCTCGCCCGTCGCGGATTTCTGGAAACTCTCAACTACAGTCTCTGCACTCCAGAAGCTTTGAATCACTTGGATGCTGCAAACCGTGCGCAACAGGTGGTTCTCCCCAACCCCATCAGTCAGGACCAGTCCGTACTGCGAAGCTCCCTGCTTCCGCAGATGGTGCAGACCCTGACCTACAACAAGGCACATCAAATCGAGGAACTCGCCCTGTTCGAGGAAGGGAAAACCTATCTTCAAGCTACGGATGGTGTGGTGGAGCAAACCCGGGTATGTCTAGGCACCATGGGCCCCTGGCATCGACCGGAATTGGACAAACAACGCCCCCTCACCGACCGGGAGGCCTACGCAGACATCAAAGGCGAAGTCGAAAACCTGTTTCACCTGCTGGGTTGCGAAGATGGTTGTACCTACGTGGCAGCGGACGATCCCGCCTTTGGCAAGGGACAGGCCGCCCGCATCCACTGTGCTGCCAAGGAAGTGGGGCGAATCGGACTTCTGTCCGCAAAACTCAAACAGGCCTACAAATTGAGCGGCCCTATTGCACTGGCGGAGATCGACCTCACCCACATCCTGCTTAAACCCGGCTTGCCCGATGGCATGAGCCCCATTCCCAGCTTCCCCTCCACCACCCGCGACGTGGCCCTCATCCTGGATCGATCACGCAGTCATCAGGAAGTAACCGACCTGGTCAACCAGGAACGTCCAAAAGACCTGGTGCAGGTACGGCTCTTCGATTTATTCGAGAGCGATAAACTGGGAGAAAACAAAAAGAGCATGGCCTACCGTTTCACCTACCGAAACCCCAAAAAGACCCTCACCGACGAAGCCGTCGAAAAAATGCACGCACGCATTGTGGACCGCCTCGTCTCCGGTCTTAACGCCGGGATCGTGGGGAAATAGCAGATTACTCCACCATCGATAACGCATCGTCACCTACCGGAGTAGCCAACTCCGGGGTTTTCTCCATTTTCAGCGATTCTCCGATGTCATCCATGTTCATGCGTTGAAGGGGTTTTAAACCGAAAGGGGCAATCTGCTTCCGCAGTTCAATCGCGAAATCCTGTGCAAGTTCAACCGTCTCCTCTACCGATCCCTGCTCCGGCACGTAGATACCAACAGAATATTGATAGCGACTGTAGTCCTTGGGACGGCTCCAGGATCTCACCATGTGTTTGACCCGGTTGAAATACCCTCTTTCGGTATCCACGAATTCGTCCAGCGCCAGGACCATTTGGTCACGGTCCTGGGTGCCGTGGCTGTCGATAAAATCATTCATGAACATGACCACCTCGTCCCGGTTGTACCAATACAACACCATTTGGCGGCTTTGATCGTTCTGATACAGGCGTGAATAAAGGACCTCATGGGGATCCCGCAAGGCTTCGGGCACGTCAACCCGCTGCTCAATTTGCCAACCCGCGTCCCTGAAACACACGTCCGGCGAGTGGGGAAAGGCCCAGGAAGAGCCGTTAAAGCCAATAACCGGTTCCCAGAAATTGATGATCAGGTTGACATGGCGGTCGTCGGGAGTGGCGTACCAGGCCACATAGCTTTCGGACGGTTTCAGAATTCGCAGAGCGACTTCCGGGAGTTCCCCCCAGTAGATGCGGCGAAATTTTCCGACATTTCCGGGGAACATGTCCAGGGAAAGACGCTGTTGGGCGATTTCGTATTGCACCCGGTTCCGAATCGCGTAGCGCTGAAAGAGCACCAACTGGGAGAGCAACATCACCAAAAGCAAGGCAATCACCGACAGGCGAACCCGGCTGATCCGAGCGAAAAAAGAGTCCCGTTGATCCTCGGCGGAAATAAAGTCATGCTCATCTTCTCCCGCTTCGGGATCATTGTCCGCGTGATAGGCTGCGGCGGAGGACCCACCCCCGTAGCCATAGCCCGACGACACGCCGTAGGATCCATAAACCCCATAGGAGGCGTAGGAGCCAACGGTTTCCACTTTTTCAGATAGTGGGGGCGCGAGTACGCGGGCGAGCACGATCATGATGATGGAGGAGAGGAAAAAGGATGCTCCTCCGACAATATCATGCTTGGTACCACTGGCCCAACTCATGTCAAACCAGTCGCAAAGCAGTGCGGTCGCCACCACCCGAATGATATTTTGAAATATCGCCAGAAATACGCCCAACGGCATAAATAACATGATCAGGAAAGGACGCAGCCGCAAAAACCAAGCTGCCGCGGGTGCAACTGCCAACATGGCCCACAACGAACGAATCCCACTGCAGGCATCCGCAACCCCCAACACCACTCCCGGAATCTCCAGCACGTTTCTTTCCACGAACACGCTGTACCCGAATCTTTCCAACACCCAGGCGGAGCTGTTGGTTACATTATTCCGCAGTGCGCTTTTCAGCCATACCTCCGGAGGCCCTGGAAGTCCCGGAATCATAAAAATCAAATAGAGAAGAGGGAACCAGAACATTTTAATTGCCGGCAGCCCGAAAAAGGAAATAAAAATCCCCCAAACAGCGATAACCAGACCAATACTGGTAAAGTACTCACTGACGATTCCCCCGGCCACCAGCCCGATTTCATACCACATCGCCACGAATTGAATTACCAACCCCAGAAACAGGACGGGTAATCCACGAAAATCCCCAACAACCTGAACCTTGGTTTCCGATAGGGAGATGATTCTCCACGCCGCCGCGCCCGCGATGACCGGAACTAGAATTGCGTGCGAGTAGTCTTCAAAATTCAGGTAGAATTTAAACAGACTGATGATCATAAAGGCATTGGCCAGCAACATCAGTCCGCCAATGACCA
>JAGYLC010000059.1 GCA_018401235.1 Kiritimatiellia bacterium
TCATTTAAATCTGCGATACCTTTCGGTCAAAACACTTTACAAACGGAGGTCTGGACCCCCTCTGTCCTCCCGCCCTGGAATGGAGACAGATACTTGTCCAGGATCCGTCCCTGACAGTTGAGATCACTCCCTATTCATAAAGGATCTCTTCGTAAATCCCGCCTCCACGCAAGACCTCTCCATCATAAAGCGCACAAATTTGCCCACAGGCGAGAGCTCGCTGGGGACTGGACCATTCGATGCGGGCCCGTCCGCCTCCCCCTGGTAAATAGCGGATATCCACGGACGGTGCCCGGTAGCGGGCGCGGGCCTGTAGCCGACAGTCGCTCGTGATTGGCTCCCCGGTGAAACTAAGTTGGGTGAGGATGCAGGCCTGACTGAATAATCGGGGCACATCCGGGTGCTCAAGGGCGATCACCAGTTCCCGGGTGGCTTTCCGTTTTTCCACCACCACATAATTGCGCTTGTATTCGTTCGAGGGGACGCCAATCCCCTTGCGCTGTCCCAGCGTGTAAAAATGCAGTCCCCGGTGGCGGCCCAGCACCTCACCCTCCGGCGACACAATTCGGCCCGGCTCATCCGGTAGGTAGGTGCCGAGAAAATCCGACATTTTAATCTGTCCGATGAAACAAATCCCCTGACTGTCTTTTTTAGCAGCCGTGGGAAGTCCAAAGCGTTTCGCAACCTCGCGCACTTCCGACTTCATCAAGTCTCCCACCGGAAAGCGGGCCGCCTGAACCTGCTCGGGTGTCATCATGGCCAGGAAATAGGTCTGATCCTTGTTGGGATCCCGGCCCATGAGAATTTCCCGTAGACCGCCCTCCCCCACCCGACTGCGGGCGTAGTGCCCGGTGGCCACGGTATCGAATCCTTTTTCTTTCGCCCAGTCACGAAACACCCCGAATTTAATTTCGCGGTTGCACATCACATCCGGATTCGGGGTGATTCCCTCCTCGTATCCCCGCAGCAGATAGTCCACGATGCGGGCCTTGTAGGCATCCATCAAATTGACAATTTCAAAAGGGATTCCCAAGGTCCCCGCCACCGCCAACGCATCCTCCACATCCTGCTGCCAGGGGCAGTCCCCCAGGATATTGTCCTCGTTGATCCAGTTTTTCATGTAGGCAGCCGATACCTCGAAGCCCTGCTCTACCAACAGGGCCGCCGCCGCGCTGCTGTCCACCCCCCCGGAGAGGGCCACCATGATTTTAGGCTTTTCCACCTTAGACATCCACTTCAAAGATCCACTTCCGGGAATTCATCCGGATCGTTCGCGTCGATGAACACAGGGGATTCCTCCGAGGTGAAAATTTCATGCAGGCGGCGCATCGCGCCCTCCACAGAAAAATCCATCACCACCGTTTCGTCCGTATACACAATCACCCGCTTTAACTGGGGAATACGCAGGCGGCCGGTCGCCTCCATATACAAGGGCTGAATATAGATAATGCGGCCGTCGATCGGGAGAATAATCATCTTGCCGCGTTTCACTTCCGAACCTTGCTGTCCCCACAAAGTGATGCTTTGGGCGATATCCGTATTCTGATCAATCACAGCATTGACCTGCGGCGGCCCATAGACCTGGCTGCCCCTGGGGAAATCGTACAAGATCTTTCGCCCATAGTTTTCTTTATCCGATCCGACCACTGCCAACGCGCGCAAATTATCCCGGTTCACGGGAAGCAGCGGGGTCAGTAGCAGAAAATCACGTTTGCCGGG
Organism: Kiritimatiellia bacterium; assembly: GCA_018401235.1. GTDB lineage: Bacteria > Verrucomicrobiota > Kiritimatiellia > SS1-B-03-39 > UBA6053 > UBA6053. The sequence goes on from JAGYLC010000059.1 coordinate 1,720, forward strand.
ATCAATCAGGTCCAAGGTCAAATAATAGGGGCGCATGGTGATCAGACTGTCCTGATGCGGAATTTCCGCGAATTGCATCAAGTCCTCGCTCTGATAATAGGTTTCAGGATCCTCCTGATGATATTTCGTGTACATCCGCATCTGGATTTCAAACAAATCCTTGGGATACCGAACCTGCGCCCGCAAGGCATCAGGCATTTCTTCTATATCATTAATTAAGCCCGGATACATGCGCTGGTAGGCACGGGCAATCGGATCGTTTGGCTCGGCCAGGTAATAATCCACCGAGCCATCGTAGGCATCCACCACGATCTTGATGGAGTTGCGGATATAGTTCAGTTCCTCATGAAAGGTCTCGGAATTCGGGTACCACCGGCTGGTGGTATATGCATCCACAATCCAGTAAAGCCGCTGTGGGGTCACCACCAAATACGGATTGTGGTCCAACTGGATAAACGGAGTGAGAATCGCAATGCGCTCCATAATGTTGCGGCGGAAATGAATGCGACTGTCAGAAAGGGTTTGCCGGGTAAAAAACAGATTTCGGTCCCTAAAATAATAGGCGAAAAACGTTTTACGCAGAAAATTGCCAATGTTCACCCCGCCGATTCCCTGATAATCTACAACTGCGGATGTGTCATCGTCGCCGCCCGGATAGTGAAACTCGCGGTTTTTATTGGGCGCGATCACGTATTTTAAATCCGCGAGACCATAATAGATACTGGGATTTTCCAATTCGAAGCCCACATTGGACTCGGGAGGCATGTTCTGAATATACCAGCGCATGCGCTGCTCACCGCTTTGCGCCGCCGGAATCATCACCGCCCCATAGCCGTGCGTATATCTCATCCGGTGATTAATCCAGTTCTGTGCCCCCTCCGGCAGGCGGTCGGTAGTGATTTCGCGGGCGGCGAGATACACTTGATGCAGCTCATCCCCAAAGCGGTAACGGGCGGCATCCACCCCCGTAAACTGGTAATAAGGCCGTATGGCCTGCAATTCCTGAAACACATCCGCCAACAACTCATAGTCCCATAATGGGATGTTATCGAGTTGAGTGGCCCCGCCCGGCATCGCCAGCGGTTTATCCGCCTGAACCTTCTCGAAGGTTCGCCGCTCTACATCCTGAAGTTGATACGCGGTCAAGGTGGATTGAATCGTCTGGGAAATAAACGGAGCCTGTTTCTCAAGTTCATTAGGTTCCACAAGAATTTTGTTCACAGCATCCGGAATCGCCTGCCAATTCCGTATGCCATGCGCACTCAGCCCGAGAATCGCAAATAAAATACATGTTTTCATTCCCCGGTGCAAAAACACCAGTCGAATCAGAGAGATTGCCAGGGGAATCATCATAAAGGCGGCCAACCCCAGCAAGGGAAGCGTCCAGTAGACCTCGGCATATCCGGGACCAAAAAACAAATCCATGTTTTTAGTGGTATACTGCAGCATCAAGGCCTCCAGGCCGTAGGCAACGGACTGCACCAGGAAAATCAGCAGTATGACCAGTGAAAGATGGATTTTGGCACCTTTGTAGAGGGGCTGATCGCTTTCCGACAGCACTTTCAGCTCAGCCGCATACAGCAGGGCCAACGCCAGTAGCATCATCGACAGGGCCAGCAACGTGCGTGCGTGCAACAAATTGATGATGGGGAGCGCAAACAGGTAGAATGACACGTCCAACCCAAACAGGGCATCCGCATTTCCCGTGGCCGGGGCGAAAAAGAACAGCAGCGCATGCTCCCATTCCCGATACACCGGCAAGGCCAGTAAAACAGCCAACACCAGGGACACCGGGGTATACACGCGTTTCGACATGCTGCGAAAGGATTTCACCAAACGCTGGAATTTGACTTCTTTATGGTGAACCGTAACCCCCACATAACGCGATGCCACCCAGAAATTAAGGAACACCAATGCGAAAAAGAACAGGGTGACCCCTATAAACACGAGGTATTTATAGCCCAATTTCAAAAAAAACAGTCGCAGGTAGCCCAGCGAATTGTACCAGAGCACATCCACCACAAACTCGATAAACACGAAGTTGGCCAGTAGGACCAACACCGCCAGCAGGATCATGACGGGAAGGACAATACGCAAAAATTTACCGGAGATTTTCATACCTACTTCATAATCCGAAGCCGCCTGCGGTGCAAGGGCAATGTCCCGTGAACGTTTCGTCCTTTTATCCGCTGTCGAAGGAAAATCGAGGTTACAAATCGTGGGTGTTACAAGGTATCCATCGGGATAATTTCTGGCCAAAGCACCCGGCAACTTCACTTCGTGCAACTTCTTTTTTCACTACATTCCGATATAGAACCACCACCGCGTTCAGGGCCTGATTTTGGGTTGCTGCCGCAACTTGTTTTTCCAGCACCAAATGGCCTAAATAGGTATGGATATCCTCTTCATTCAGATCCCAGGGGCGTCGCCCCCCATGAAAGCGAAGAAAACAGTATAGGCAAAGAAATCGTGGACGCTGCCGTTGTCGACCATCATGAATTAGGACCGGGGCTGTTGGAGACGGTCTGTGAAGTCGTCCTTTTGGATGAGCTTCGGAAACGGGGCTTTCGTGCTGAAGGTCAGAAGAACCGTGAATGACCTCCAGGAATGACAGGGTTTCTTTGCGATCTTTGCGGCTTGGCGAGAGAGCCGAATTCGACCATCGTCTGGTGGGAACGCTTCGTGTCCCACAGCTGAGACGTTGGCAGGGAAAGAAATTGAAGAAGTATAACCACGAATGGACGCGAATGAACGCGAATAATTCGAATGCCTAAAGACCAGAACTCAGTTTACATCGTATTTTGAGAGCAAGAATTCTCAGATTCAAATGTGTGTTTATGATCAACTTCCAAACTCGGAGCTCGCTCGGAGTGCGGAGAAATTCACTTCACAGGACCAGCCAGAGAATGTGATACGCTTCGAGAGTGAGTGAATCACGGGTGGAATAAGTCATCCCGGTGAATAGGTCCTTGCAAAAATGCGCAAAACCCTGTGAACGGAAGGTGCTGACGGGGACGGTCTGACGTTCTTCGGAAAAATTGGCCATCACAATCAGATGATTCGAATCATGCCAGCGCAGGTACACCAGTACATGGGCATTGTCCGCGGGTAACAGGCGCATGAGGTTCCCCCGCAATGCATCGGTATCGGCACGCAACTCAAAGATCCGCTGAAGCTGGGTGAATTGCCGCCTGCGCACTGATTTTTTCTTTTTGAGATCGGCGGTCAGGCTCCAGTCCATTCGCGGACGGTGTACCCAGCGGCTGTCGTCCACTTTTTCGGAATCTTCGACATAATCATAGTCATTGAATACCCCCCACTCCTCCCCCATGAAGATCAGGGGAATTCCTCCAATGCTGCACAAAATCCCGTACAACACCTGAATCCGACGCAAGGCCATTTCTATCAGATACCCGTCCTTTTTTTCCACCGCCTGCTCCAACCCGGCCAACGAGGCCATGGTACCGCACACCCGCATATCCCCGGTCACCTCGTTGTGCTGAAATGGCAGTCCGCAGGCGAAGGATCCGGGGAAGCGTCCGGTGTAAAAACGATTTAAAAAGTCGCGGTGCCCGTGGGGATCAATTCCCACCGCCCGGGCATCCTCATTATCAAAAGACCAGCCGATGTCGTCGTGTCCCCGCAGATAGTTCACCCATACGGTGTCTGGTTTTAAGTCATGACGGTGCCGCAGTGTCTGCTTGAGCAAATCGGTTTTACGGGTGGCGGTGCTTTCCCACAGCAACGCCATCAGGGTGGGATTGTAGGAGAGCTGACACTCTTCCCGGTCAATATACCTCGCTACTTCGTCGGGATGCACGATGGCCTCGGATTTGAATACCAGTCCGGGCGCGGCAATCCGACACACCGCGTTGAAGGCTTGAATCAGCAGATGGGCCTCCGGCAAATTTTCGCAGGTGGTCCCCATTTGTTTCCAGACGAAGGCCACCGCGTCCAAGCGCAAAATTTCCACCCCGGTATTGGCCAGAAACAACATTTCAGAGGCCATGGCACGAAACACCTCCGGATTCGCGTAGTTCAGGTCCCACTGAAAATTATTGAAGGTGGTCCACACCCACTGCTGCATGCCCTCGTGCCAACTGAAATTTCCCCGGCGAATCGTGGGGAATATTTCGCGGAGGTGTTGTTCATACTGATTCGGAATCCGCCGGTCGGGATAGATGTGGTAGTAGTTCATGTACTCCCGATCCCCCTCCTGGGCGCGGATCGCCCATTCGTGCTCGTCCGAGGTGTGATTGAAAACAAAATCGAGCACCAGGGAAATCCCCGCCTTGCGGAAGGCGGCGGCGACCTCCTCCAACTCCGTCATGGTTCCCAATTTCGGATCCACGTAGCGATAATCGCTGATGGCATAGCCGCCGTCGTTGTTTCCCTCTCGGGCCCGAAACAGCGGCATCAAATGCACATAGCTCAGCCCCAGCTTTTTAAAGTAAGGGATTTTCGCCTTGAGGCCCTGCAGATCGTCATTGAACAGGTCCACGTAGAGGGATCCGCCCGCCATGCGCTCGGATAAATACCAGCCGGGGTCGTTCTCACGTCGGATATCCAGTTGAAACAGGTCGTCGGGTCGGTTTAGCCAGCAATCGATCGCGGTGAGGAGGATGTGCTCCAAATAATAAAAGAAGTCGTAGTGGTTTCCATACAACCGATGCAACAGCCTAAACAGCCGCGGCCAATGCTCCGCCAGCCGGGCATCGATTACCTCCGTTCGCTCCCAGTCACAAATACTGGAACCTTCACACGCGGCCTTGATCCGTTCCTGAATTTTCGGGCGGATCCGACGAAGAGACCTTTCCGCCTCATAGATCGGGTCAAACTCAGCCATCCTCTTCCAATTTTTCGTTTGGAATGGTGATCGTATCGAGGAAGTTGTAATACGCAACCCCCTCGATGATGCCGCCGGCATGAGACGCTTCCGCGAAATAGACCCTCGGGTATTTACGCAACCGGTCCAGTTCAGGGCTGTAATTCCCCACCACCACCCCCAGGGTATTCCCCGCCAGCATTTCCGCGTCGTTTCCGGAGTCTCCGGCGATCAAAATATTCTCCAGGGGGAATCCCCATTTGTAGGCCATATGCCGAATGCTCAATCCGCTTCCCGCGCGGGAGGGAATCACATCCAGAAACATGTTGAGGGAGGAAACGACCTTGGCCCGTATTTTGTTTTCCCGCAGGATTCGTTTGATCTGCTGTTCGTTGGGAGCCACCGTAAAATCCACTTCAAAACTGATTTTATAGGTGGATTGTTCTTCCTCCTCCTGCAAATAAAAGCCTTTCAATCCGCCCAGCACCTCCATGATGCGCTCCGGATTCCAGCGGAAATCAATGTGTTTCTGCCAACTGGTATCGAGGGTGAAGGATTTACCGTAATAGATCTCGGTTCCCACCGAAGTGATCAACACTTCCGGGTGCGGCATGTCATAGTCTTCGATCAGTTTAAGCACCTCCTCATAACGGCGACCGGTGGCGATGCCGAATCCGACATGATCCTTGGCATTTGCGATTAATTCAAAGAAGCGGTGCAACTCGTCGTCGTTCCCGGTCAGGGTATTATCCACATCGGCGATGATCAGTCGATCGAGTTGCGGCAGACGGCGGGTCTTGCGCCCCCGGGCAATTTTCGGAACCGGATCGAATCTCTCCAGCAGCTCATTCAGATCCCGCATGTAGCGCTGGGTGTGCCGCTCCCAGGAATAATGGGTGTGCACATTCTTCAGTCCGGCTTCCGACCATTTCGTCCATTCCTCCGGTTCCAGCAATACGTGCATCAACGCTTTTTCGATGGCTTTGCTATCAAAGGGATCCACCAGCAATCCGTTATGACAGTTGGCGATAATATCACTGGGTCCGCCATCGTTGGTGGCCACGATCGGAGCACCGCTGGCCGCAGCCTCCAGCAGGGTAAGCCCGAAGGGTTCCGTCATGGCCGCGTTCACAAACACCCCTTTAGATTTAGTGATCATTCGATACAAGGCTGGCACTTCATCCGAGGCGTGCTGCTTGGGGTAGGCCACTTTTCCATAAAGATCATAGACATCAATTAGGGAGAGCACGTTCCTGATCACCTTGCGCTGTCCACCGGGCATATCGCGAATATCGTCCCGACAACCCATGATCAACACCAGGTTGGCCGCCCGTTGCAACTGTGGAGATTCGCCGTAGACCTCGACCAGTTTTTCCAAATTTTTGCGCTCGTCCAGACGGGCCATCGCCACGATCATCGGTTTGTCGGGGTCATCGAGAAAGCGGGCAATAGCCGAGGCGATTTCCGGTTCCGGGTCATCCTTACGCGGAGGATGAAAGGAAGCCAGATCCACTCCGGGCGGAATCACCTCCATTCGTTCCGGGATGTAGTGTTCGTATTTTTCGTATTGATCCTTCACTTCCTGGTGGGTGCTGGTGCAAATCAGGGAGCAGGTTTCCAATGCGAACTCCTCCGCCTCAATCCGGGTGGCGAGGTTGTAAGTGGCCTCCATCTTTTCCGGGTCACCGCCGGATGCCAACAGCCGTTCCATTTTCACCCGCCCCAGCGAATGGCCGGTGAACACGAAGGGTACACCCAGCAGGCGGGACAGCTGCCCTCCCCCGTATCCCGCATCCGCATAATGACCGTGAATAATATCCGGCACCGAGCGGGTGCGCTGAAAATGATTCAGGCACTGGTCCACAAACATTTCCATGTAAGGCCAGAGCTTGGTTTTGTTCAGATAGCGCTTTGGTCCGAAGGGGATGCGGACGATGAACGCCTTGTCAGCGATTTGCTCCTCCAACTGGGCGTAGTCGTCCGATACCCGGTCATCAATCACCTGGCGGGTAATCAGATCGACCCGACGCACATCCTCCCGCTCAGACAAGGCCCGGGCCAATTCGATCACGTAGCGGATTTGACCGCCCGTATCCTCGTCTTTGCCCAATTCCATATCATGCCCGCGTATCAGTCCATGCAGACTGAGCAGCGCAATTCGTATTCCCTTTTCCTGTATCATCGTTTTCTCTCAATTTGAGTTAATTCTCTTTATTTTTCGACTGTTCTATATTAACCCGCCTTTATGACCGATTGCAACCTCGAAAAGCCCCCCCCCCCGGCGTGCTGGCCACCGATCTGGACGGCACTCTGATACCCTTGCCCAATTCGCCTGAACAGTCGCTCGCCCTGCGGGCATTGCAAGTTGCCAGCGAGGATCACCGTTTTCGCATCGTGTTTTGTACCGGACGCCATTTCGAATCCGTACTTGACGCCATCGACGAATTTCAGCTCCCCCGCCCCGAATGGATTATTTGCGACGTGGGCACGTCGATTTATCAGCTGTTACCTTCCGACTACATCCCCTACGCCCCTTACACCGAACATTTGCGGGTAAAAAAATCGGACAACAGCAATACCGACGTCATGAGCATGTTGCATGGTCTTCCCGGGTTATGCATGCAGGAAGAGGCCCACCAGCAGGAATTCAAAATCAGTTTCGAATGCGAGTCCGGGCGAACCGATGAACTGGTGGGACGCATCGCGAAGCTTCTCCTCGATTTCAAATTCCCCTACGAAGCGCACGGCAGCGTGGATCCATTCCTCGACTGCGGTCTGATTGATCTGCTTCCCACCGGAGTCTCCAAAGCCTACGCCCTGAACTGGTTGTCCACACACGCGGACTTCCGCCCGGACGATGTGATCTACGCCGGAGACTCCGGTAACGACTACCTGGCCCTGACCAGCGGCTTCCGTGCCATCGTGGTGGCAAACGCAAGTAAAGGTTTGGCGGCCAAGGTCAAAAAAACGCTGGAAAGCACCAATAGGGAGTCACGACTCTATCTGGCCAAGGAAAAGGCCACCAGCGGGGTGTTGGAGGGATGCCGGTATTTTAAGTTGATACCGTAACTTCGTTGCGCGGAAAACAATATGAATCTTCATCCACTTCGCCTGAAACATTTTGGACCCGACCTCGTGGGGGGGGTCACCACCGCGATCGTCTCGTTGCCATTGGCATTGGCATTCGGAGTGGCTTCGGGTGCCGGTCCCCAGGCGGGCCTGTACGGCGCGGTGATCGTAGGGATGTTCGCATCACTGTTCGGAAGCTCCTCCCGGCTTATTTCTGAACCGACCGGCCCGATGACGGTGATCATGACTGCGGTGGTCTCCTCCATGATCGCGGAATATCCGGATCAGGGAATAGCCATGGCCTTCACGGTGGTAATGCTGGCCGGGTGCTTTCAAATCTTGATGGGCGGGTTGAAACTCGGCAAATTCATCACCTTAATGCCTTACAGTGTGATTTCGGGGTTCATGTCCGGAATCGGAATTTTGCTGATTCTTATGCAGATTCCGCCCTTCCTCGGGGCGACAACTCCAAGCGGGGGAACGATGGGTATCCTCAAGGCGCTGCCCGGGATGCTGTCGTCCGTGTCCTTTCCGGAACTCGGCCTCGGCGTTCTGGCCCTGGCCATCCTCTTTGGATTTCCTGCCTCCTGGCGCAAAAAATGCCCGGCCCAACTGGTGGCACTGGTGGCGGCTACCCTGGTATCTCTCTTGTTACTCGACGGAATGGAGGTCAATCGCATCGGTCCGATCCCGATAGGGCTTCCCGACTTCCAGATACCGACCTTTTCGAGCAAGCTGTTGGGCCCCATCGTTCTGAACGGGCTGATTTTGGGGGTGCTGGGGAGCATCGACACCCTGCTCACCGCAATGGTCGCCGACAGTCTCACCCGGGAATACCACGACAGCGACCGGGAATTGGTGGGCCAGGGAATTGGAAACCTGCTCTCCGGTTTCTGTGGCGGCCTCCCGGGGGCCGGTGCCACCATGGGCACCGTAGTCAATATTCAGTCCGGCGCTAAAACCAACCTGGCCGGGATACTCCGAGCACTGATTTTGCTGATCATTCTGCTGGGTGCCTCCCCGTTGATTGGGCCCATACCCACGGCGGTGCTGGCCGCCATCGCACTCAAGGTGGGTGTGGACATCCTCGATTGGAGCTTTATGCAGCGGGTGCCGCATCTGTCGCGCTCCAGCACCTTCATGATGTATATAGTGCTGTTCCTTACCGTGTTCGTGGACCTGATCATGGCGGTGGGGGTCGGGGTGTTCATCGCAAACCTGCTGACAATCAAACGACTGTCGGACATCTCCTCTGACGACATTCGCACCATTGGACTCAACGAGGCCGGAGTGAAGCTTCCGAAGGAGGAGCAGGAGTTGATGGAGCGGGCGGGCACTAAAGTTCTGCTGTTCCAATTAAACGGACCGATGATTTTTGGAGTAGCGAAAGCTATTTCCCGTGAACACGCGGCCATGCGGCATGCCGAGGTGCTGGTGATGGACCTCAGCAACGTGCCACTGCTCGGCGTGACCGTCTGCCTCTCCCTGGAAAACATGGTGAAAGACGCTGTATCCGGGGGTGGGCGGGTGATCGTGGCCGGCGCTACGGGGCGAACAAGGGAACGGCTGGAGAAATTCGGTTTTTTCACGCTGGAGGGGCTGGAGGAGCGCCCTGACCGCAAAGAAGCCCTGGAACGTACCCTACAGATTCTCACGTCTTCTCAACCTCAAATGTAAGATTTTTACAAGATCTGCGACAAATGAGTTTGATGAAAGCTGTTACTAAACTCTTGTCTACACTTCTAATTGCTGCGGGTAGCCTTTCGGGATATTCGGAGGATAATCAGGAAATACGCCCTGTAATTCGTCCCGGAGTGAGCCGAGGGACGGTGATTCACCATTTGGGTGAACCGAATGCCCGTATTGAAACCGGAAATTCAGGCCGATATTATTATGATCGAGGCGAAGTTCACTTGAAAGACAATGTGGTCACCTATGTGTCCCTGATGAGTGAAGAGGCCGCAGAAAATCAGCGGGAAGAGGACCGACTGACCAATTTGGAAGCCCGGGTAAGAGCTGCGGAGGAGCGGTCGCGTCGGGCCGAAAAGGCTGCGGCCCAACGGGCCTGGCCGGAGGAGTATCCTCGCCGATCACGCGCTACCACCGTCAACGATGGAATTTATATACGGTACAACACCGGCAGACGCATTTATTACCCCCATTCTTCCTACCAACCGATCGTGATCTCGACCCAGGCTAATTCAAATTCGCATAATTCGCAATCAACTCCACCGCTGCGTCATTGGAACTCGGAGCGGCACCTGCAGAATTTGAACAATCGTAATTGGCATACCCATCCGCAAGAGGAAACCTATATTTACGGGCGAGGCGGCAACACCCAGCTTAACATCGGCAGATCTCGCTGGTAAAAAAAAATCACTTTTCTTGTAACACTTTTGCCTATACTTCGTCTACACTACAATAGACGCTTGTTTTGAGCGGCAAAACCCAAAAAATGGAGATTATCTCATATGAAGAAAGTACTCGTATCCTTATTCGCCCTCAGCTTGTCCGGTGTCCTCTATGCAGGTTCCGGTTGCGGATCCTGCACCAGAAAACCTGCCGATAAAGTGGAAGACAAGGTGGAGAAAGAAGTCATTACCCAAGGTTCGGAAACCAAGGAATGTGATACCGAAACCAAAAAATGCGGTGAAATGGCCAAAAAAGGTTGCTAAGGTTCCATACCTTACAACGCAAAGGCGGCCACCTGGCCGCCTTTCTTTGATTTAAGGGCTAGGAACAGGAGTGGGAGTGGCCCGCAGATCCCGGAAAATCTGCAGACCTTCCCTCACCCGATCCCTGTCTGTTCTGGGGGGAGTCGGTGTTGGCGTCGGTGCGGGTCCAGTCGACGGCTCGGCAGGGACCGTGTCGGGTTCAGGTGAGGGAGGGGGCGTTGGTGCGGGAGGAGGCCCCTCACCACTGAGGATGCCACCAAGCCCCTGCAGAACTCCCTGAAGCCGCTCGCTTCCGACATCCGTACGTTCCGTCACCCCGGTCATTATCAGCCCGGTGAGCACGGATCGGTTGACATCCACGTCGGGTTCGCCCAGGGTTCCTTTCACCGACAAGAAGGAGGGTAGTAATACCCGGCCTTCTTTCACCCGGTCTTCCCGGTATATGCGCGCCCGCTTTGCCAGATTCGTATTCAGCCCGATCACTACCGGAAACGCCTCGAACCTGGAATCCTCCATAATCTCCGCCAGGGCAACCCGGCCATGTGCTTCCAAATAGAACTCCGTGTTTAGCCCAAGTTTCTTTTAACATCTGACATTTTGTTTAGATTTAGTTTTTA
>JAGYLC010000006.1 GCA_018401235.1 Kiritimatiellia bacterium
CCAGACGCTGTTTAAATTCGGTGCCTAAATAGCTCTGACCTCTCCTCTCTGACCGCTCTTTTCACTTCGAACTCAATCCCCGTATCGCCTCGGCATAGAGGCGGTGTTCCTGCTTCAGGATGCGGGTACTGAGGGATTCTTCGGTGTCGTCATCAAGCACGGGGACCACGGCCTGGGCCAGGATGGGACCGTCGTCGAGGTCGGTTGTGACCAGATGCACGGTGCAGCCGCTGAATTTGACCCCGGCCTCCAGGGCCTGTCGTTGTGGATGCAGTCCCTTGAAACTGGGGAGCAGGGACGGGTGGATGTTGAGGATGCGCCCGGAAAAGCGTTCGATAAAATACGGGGTGAGAATGCGCATGAACCCGGCCAGGACGATGTAGTCGCAGCCGGCGGCGTCAATGGCATCCCCGGCTGATTTTTCAAAAGCGGCCCGATCTGATTTGTCGTAAGGAAAGGTTTTGGCGGGAACGTGGCGTTTCTCCGCCTGTTTCAGGGCGGGGGCATTGCTGCGGTCGCTGATCAGCAGTGCAATCTCCGCGTCCAGGGTTGCCTGCTCGATTTCGGATTGAATCGCGAGAAAGTTGGAGCCCCGACCCGAGGCCATCACACCCAGTCGCACGCTCATGCCCAGGGTACCTTCACGTCGATGGTTTCGTCTGCAGTGATCGTGCCCAGTCGCACGGCTTCGGGGAGAACCTCGCGCACGGCGTTTACGTCGGATGGTTTCACCACGATCATCCAGCCAATACCCATGTTGAACGTATGGATCGCATCCTCCAAGCGAATGGCGTCCACCAGACGGCGGGCGGCGGGATTTTTCCATTCCGGCAGGGTCAGGTCCGCCCCTTTTCCGTTGAGGATCCGGGCAAAATTTTCCCGAATGCCGCCACCGGTGATGTGGGCCATTCCCCGGGGGCGGATTCCCGCCTCCTGCATGGCTTTGACTTCAGGATAGTAGATGCGGGTGGGAGCCAGTAGATCCGGAATCAGCTCGTCCGGGATCAAGTCCGGGTCGTTTTCGATCAGCTTGCGGACCAGACTGAAGCCGTTTGCGTGCACACCGTTGGAGGGAATGCCCAGGACCACGTCGCCCACTTCGATTTCATCGGGATTGAGTAAATCAGGCTTTTCGGCCACGCCCACTACAAATCCACTCAGTTCCAGGATGTTCCGGTGCACCAGCCCCGGCATTTCCGCGGTTTCCCCGCCCGCCAACACGCAATCACAGTCGGCCAGAGCTTGGGTCAGGCCGTCAATCACCCGGGCGATGGGCGCCTCGTCGATATTGTGAATACCGATGTAGTCCAGAAACAGCACCGGCATGGCGTTGGAGGTGAGCACGTCGTTCACGTTCATCCCCACCAGATCCACGCCGGCAATTTCGGGCATGTCGTATTTCAGCAGCAGTTGAATTTTGGTTCCCACCCCGTCACAGGCCACCAGAATCACGGGCTGCTTCCAGGGAGACAAATCGAAGCTGGCGGCAAACAGGCCGAACGATTGCATTAGCTTGTGCTTGGTTTCGGTTCGATTGCGCATCACCCCGATGTCGCCCACCAGTTCGGCGGCTTTTTCGGTGTCCACACCGGCGTCTTTATAAGAAATCGTTTGTTTTTTCATGTGAGTCTTGGGTTAAAAATCAGATTTCGTTCGATACTGAATTCCACAAAGGATTGCGAGTCAAAAGCTTGTTTGCTATTGTAACGAAATCAAGATTGAAACCAAACACCTCGCTTGTCGGGGTGTGCGGAGAAATTCAATTTAGGACTCGCAGTCCCCATAGCCCCCCGTCCCCCCGCGAGTCCGGTACGGACGGCGCACGCCGGTCCGTACCGATTCGCGGGGGGACGGGGAGGGGGGCGGTAGCAAGAATCGTAAACTGAATCTCTCCGCACCCCGAGCTAGCTCAGGGTTTGGGTGGAAATAGCTATCTTCGCGGGGTTTTATATTCGGATTTTACGGCACAGGCATTATTCTAAACTCCCGCGCGTGAGTTAGGACTTGAGATAGGGCGGGGGGGATGGTAGGCGGCGTGACATGGAACAACGAACTTTGGTTATCGGCGATGTGCATGGCTGCGCAAAAGAGCTGAAACAACTGCTGAAAAAGGTAAAAGCCGATCCTAAACAGGATCGGATCGTCTTTATTGGTGATCTCATTAACAAAGGACCCAGTTCCCGGGGGGTGTGGGAGCTGCATCGGGAAATGAACGCGGTGTCGCTGATGGGAAACCACGAGTTGAGCCTACTGGAACTGGTGGAGGGAAAATTCCACAAGCACAGCAAATATTTTGATCTTCTGCGCAAGGAGTTCGGTAGTCATTTTGATGATTTTGTGGCCGATGTGCATCAATTCCCGCTGTGGCTGGAGGATCACGACTTGATGATGGTGCATGCGGGACTGGTTCCCGGGTTGCATCCGGACCAAACCGACCCCTGGCATCTGGTGACCATCCGCACCTGGGACGGGGAGGGCCACGACCTGAAAAATGAGGCCAACCCTACGTGGTTTGATCTCTATGAGGGAGACGATCTGGTGGTGTTCGGCCATTGGGCCGCGCTGGGCGGCCTGGAACGTCCCAAGGTGATCGGACTGGATACAGGCTGTGTCTACGGAGGCAAACTTAGTTGCCTGATTATGCCCGAACGCAAAATTGTCACCGTCTCTGCCAAAAAATCCTACGCGTCTATCTCTTGAATAAATAGTGCCTTGTCAACTTCTTGTTTTCGTTGTAGGTTCCAATCAATGAACGAACAGAATCAACGCGAAATTATCCGGGAACTTGTGGCTGCTGACCCGCGCTACAAAGAGGAGGCCTACTGCTTTGTACGTGAAGGCCTGGATTATACTGTGCACGAATTGAATGAGGTGCCTCAGGAGGAAAGCCACCATGTGCGGGGCTGGGAGTTGACCGCGGGTATTCGGGACTACGCCATTCGCCAATTTGGGCCTATCAGTCTGAGGGTGCTGCGTCACTGGGGGATCAATAGTTCCGACGATATTGGCGAAATTGTGTATAATATGATTGATGTGCAGCTGTTGGGCAAAACGGACGAGGACGATAAACAGGATTTCCACCGGGTGTTCGATTTCGAGCGGGCGTTCCGGGATCCCTTTCTGCCCACGGCCCAACTCGAGGGCGATACGGACTGAGGATTCCTCATGACCATCACCGAGGATCTGAAAACCAAGCTGGCCATGCTGCCCGCGAAACCGGGCGTGTACCTGATGCGCGACCGTCATGGCAAGGTCATTTACGTGGGCAAAGCCAAATCCCTGCGGAATCGGGTCCGGAATTATTTTCAATCCGCCACCCTCAAGCGCTCCGACCCCAAGATTCGTGGTCTCATCAACAGCATTTCCGATCTCGAAACCATTGTGGTTCATAACGAGGCCGAGGCCATTCTCACGGAAGGCCGGCTGATCAAGGAATACAAACCCTACTACAACACCCTGTTCAAAGACGACAAGCGCTTCATCCTGTTGCGCATCCATCTGAAAGATCCCTATCCGGCCTTCCGGGTGGCCCGCATCCGCAAACCGGACGGTGCCACTTATTTGGGTCCCTATGCCTCCTCGACCGCCGCCCGGGTGGCCAAAGAATTCGTGGAAACCCACTACGGATTGCGGCGCTGTCGGCCCCTGGTTCCCGGCGAGGAGCAGCATCGTCACTGCCTGGCCGATATTGTAAGTTTCTGCTCCGCCCCCTGCATCGGGCGGATTGACCAGGAGGCTTACCGGGCCCGCGCAAGTGAGGCGGTCGCCTTTCTGCGGGGAGAGCGTCGGGAGGTGCTCAAAGAGTTGGAACATAAAATGACAGAGGCGGCCGCTGATATGAAATTCGAAAAGGCCGCGCAGTTCCGGGATACGCTTTTTCATCTGCGGCGAGTGATCAAACAGCGGGCCAGCGGAACCCATGACATCGAACGGCTGGAGGCCGAAGCGGTGGATGGACTGCGTCAACTGAAGCAGGAACTGAAGCTTCCGCATCTGCCCAGGGTGATTGAAACCTTCGACATCTCCAACACCGGCGGTACCGAAGCGGTGGCCAGCATGGTCTGTTCGGTGGAGGGTCGTCCTCAGCGGAATCGCTATAAACGCTTTAAGATAAAATACACCACTGGGCCCGACGATCCGGCCATGATGGCCGAGGCGGCGCATCGACATTATTCGAGGTTGCTCAAAGAGAAAAAACCGCTTCCGGATCTGGTGGTGTTCGACGGGGGGATCACCCAACTTCGGGCCGGACGCAGATCGTTGGATGCTCTGGGGCTCACCGAACTGCCGGCCGTGGGCTTGGCCAAACGCTATGAGGAAGTAGTCTGGGACATTCAAAACGAACAACCTCCCTTACGTTTGCCTCTAAACTCACCGGGTCTTAAAATTCTCCGGGCCATTCGCGACGAGGCTCACCGCTTCGCCCTGACCTATCACCGAAGTCTGCGCGACCGCCGCATCCGCGAATCCCTCCTCGACGACATCCCCGGTATCGGCGAGAAACGAAAGATACTACTGCTCAGGTATTTTGGATCCGTACAGAGCCTGCGCAAAGCATCGGAATCCACCATCGCCCGGGTCCCCGGCATTGGCCCCCGGTTTGCCGAGACTCTCTATCGGCATTTGCACAGTTGATTTGGATTTCCAACGGATGGCTTATATTCTTAAAGACGGAAATCCATCTGTGGGTTTTCAATTCACACAGGATCACTCTTGAAATATCTACCTCTACGAGAGACAGAGCAGTTCGTATATCGTGGGCAGCCCAGATCGGGATAAGCTTTGCCGTGAGGCGGCACGTGCAGTTCATTCGCAGCGAAGCATCGATATGGTTGAAAGAGCCCTCGATGATACGGATCGTGGAGTGAGATTTTGGGGGGGGTAATGGGGGTTATGACTACTACAAAAGGAATCGACAGTTCCAAATTGAGTTCGCCAGTTTGAGGATAAGCCCCCTTATTTCTCCTCCTGACTTGATCTATTTCGTGATCCTGCGTAGGGGTACGTGTTATGATTACCCCTCGACCGCCACTTGATTCGAATCCTAAACGGGCATTGGAGATGTTGCTCTTCGCCGTACTGGCGTTCGGGATTTCGTTGTGGATTGGGGGGGCTGTATATTCCAACCAGCTTTTGATGACCGATGAGGGGAATGCTCTTTTTCAGGCGCATAACTTTCTCGATGGCACTCACAGCCGTAATCCGAAGGGGTTCATGGATCTGGTGGCGTACGACTCGATGACGATTGTTCCTGATAGGGATTGGAAATCTCGGTTTTCGCCCGGGCATCCGTTCTGGTTGGTGCCGGGGGTGTGGATTGGCTGGCCGCAGCTGATGACGGCGATTTCCGCGGCTGTGACCATGATGGCTATGTATGGAATTGGCTGGCGGTTGAGGATTCCCCGCATTTTTATGCCCATTCTACTGCTTGCTTCTCCTTTTTTTCTTTATTTGCACGGCACACTGCTTCCCCAGACCAGCGGCATGGTGTTCGCTACCCTGTATTTGATGGGCTATCTGAAGTGGCGACAGGAACGCAGCCTGCTCTGGGCGTTTCTGACCGGGTTGTGTTGGAGTCTGCTATTGCAGATTCGGCCTCTAAGCGCATTATTTATTACGGTACCCTTTTGGATTGATCTGCTACTGGAAACCAAGCGAAATCGGCGGAATTGGTCGGCCTGGATGGGACTTTTTTTATATATTCTGGCCTGCTTGATCGGGGGCTGGGCGTTTTTGCGTTATAACAAAGTGTCCACCCAGGATCCCCTGCTGGTGAGCTATTTGGAGCATGAATCCAGCGAGAATTGGGGATTCGGGATCCGGCGCACTCAGGGGGGGGATGTGGAAAAAATCCACCATTCCATTCAGCGGGGGGCTATTCAACTTTGGCGGAATTTGCGTGATCTGGATCGTTGGCTGCTGGGAACGTTTCCGGGTACATTGATTGTGTGGGCGGGAGTGATGGCGCACGGGTGGAGTAGACGGTGGAGCGGGATCATTTTCGGGGTGATCGTCACCGTGGCTCTGGGATATATGGGATTTTGGTACGATGGGGGATCCGAGGTGGGACCGCTTCATTTTGCGGATATTCTTCCGTATATTCTGATTGCGGGGGGGCTGGGGCTTTCGCGAATTTGGCGGCGTATGCATCGTCACCGACTTCGTCGGGATGTGTTGTTCGCGGTGCTTGCGGTTGGGATGTTATATATGTCCATTCCCTTTGCCACCCGGAAGGCGCTGGATCTACGCAGGGCAAACGCGAGTAGCTGGAGGATCTCCAGTATGGTCGACTCACTGCCCGAACCCAGTTTGCTATTTCTTCCCGAGCAAATTGATCGGGATTCGGTATTGTTTGCCAACCTGGCTCTTAACGCAAGGGGATTGAAGAATCCGGTGTTGCGTCTGCAGGCACGCCCGGAGAATCGTCCCGCACTGGCGGCTTCCTTTCCTGACCGAACGGCCTTTGTGCTGGATCTGGAGCCGGAGGTTGCCTTGAATCCGCTCAAAGAGGAATGGGCCTCCCCGCGAAGGACGGCGACCAACAGCCATCATTCCCGTGAAACCGGTCGCAATGTGGAAACCACCCGGATCGCGGACGCCGAAAGCGACAACGCCGGGTTCCTGTTTTACGGGTGGTATCCCTTTTTGCCGCCGGGAATTTACGAGTGTCGATTTGATTTGCGCTGGTCCGGAGTGGTGGAAGATCGTCCTTTGCGTTTGGAGGTGATGACAGATCTGGGGCAAACCTCTCTGGGTACGCAGTCCCTCGATGCGGGGTTGGATGAAACCGTAATTCGCTTTGAACTCAAGCAGGCCCGCCGGGTGGAACCGCGGGTTTATTATGGTGGCAGTGGCACGGTGACTCTGCGCGACGTCTCTTTCCGCCAACTCACGGACGTATACGCTGAAACCGGAAGATCCGGGCTCTAACCTACCAGCCATACTTCCTTCCGTTTGCATCTCGCACTGCTTGTGGGCCTAGGCATGATGACGTCGGTGGTGCGCTTCTCCGGGATCTTCTTGCTGTTAAGTAGCTGCTCAGCATCGGGGTAGACTAGTGGAAATGAGTAAGGTGGAACGTCTGCTCCTGCGCTGGATCGCGCCGGTGTTGGAGGAGGAATGACCAAATGAATTCCCCCGTTGACCTATGGGTTTTTATGGGTAAGTTACACCGATGGATATTTTGATTCGAATTCTCATTGGGTCTTGGGCGACGCTGCAAATGATGGCTCCGTATTTGTTGCTGGGGTTCCTGCTGTCCGGAATCCTCTCGGTGGTGCTGCCGGTTTCGCTGGTGAAGCGTCATTTATCCCGTAAAGGCAAGACATCGGTATGTAAAAGTGCGTTGATGGGGGTGCCACTTCCGCTGTGCAGTTGCGGGGTGCTGCCGGTGGCGACCTGGATTCGGCGTCACGGAGCCTCCAAGGGGTCTACCGGAGCATTTCTATTGTCGACGCCTCAAACCGGGGTGGATGAATTTATGGTGGCCTTGGGAATGTTGGGATTGGGTTTTGCCATTTTCACTCCTGCGGCGGCTTTGGTGTCGGGAGTGATTCTGGGATTGATTTTGAATCTGTTTCGTGACGATCCGGTCGTCGAGGAAGAAGAGGAAATCTCTGATGCGCCCAAATCGCCGGTGCTGGTGCGAATATTCCGGCATGGCTTTGTGACCATTGCCGGGGATATCGCCATTCCGCTGTCCATTGGAATTTTTATGTCGGGATTGTTGTCCGCATTTGTGGATCCCAACTCTTTTGCCGAGATCGGGGATGGATTGATCGCGAAGCTGATTGTGGTGGCCGCCGCGACTCCTCTGTATGTGTGCGCCACGGCTTCGGTTCCGATTGGGGCCTCGATGCTGGTAGCCGGACTGTCTCCGGGAACGGTGTTCGTTTTTTTGATGGCCGGTCCGGCCACCAATGCCGCTACCTTCACTACGATCAGCAAATTGCTGGGAAAACGGGAGGCACTGACCTATCTGGTCAGCGCCATCGTACTGGCGGTGCTCATGGGCTATGCACTGGACTTTTTGGTGCCGGTGTTGCCGGAAATAAAGGCCGTGCATGTGCACGATCATTGCGGGGACTCCATTTTCCCCACTTTGGCGGCGGTGCTGCTGATCCTTACGCTGGTGATGGGCAACGTACTACGCAATCGGAGCTGAGATCACGATGAGCGTACTGCCAGTTGAAATTGATCTCCCGCCCGTGCATCTGCCCCATCATGTGGAGATTTTGTTACAGCAGACGGCGGAAGCGATGGAGGATTGGCAGGGAAACCGTGAAAACCACACCTTTGTGCCGGCGGATTATGTGTTGGTATTTGATGCCCTGTGTGCGTTGCGTCCACGGATGACGGTGCCCAAGCCCTACTTTCTGGAGTGGGGAAGTGGAGTGGGTATCGTGACCTTGCTGGCGGCCTCGCTGGGGTGGAGCGCAAGTGGCATTGAACTTCAGCCGGGACTGGTGCGGGAGAGCCGGTCCATCGCCAGGATGTTTGATATCCCCGCCACTTTCATAAACGGCAGTTTTTTTCCACAGGATAAAGAGGCGGTGGACAACCTGGAAGAGATCTGCCGCAAGGTGAATTTGCTTTACGTCTATCCCTGGCCGGACCAGGAATTGGAAATATTCGATCTCTTCGACCGCATGGCCAAACCCGGCACCTTCCTGCTCACGTACTATGGTACGGAGGATGTGAGGGTGTTTCGGAAGGATTGAGTAGCTGGGGGGCGAATTGGGAGTCATGACTTGGTTTTTTGATTACGAGTAGGATGAGAATTCCCAATCGATGGGGGCTTGCTTCCTGAAAGAGGATGGGTACAAAATAGGTCGCGTGTATCCACTCGAATGTGTCATCTACTTCTATTATGAAAACCTATGTAGCCCGGCATGACGATTACTCAAGCCCGTGAATACCGCGTGAACTTTACCAAGCCCTATATGGTGGCAGGATTGACCGCGTTGTTTAGGCGCAGCGATTATGCTCCGGCGGGCCTTATGCCCAGTATAATTCGCCATCAGAACTCAAATGTCGGGGTTGTCAAAAACACTACCGGAGCCTTCTATGCGGAGCGGTCCTATCCCAACGCCAGGATTATCCAGCATTCAGATTTGAAATCGGCGATCAGTGCGCTCCAACGCAAAAAGGTGGATATGGTCATTCACGATGCGCCGCTCGTCTGGTGGAGTGCGTCCCGAAATGAGACCGATCTGGTGGCTTTCCGGGAGTTGTTGAATAACGAGCGGTTGGCCTGGGCGATCTCCAAAAACAATAGGGAACTGCTCAACGAAGTAAATGAGGTGTTGATGGAATGGAGAGAGCGTGGGAGCGGGCTCGACATCCTGCAAAACTGGTTTCCGCGATTGGGAAACTGAAACTCTTTGCCAATCCCTCTTGACCCTGAATCGAAATCCGCGTAAAAACTTACCTTTAATAAACTTATCCCTTCACGAGTATCGAGTTATGCAATCCGAAGATTCTTCCCCGTCCCTGAAACGTACCACTAAGCGCGAACTGGTCATGCGCATTGCTGATGAAACCGGCCTGATTCAACAGGATGTCTACAGTGTGATTCAAAAAACACTGGATTACATTACGGAAAGTCTTGCCCGCGGCGAGAATGTAGAATTCCGAAATTTCGGGGTGTTTGAGGTTTGTGAGCGCAAACAACGGATCGGACGCAATCCCCGTAATCCGGACAATGTGGTGACCATTCCCACCCGCAAGGTGGTAAAGTTCAAACCGGGGAAAATCATGAAGCAGCAAGTCACCGGGGACATTACATCGCTTCCGATTGACTCCGACCGCTGAAGAGGTTTCGCTTTTTATTTGGAGTTTGCCCGGTGACTCCCACCGGGTCTCTTTTCACTTTATAACCCGTCTGATTTACGCTTATGGATCCCACACCTGTACTTGATTTACGCGCCCAGCGCATCGAAAATATGCGGCAGCTCGAAGCCGCCGGTTACCCCGCATTCGGCAACGCCTTTGCCCGGGACGGCCGCTTCACAGAATTGTTGGAACAATTTGAAGAAGGGAAATCGGTTAGGCTGGCCGGCCGCATGGTCACCCGCCGCGAAATGGGGAAATCGGTGTTCGCGCATCTGCAGGACGGAACGGACCGTCTGCAAATTTATCTGAAAAAGAATAATGTGGGGGACGAGGCGTTTGACGCCTTCGCCTGGACCGATTTGGGGGATCATGTGGGGGTCACGGGTACCTGGTTTACCACGCGCACCGGCGAAAAAACTCTGCAAGTTCAAGAGTGGACGCTGCTGTCCAAGTCCCTGCTGCCGATGCCGGATAAGTGGGATGGTCTGCAGGATGTGGAAATTCGCTATCGTCAGCGGTATCTGGATCTGATCGCGAATCCGGAGGTGCGGAAGGTGTTCAATCAGCGGATTGCGGTGTTGCGTGAGATCCGTTCCTTTTTGGCCGCCCGTCAATTCGACGAGGTGGAAACCCCGATGATGCAATCCATTCCCGGCGGGGCGGCGGCGACCCCGTTTCAGACCCGCTACAATGCCTTGAGTATGGATATGTTCCTGCGAATCGCCCCGGAACTCTATCTGAAACGCCTATTGGTGGGTGGATTCGATCGGGTGTTCGAACTGAACCGAAACTTCCGCAACGAGGGGTTGAGCCGAAATCACAATCCGGAATTCACCATGCTGGAGATCTACGAGGCCTATGGAAATCGGGAAAGTATGCAGACACTGATCCGGGATCTGATTACGCATCTGGCGGATACCGTGATCGGATCGCGTCAGGTGGGGACAGAGTCGGAGCCGGTGGACCTGGATACCTGGCGGGAAGTGGCCTATGACGATTTAATCAAAGAGCGGGCCGGAGAGGCCTATTTTGATCTAGACGAAGCTGGTCGACGTGCAAAAGCGGAGTCGCTGGGTTGCTCGCTGGATCCGGCCTGGGGACCGGTGGAGGTCACCCAGGAGATTTTTGAAAAATGTATCGAGAAAACCCTTATTCATCCTACTTTTGTTACCCGATTACCGGCGGAACTGGTTCCGCTGGCAAAACCATGTGCCGATGATCCCGCCAAAGTGGATGTGTTCGAACTGATCATTGGCGGCAAGGAAATTGCGCCAGGGTACAATGAGCTAAACGACCCCCTGTTGCAGCGGGAACGCCTGCTGGCCCAGGCGGGTGAGGACGCGATGAAGTTCGATGAGGATTTTCTGATCGCGCTGGAGCATGGCATGCCCCCTGCGGGTGGGATGGGTGTGGGAATTGACCGCTTGGTGATGATGCTGACGGGCAGCGAAGCCATTCGGGATGTGATTCTTTTCCCGCAAATGAAACCCCGGGCGAAGTAACCTAGTCATGCAGGCCTCTCTGTATCTGGCACTGGCCTATCTGAAGCCGAAGCGGCATTTGCTGTCGGTGATCAACATGTTGGCGGTATTGGGTACCTTGATGGGGGTGGCGGTGCTGATTATTGTGATTTCGGTCATGAATGGGTTCGACGAGATGTGGCGGGAGAAAATCCTGACTTTTCAACCCCATGTAAGCGTATTCGCCTATCCACATGGCATGGAGGAGGATCATCCACTGTTCGAGGAGGTGCTGGAGTTGCCTTCGGTGCTGGAGGTCTCTCCTTTTTTGCAAACCATTGTCATGGCGCAGTCGCGAGACGCGGTGGAGCAGCCCATGCTTAGGGGTATCGATCCAGAACGTGACTTTTTGTACAAACGGATGTTGGCGGATCAGGAAAACACCCTTCAGGATGGACGGCTGGAGTTTGACGAAACGGAGTGTCTGATCGGCGTGGATCTCGCCAATGCGTTAGGGGTCAGGGCGGGTGATCGTCTTACCGTGTACAGTCCGGCCAATATTCCCCAAGAGGACGAAGTTCTGTTACCGCAGGAATTACGGATTGCCGGGGTGTTTTCGGTGGGGATGTATCAGATTGACTATGGATTCATTCTCACTGATCTGTGGACCGCCCGCGATGTGATGGGCCTGCGCTCGGGGGTCCACGGGATGCAGGTATTAGGAACGGATTTATGGGGAGCGGACGCGATGGCGGCCGAGATCGGGGAATTGGCGGGTTACCGCTTCACCGCCCGAAGCTGGACCCAGATGAACCAAACCTTGTTCAATGCCCTGACCATGGAAAAGACCATGATGTTTTTTCTGCTGACCATTATTTCCATCGTGGCCAGTTTTCTGGTTTCGTGCACCCTGATTATGGTGAGTGTACAAAAGACCCGGGAAATTGGATTGCTAAAGTCTATGGGCTTCCGCAATGGAACGGTGATGGGGGTATTCATGTGGTACGGGCTGATTCAGGGGGTGGCCGGAATCTTTTTGGGCACCGGCGCGGGGCTGTTGATTTTGCGGGTTCGTCAGAATATTCTCGAGGGCTTATCGGCGGTGATCGGGTTTGAGGTGTTGCCAAAGGAACTATATTATGTAGACGGGTTACCCGCAAAGGTCGTGGCCGGGGATGTGGGAATGATCGTGGGGCTGGTTCTCATTCTGTGCTTGGTGGGAGGGGCCCTCCCGGCCTGGCTGGCCGCGCGCAAGGATCCGGTGGAGGCATTGCGTCATGACTGACCGTCCCTACATTGAAGCGGAAAAGCTCTGCAAATCCTATAAAATGCCACACGGAGTGGTGGAGGTGCTCACGGACTTGAGTTTGGAAGTGAAGCGGGGAGAACATCTGTGCATCATGGGCGCGAGTGGTTCCGGGAAAAGCACTCTGTTGCATCTCCTGGCGGGACTGGATACCCCGGACAGCGGGGAGGTGAGGGTGGAGAATGAACGATTGAACGAATGGTCCGAATCCCAACGCTCCGCGTTTCGGGCGCGGCATGTCGGAGTGGTATTTCAGCACTACCACCTGCTTCCGGATCTGACGGTGTTGGAAAATGCCCTTCTTCCGGTCAGGGCGCTGAAAACGTGGGGTTCCCCGGGTCGGAAACAGGTCGAGGCTGCCAAAACCCAACTGGATCGGGTGGGGCTGGGACATCGCCTGGAGCATCGTCCGGTTGAATTAAGTGGAGGAGAGCAGCAGCGGCTGGCACTGGCCCGTGCGTTAATGAACGATCCGGAGTTGTTACTGGCGGATGAGCCGACGGGAAATTTGGATGCTGTGACGGGCGATCATTTGCTGGACGATCTGTTCACACTCAGCCGCGAGCGGAATCGTACCCTGGTGATTGTGACCCATGACCCCCGCCTGGCCGAGCGATGTCATCGGACATTCCACCTCCGTTAAAGCATCTTCATCGAACCCTTCATAAACGATAAATCCAGGACCATGATCATGGCGCCCTGAGTTTTATCCAGGTCGCCGGTGAGATCCTCGATACCCTGAACCACCTGTTCCACCTGTTCGCCGGGCAGGGTGGTGAGTATGGTACGGCTGCTGTTGTGATCCTCGTTCATAAAACCGACAAAAGAAGAAAAGAGGGGGATGTTGGATATGTAATGCCCCATTCCGATGGAATCAATCACGGTGGCCCCTTCCAGTCCTTCTTCGATGAAAAACTCCATCAGATCGTAAAATCGGTCATCTTCGTACAAGACCACCACCAGCAATTTCCGGTTTTGATGCAAGGCGGCGGGTTTCTTGTCTTTGGTTTTGCTGAGAAAGACTTCGTACAGCACCGAGCCGGTACCGGCGAGCCGGAGTTCATGGGTGATATTGCTGCGGGAAATTACGGTGGAAATGCCTGCGAGCGCCTTCAGATGTTCTTTGACGTCGCTGGTGGGGCCGATCAGCACAAAAAAGACAGACACTCTCTTTTTATCAATCGCCTCGAAATCAATGGGATGGCGGGAGGTAACGATAAACAGTACAAAGTCTGACAACTCCTCAAAGCGGGCATGGGGGATCGCGGCTCCGCCGCCAAAGCCGGTGCTTCCCTCGTGTTCGCGTTTCAAGAGGGCGTTATAGATGCGGTCCTGCCCCAGAAATTTGAGGGAGGGCGCATGCATGGCCTGCTTGGCGAAGGCGGCAATGATATCCTCCCGGTTGCGGGCGGGAATGCTCGCGGCGCAGGCGGCTTCACAGGTGATTTCATAAAAGTTCATAGAGTGTCCTCCAGGTCCTCATCGCTTTGATTGCCTCTAATGATTGCCATTTTCAGCAGGGGTGGTCCGATCAATTCGTTTACAAACACCGACATCAGCACAATATTCACCATGTCATTCATGATTTGGGTCTGGTTTTCGGATAAACGCTGCATGACTGGCGAGGTTTGGATAAGCAGTACCAGACCCAGCGCCACCCCGGCCTGTGGCAACATGCACCATCCGAGATTGGAGCGAATGGGTTCGCCGATCCTTCCCAGCTTGCAGCCTAGCCAGGCTCCGACGTACTTGCCCAATCCCCGCACCAGAATATAGGCGCCGCCCATGATCGCGACCTCCCTGCGGGTGAAGACTTCCAGATTGAGTTCGGTTCCGGCAATCACGAAAAACAAGGCGTACAGCGGCGGGGTCAGTGGTTCCAGGATTCGGAATAGACGGTGATTGCGGGCGGAGAGATTAATCAGCACGCAACCCATGGTCATGTTGGAGAGAAGGGGCGACAAGTGAAAAATGATCGCGGTAGCCGTGGTCATAAAGACCACCCCCAGGGTGAGAATCAATAGCTCGTTTTGACTTTTTTTACTGCGGGTGAACTGGTGGAGGACCACTGCTCCCACCAGACCCAGTACCAGCGAGATGACGACTTCGCGAAGCGCATAGAAAACATCACTGTTTCCATTGGTTGAGGTACCAAGCAGTTTGCCCGTGAAAGAAAGGATCAGACCGAATAGCAGCAGACAGGCGGCATCCCCGAGGGCAATCACGCTGTGGATATAGTCGATGAATTTCCCCCGTGCCCGCATCGCGTGGGCAATAGCCAGAGAGGCGGCGGGAGCGGTGGCGGTGGCGACGGCCCCCAGCAGCAGGGCGAAGGGAGCATCCATCCCCATCAGCCACATAGTGGTGAATACCGCAAGTAGAGTGGTCAGAACCTGGACCAGATTAATTACTACGGTCGCGCGGCCGATTCGCTTCAATTTGGAAGCCGAAAATTCCACTCCGATGGCCAGGGCGATCAGGCCCAGTGCGGTTTCGGTGATGATGGCAAAAGAGTGATTCATCTCCTTGGGAAACACCCCGGTCACCGATTCGCCCACCAAGAGACCGGCGAGAATATACCCTGTGATCTCCGGCAACTTACATTTGGCCGCAAGTTTTCCGATCAGATAGCCCACAACCAGCAACAAGCCCGCTGCGAACATCGGATGTTCCCCGAGTACGAGTTTCAGATTAGAAAAGTCAACCGTGGCAATCACACGACAGCGATACAGGTTGAATCTGAATAATCAACCCACTTATTGAATAGAGATGTATGTCCGCAGAGTGAAACCCATGGAGCGGACACATCCTGCGCCGGGTATCTTGGTTAGAACGGGACCCCTGATTCCGCGAATCCGACAGCTGCTTCCTCTTCCCTCGGTCCCCGACGAAAAAACGCAGAGATTCATCGGAATTTTACGCCACTCGGGGAGGCCAGGAAGTATTCCTGAAGGGCGGTGACTTGCCAGTCGCGTTTGTTGATGTATTCAATGGCGGCGATGCTGGGGAGAGCACCCCATTTGGTGGTGATGATGGGGATGCCCCGCAAGACAGCCTCGGCCCGGATTTTGACTTCATCCTTGCGGGAGATGGCGTTGCTGGGGGTGTTGATGATGAGATCGACTTTCCCGTCCGCCATGTAGTCGCGAATGTTGGGGGATTGCCCCTCTGCGAGTTTGAACAGGGTTTCGGATGGAATGTCCATGGCCGCGAGCGCCTCGGCGGTCCCCTCGGTGGCGATGATCTTGAATCCGATACGGTGCAGGGTTTTGCCAAGTTCGGTCATCCACTCTTTGGAGTCGTCGTTGGCACTGAGAAACACGGTTCCGGTTTTGGGTAGGGCCTGCCCGGCGGCAATCTGAGCTTTCCAGAAAGCGGCCTCGAAAACGTAGTCCATGCCCATGACTTCGCCGGTGGATTTCATTTCCGGACTGAGAATGGGGTCCACTCCGGCAAAGCGGTTGAAGGGGAAGACGGCTTCTTTGACCGCGTACCAGTGGTAATTGGGAGTTCCGAGGCTCGGAAGGTCGAGTTCCCTGATCTTCCGACCGACGGAAACCTGCGCCGCCAGCTTGGCCAAGGGTACGCCGGTGGCTTTGCTGAGGTAGGGAACGGTCCGAGAGGCGCGGGGGTTGATTTCGATGATGTAAATTTCGCCTTCATGCACCGCGATCTGCACGTTGAGCAGTCCTTTCACGTTTAAGGCCATGGCGATCTTACCGCAGGAATCTTTGATGCGGTCGACCAGCAGGGGGGACAGGGAGTAGGGCGGAGTGCAGCAGGCGCTGTCGCCGGAATGAATACCCGCGGCCTCCACATGTTCCATGACTCCACCCACGTAGACATCTTCGCTGTCGCAGAGCACATCCACATCGGCTTCGATGGCATTTTCGAGAAAGCGGTCGATGAGCACCGGATGGTTGGGGGCGGCTTTGATGGCTTCTTTGACGAAAGGAATAATATCGTCTTCCGACCGGGCGACCATCATAGCGCGTCCGCCGAGCACATAGGATGGGCGGATCATCACCGGCAACCCGATTTTCCGCGCGGTTTTGACTGCGTCTTCGGTATTCATGGCGGTGGCGCTTTGCGGTTGCTTGAGACCCAGTTGGTCGAGTAGCAGACGGCAGCGTTCGCGGTCCTCGGCCTGGTCGATACTGTCGGAGGGCGTGCCCAGTACGGGCACCCCGGCGGCGGCCAGGGGAACTGACAGATTCAGCGGGGTTTGTCCGCCCATTTGTACGATCACCCCTTCGGGTTGTTCGCGGTCATAGATGTTCATGACATCTTCGAAGGTGAGGGGCTCAAAATACAATTTGTCCGAGGTGTCGTAGTCGGTGGAGACGGTTTCCGGGTTGGAATTGACCATGATGGTCTCGTAGCCCATGTCCCGCAGGGCCATGACCGTATGCACGCAGCAGTAATCAAACTCGATGCCCTGTCCGATGCGGTTGGGTCCGCTGCCAAGCACCATAATTTTGGGTTTGTCGTTGGGACGGTTTTCATCCACGGTGCCGTAGCTGGAATAATAATAGGGGGTGTAAGCGGCAAATTCGCCGGCGCAAGTGTCGACCACCCGGTACTTGGGAATAATGCCCATTCCTTTGCGGATTTCGCGTACTTCGAGTTCGTTGAGCTTACGCAGGGCGGCAATCTGGGCATCGGAAAAACCATCATCCTTGGCGGATTTCATCAATTCAGAGGTCAATTCCGGCGCATCCTGAATTTCCTTTTCACGTTCGCAGATTTGCTGGAGCATATCCAGGAACCAGGTATCAATGTGGGTTCGCTTATAGAGTTCGGCGATGGACATGCCGTTCTTGATTTCGGTTTTGATGCGGAAGATCCGGTCCGGATTGGTGGTGGCGAATTTCCCTTCCAGTTTTTGATCTTCGACCAAGGCTTCGCATTTGAGATCGTAACCGTCGAGACCGCGTTCGAGTCCGCGCAGCGCCTTTTGAAAGGCCTCTTTCATATTGCGTCCGATGGCCATGGTTTCACCCACGGATTTCATACTGACGCCGAGACTGGGGATAGATCCATTGAATTTTTCGAAGGCGAAACGGGGAATTTTGACCACGCAGTAATCAAGGGTGGGTTCAAAGCAGGCGGGGGTTTCCCGGGTAATATCGTTGGGCAGTTCGTCCAGGGTATAGCCTACGGCCAGTTTTGCGGCGATTTTGGCGATGGGAAAGCCGGTGGCCTTGGAGGCGAGGGCGGAGCTGCGGGAGACCCGGGGATTCATTTCGATCACCACCATGCGGCCGTTTTCCGGATTGATGGAGAACTGGACATTGGATCCGCCGGTTTCCACTCCGATCGCACGCATCACCCGGATAGTGGCGTCGCGCATTTCCTGATATTCGACATCGGTGAGAGTCTGGGCGGGGGCGACGGTGATACTGTCGCCGGTGTGAATTCCCATATGGTCGAGATTTTCGATGGCACAAATGATCACCACGTTGTCTTTGTGGTCGCGCATGACTTCCATCTCGTATTCCTTCCAGCCGTACACGGACTCCTCGATGAGCACGGTGGTGTTCAAGCTGGCCTTAAGCCCGCTGGCCGCGACTTCCCTGAGTTCCTCCGCATTGTCGGCGGTGCCGCCCCCGGTTCCACCCAGGGTAAAACTGGGGCGCACAATAATGGGATATCCGATTTGATCCGCGGCGGCCAGGGCTTCTTCGATGGTGTGTACCTGTATGGACTCCAGGGTTTCTACCTTGGCGATTTTCATGGCTTCCTTGAAGGCGTCGCGGTCCTCGGCGCGGTGAATGACTTCGGCATTTGCACCGATCATTTCCACTCCGTATTTCTCCAGGATGCCCGCGTTGGCCACGTTCAGCGCGGTATTGAGCGCGGTTTGGCCGCCCAGGGTGGGCAGCAGGGCGTCCGGACGCTCTTTGGCAATGATTTTTTCGACCGCCTCGGTGGTGATGGGCTCGATATAGGTCCGATCCGCAACTTCCGGATCGGTCATGATGGTGGCCGGATTGCTGTTGATGAGAACAATCTCATAGCCTTCCTCCCTCAGTGCCTTGCAGGCCTGGGTGCCGGAGTAGTCAAATTCACAGGCTTGACCGATAATGATCGGCCCGGAGCCAATCAACATGATTTTGTGGATGTCCTCGCGCTTGGGCATACAAAATTCCTTAAAAAAGAGGGTTGCAACGTCAACAGATGGCCTTGGTCGTCAAAGCCGATCCTCCTTTTCAGAAACTCCCCTGCTATGCAAGCAGAATTGGCAAGTTCATAACGAATTGAAGCGTAAATCGAATTTAAATGCAACTCTTTGACCGTGATCATTTTTTAGGCGCATCTTCTCACGCCCCAAATCTCCCCGTGGTTTTTGATTTGACGCTTGGCCCGTGGTATGGTCATAGTTGCTTCTTAATCTTGCACTGGGGGATGTTCCCGCTGTGTGAGATCGTTTAACCCGTTACGAGACAGCATATGGACAATTTTGGCATTGATGAGGTGATGAAAACCCTACCCCACCGGTATCCCTTCCTATTGGTGGATCGAATTATTGAAAGCGATTGGGATACCCGGATCGTGGGGCTTAAGAACGTCACCGTGAACGAACCCTTTTTTCAGGGACATTTTCCTGAAAATCCGGTGATGCCGGGGGTGCTCCAGTTGGAGGCGATGGCGCAGGTGGCGGGAATTTTGTTGAATAAACGCAATAAACGCGATGGCCAGATTGCCTATTTCAGTTCGATCGATAAAGCCCGGTTTCGCAGGATTGTACGTCCGGGCGACACCTTGATCATGGAAATCGTGATGATCCGGGCCCGCTTGAACCTGGCCAAGGTCCAGGCGACCGCCAAGGTGAATGGCGAACTGGTGTCCGAAGGTGAACTCATGTTCCATGTCGAACGTTCCTGAGGAATTCCATGCCGGATATCGATTCCAGATCTGTTGTACATCCTGACGCCCGGATTGGCGAAAATGTGGTTATCGGACCCTTTTGCACGGTGGGACCCGAGGTTACGCTGGGTGACGGCACGTTGCTCAAATCGCATGTGAATGTGGATGGGTTCACCGAGATCGGCGAAACATGCACGGTTTGGCCTTTTGCTTCCATCGGGACCCAGTCCCAGGATTTGAAGTTCAGGGGGGGGCGGCCCGGGGTAAAGATCGGGAGTGGAACCACTCTGCGGGAGTATGCCACGGTGAACGCGGCCACGTTCGACGGCGATTTCACGGTGGTGGGCGACCGCTGTCATATTATGGCCTATTCACATGTGGCTCATGATTGTCGCTTGGGAGACGAGGTGATTATGGCCAACGCGGCCACCCTGGCGGGGCATGTGGTGGTGGAGGATCAGGCGATTATCGGGGGATTGTCCGGGGTGCATCAGTTTGTGACTATTGGAAAACTCTCCATTATCGGGGGCTGCTCCAAGGTGGTTCAAGATATTCCCCCATTTATGACCGCAGACGGAAACCCCCTGCAGGTGCGCGGGATCAATAAAATCGGATTGGAGCGACATGGGGCATCCAAAGACACGATCCGCGCATTGTTGGAGGCGTATCGGTTGTTGTACCGTAAGAAGATGGGGGCAAAAGAAATGGTGGCCCGCAGCCGGGAAACGCTTGCCCGTATAGGGGAGCTTGAGCATTTGGAACAATTTGTTGAAAACTCTCAGCGAGGCATCAGTCGATGAAATTTTACCTTCTTAGTGCATTTCTGTGGTGGGTTGTATTTCCGTCGTGGGGGCAGACCGAGTCTGCCGAACCGCTTGCCGAACCGCTTGCCGAACCGCCCGCTGAACAGTATGTGAATTTTAATTTCGAGCAGGTGGAACTGGAGAATCTGATCAGTCTGGTGGGGCAACTAACCGGAACCCGTTTCGTGCTGGATTCCTCGGTCACGGGCCGGGTGTCGGTGATCACCCGGGAAAAAATCCCGTTGCCGGAGGTGTTTCCGTTCTTTGTGGCGGTGCTGGAGGGGAGTGGTTTTACGGTGGTGGATCGGGACGGGGTCTATCACATCCGAAAATTGCTGGGCGAAGATCCCTTGGAAGCGCCGGTAGTGGGAGCGGAATCTCCGCTCAGCGGGGTGGGACTGGTCACCCGGGTGATTAAACTGGAACATGTCCGGGCCTCGGATGTGCGCCCCTTGCTGGAACCGATGGTGCGTCAGGCGCAACAGGGAAGTTTATCGGCTTTTGCGCCTACTAACCATTTGATTGTGACGGATACCGCTTCAAATCTGAAGCGGATCGAAGAACTGATCGCCGAACTGGATCGACCGGGGCAGTCGACCCACCTGACGGTGATCCCGCTGAAATATGCGTCGGCCCGCGAGTTGGCCGAGCAAATCACCCGGGCCCTAATCGGAGCGGAAAGCTCGGGGCAACAGGTTGCGCGTCGGGTGCAGGAGGTGGTGGCCGGGGCCGGGAATGTGCCCTCCGATTTTACCCTGGTGGCGGCGGAACAGGCGAATTCTCTGATTGTGTCCGCAGGCCCGCTGCAACTTCGTCAGATACAGGAGATGGTGGAGCAACTGGACGTGCCGCCGGAAAGCGTGGCTTCTGGACGGTTGCGGGCGGTGTTTCTGAATTACCTCAATGCGGAGGATGCTGCCAGGCAATTGACCACGTTACTTGACAAGCGGAAAGACACCGATCCCCGCGACAGTATTGCGGTGGAGGCGGATGCGTCGAACAACGCGGTGCTGGTGGACGCGAGCCCTCTGGCTTTTGCGTCGGTGCGGGACCTGTTGATGGAAATCGACCGCCCGTTGCAACAGGTGCTGGTGGAAGTGATGATCGTGGAGGTCACGGATATGAACGCTCTGGATCTGGGAGTGGAATGGGACACTATCGACCGACCCCGGGACGGAAGTACCACGGTTGTCGGGCGCAGTCGTCCGGGCGAAACGGATGTGATTAATCAGTTGTTAACCGAAAATACCTTTCCGCAGGGGCTGACGTTTGGGTTGGCCCGGGGCACGATCACATTACCGAACGGGACGGAAGTGGCGCGATTGCCGTTTCTGCTGAGGGCTTTAGCCTCGAAACGGGATGTGAATATTCTCTCCAATGTGCCCCTGCGCACCCAGAACAATGCGGAAGCGAGTGTGAGCGTGGTGAACAATATTCCGATATTGAAATCGACCATCGAGGGGGGGACCGGTGCGAACCGGGATGTGGTTCAAAATATCGAGCGGATGGATGTGGGGATCAAATTGACGTTGAAACCGCAGGTGAATCCGAACCGGGAAATCACCTTGCAGCTCAATCCCAGCATTGAGGCGGTGATTCAGGAAACCGAGCAGGGGACACCGTTGACCCCGACCATCGCCCGACGCGAGGTGAAAAGCACCTTGACCATGCCGGATCGATCCACGGTGGTGATCAGCGGGTTGATGCGGGAAGATATCGTTAAAGAAGAATACCGTGTCCCTATTCTCGGGCGGATCCCGGTGTTGGGCGCGCTGTTCCGCAGTACCTCGGACCGAAAAGAAAAAACGAATCTGCTGATTTTCGTGACTCCCTACATTGTGACCGATGAGGCGGAGAACGAGGAGACCAATGAGCGATGGAGACTACGCACAGGGTTACAATCGACCGACCCGGACCAACTTATTCAGCCATGAACTCCTCTCCGGAAATCGAACGCTTGCGTGTTCTGGCCGATCAGTATCAGTGCCGGGTAATGGAGCACATTCCCGAGTCCTGGCTGGATGTGACCCTGACGGCGGATCTCCCCGTGGATTACGTGCGCAGCGTACCGTTTCTGCCGGTGCGCGACGGGGATCAGGTTTTGGTGGCCTGCACGGACCCGGCAGTGGAAACGCGGGTACCGGAACTGGGGGTGTTGCTGAAAGGAGAAGTGGAACCGGTATTAGTTCCGGAGCAGGTGTTAATGGCCGCAATCAATCGATGCTTTTCGATTAAAATGGACGCCCCGGTTAAAAAGTCGGAAGAGTCGGGGAAAGCGCCAGTGCACGAGGATGATCGCGAGGATTTGCTGCGGCAGTCCTCGGAGGCACCGGTGGCGGCCAAAGTGAGTCGGTTGTTGCTGGATGGACTGGAGATGGGTGCGTCGGATATTCATTTGGAACCGCGAGGAAAACGAACGGAGGTACGGTTTCGATTGGACGGGGTGCTGGTGGTGCAGTCGGAGATTGAGCCGGGTCTGGAGGACGCGGTGACCTCCCGCATCAAAATCATGGCCCGCCTGGATATTGCGGAGCGTCGCTTGCCCCAGGATGGCAACGCCCGGGTCCGGGTGGGAAATCGGGAAGTGGATATCCGGGTGTCGAGTTTGCCGGTGGTGGATGGGGAGCGCTTGGTTTTGCGTTTGTTGGGGCGGGAGAATACCTTGTTTTCCTTGACGGAACTGGGCATGCCCGGGGGCGTGATGGGCGAATTCAGGCAGTTATTGCGAAGCCCCCACGGGGTGATCTGGGTGACGGGTCCCACCGGAAGTGGTAAAACCACCACCCTGTATGCGGCGCTGCAGGAACTGGACACCGTGCGCAAGAATGTGCTGACCATTGAGGATCCGGTGGAATACCAGCTGCCGGGTATCGGACAAATGGCGGTTCAGCCACGCATTGGACTCAGTTTCGCGGCGGGATTGCGGTCGATTCTTCGACAAGACCCGGATGTGATCCTGGTGGGCGAAACCCGGGATGAAGAGACCGCAGACATCGTGGTGAGAGCCTCGATGACCGGTCACCTGGTTCTCAGCACCCTGCACGCGAATGATTCGATTTCGGCATCGCTGCGTTTAACCGATATGGGAGTGGAGCCCTTCCTGGTGGCGGAGGCGACCCGTGGTGCCATGGCTCAGCGTTTGGTTCGCTGTTTATGTCCGCAGTGCGCAGTCACCGACCCCGAACTCGACGATCTGCCTGCTCCCTTACGGGGGCGGGATCTGCGCGGTGCGAAAACCGCAGTGGGTTGCGAGCGGTGCAGGGAAGGATATCGCGGACGCAAAGGGCTGTTTGAGTTACTGCGGATGAATGAGGATTTGCGTGGGCTCATTCGGAAGAATGCAACCGTGGAGGAGCTTCGGCGACAGGCGGTGGGACAGGGATTCAAGGGGGTTTGGGAGGCGGGTGCCGAACTGGTGAGGGAGGGGGGCACCTCGGTGTCTGAGTTGCGACAGGTTCTCGGGGAAGGGGAGTAACCGCGGATGCCCACTTTCAGGTACCATGCCTACACGAGTTCCGGCAAAGGGGTGCGTGGCCGCAAAGAGGGTCTTGGCATTAAAGATGTCCGGGAAGGATTGCTGGCGGAAGGGCTGTATCCCAGGGAGGTCCGTCCGGTTTCGGAAGGAGTGCACCGACAGCGGTTCTCCGTGGGGGTACGCAGTGTGTTTTATCGGGAATTGGGGGCGTTGTTGAACGCGGGACTTCCGCTGGACCGGTCTCTGGAACTCCTGTCGGAGCATCCGGAGTTTGGGGGCGGAGATGATGTGCTGCCCTTGGTGCGGGATTTGGTGCGGGAGGGGCAGGAGTTAAGCACCTGCTTGCATGCGCACCTTCCCGGGATGAGGGAAGATGAGGCGGCGGTGTTGGCGGCGGGGGAACGGGCGGGGAATCTGGCGGTGGTGGCGGGGGAATTGGCCGAGTATTTGGACGGGGAAGCTCAGATTCGGGAACAACTGCGCACGGCCCTGGTTTATCCGGCGGTGATCTCGGTTCTGGCGGTAGTGGTTCTGGGAGTATTGGTGGGCTTCTTGCTGCCGGTGTATGAAAAATTGCTGGAGGGCCTGGATCAGGATCTGCCATTTTTGACCACACTGATTTTGCAGGCAGGGAAGGGCGTGCGCCATCCGCTGGGGTTGCTCGGGGTGGTCGCGGCGGGGGCAGGCGTTGTGTGGGGAGTTCGCAGGCTGATGTTTAGTCCCCAGACCGTATTTCCCGCGCGTCGATTTCGGTTCCCGGTTCTGGGAAAGACTTTTGCCGCGCTGGCCCGGGCGCGCTTTGCCCGGACTCTGGCCCTGTTGATGGAGGGAGGCGTGGGGTTGCCGGAAGCGATGCGGGTGGCGGGGCGGGCTACAGGTTCCCCCTGGCTGAGTGAATGCTGTACTCGGGCCTCCGAGCAGGTGACCCAGGGAATGCGGGTGGCGGATGCGGTGTTGGATGTGCCGGTGTTGAAGGAGGATCTTCCGGGATGGATACGGGCCGGCGAAGCATCCGGAGATTTGGCGGGATTGCTTCGACACGCGGGGCTGAGCCATCAACGCGCATGGAACCGGGGGCTGGTCCGCTCCCTGGCCCTGGTGGAACCATTGCTGATCATTTCAGTGGGAGTTCTTATTCTGTTAGTGGCGCTGGCGATTTTGATGCCCATGTTGAAAGTAAACCAGAGTTTAGGACTCTAATATAGTCGAGTCCTGCGAATTGTTTCATCCGGACGCGGTACTGATGGATTTGTATTTTTGGGAAACCGACGGTGTTGAATGCATGCTGGAGCTGGAAAAAGTCTATGACCGGGTACGGGAAAATTCCGCCCCGCCTGTCATGTTATTTTCGGATAACCGGAAGTCGGAGGACCGAGAACATTCGATCCGCTCCGGTGCGCATGCCTTTCTAGGAACCCCCTTTCGCTTCGCGGATCTGTTGTCCACGTTGAAAGACGAACTGAATTTGGTGTGGATCGAAGATGCGGGAGATACTCTCGATAATGCGGACCCGGAATCTTCGGCGGAGGTATCCACGCCTGAACAAGGGCCTGATCCCGATCAATTACATGAACTTCTCACCTTGACCCGGGCCGAGGAGCCTGCTTAACCCTATGATAAACGATACCTACTCTCTTTCGGAACATGACCCGGCATAGATCCAGACAAGCAGCACCGTATCTTCAAGGAGTTTACCCGGGTGGGAGGAGAGAAATCGGAAGGTCACGGTATCGGCCTGTCGATTGTCAGGCGGGTGGTGATTCGCCCGGGAGGGGAAGTGGAAATGGAAAACGTGAGTCCCGGCACCGGGAGCCGCTTTAGTTTTACCCTCCCATCGGCAACTTAGTGCGTGCCCAAAGGCTTGACCCGAATGTTTTTGGCAGCCCCAATGCCGATGGGGAGTTCCGCGGCCCCGCCTTCGAGTTGCAACAATAGAACTCCTGATCGGGGATCATGGGAAGTGACCGCAAATCGGGTTCCGGGACGGAGTCCGGAGGCCGAGAGCCAGTCCAGGAATTCGGGGTCCTGGTCGTTTACCCGGCTGAGTTGATAGTTTCCGGACGGAACATCGGATAACTTGCGGGTTTGGGATGCGGGGATTTCCGCACCTGCCACGGGAATGGGGTCTCCATGCGGGTCTTCCGTTGGATATCCCATCATTTCATCCATCTTAGCCAGAAATTTGTCCGACACAGCATGCTCAAGAGCTTCGGCATCTTCATGCACCTCGGACCAATCCATTTTCATGACTTCCACCAGAAATAATTCAATCAGGCGGTGTCGACGCAGTACCTGCAACGCCTCCTGGTTGCCTTTGGCGCTGAGTTTGACCCCAGCCCGGGGCTGGTAGGTCACCAGATCGCGCTCAGCCAGACTGCGGATCATGGTGGTGATGGTCCCCGGCGTCAGCTTTAATTCGGTCGCAAGTTCGCCTAGTCGCACCAACGGGCGGTTTGTGTCCCGTTCAGCCAGAGCATAGATCGCTTTCAGATAATTTTCGGTGGTGGGGGAGGGCATTTTATTTGTTTAGTAAGGGGAGGCATGGAAGCAATTGAAAAAAGAAGTAAAAATAGTTTGAATATTCAAAATAAACTGTAAGATTGCGCAAAATTATGTAAAATATGATAAAACAAGAAGACTGACATTATGAAAAAATTAAATTGTTTAAACTGGACCGCCGTTTGTTGCGCATTTCTGATGCAGAGTGTGCCCGCCGGAGAGACTATTCAGGTGACGGCCACCATTGGCATGGTGGGGGACGTGGTTCGCAACGTGGCGGGGAAGCATGCCGAAGTCAGGGTAATTGTGGGCTCGGATGTGGACCCTCACCTGTACCGGCCCACCCGCAGCGATGTGGTGAAAATGCAGCGTTCGGACGTTATTTTCTACAATGGCATGATGCTGGAGGGGAAAATGGGCGATGTGTTGGTGCGCATGGCCCGCCGGGGGAAACCGGTATATGCGGTGACGGAAGAGATTGCCGAGCGGGGTGATTACGTGATTCTGGATGAAGAGGAGGGGCTGGATCCGCATGTGTGGATGGATGTCAACGGGTGGATGGCGGCGGTGAAGGGCATTGAGAAAGGCCTTTCCGAATTCAAACCGGAACTGGCGGATCATTTTCAGGAACGGGCCGGGGCCTATGTGCGGGAATTGACCAGACTGGATGCCTATGCCCGTGAAGTACTGTCCAGTATTCCGGAAGAAAAACGGGTGTTGGTCACCGCGCATGATGCCTTCAGTTATCTGGGACGGGCCTATGGACTGGAGGTGAGGGGGATCCAGGGATTGAGCACGGAGTCCGAAGCCGGGTTGCGGGATATCGAGGATCTGATCGACTTTCTGGTCTCAAAACAGATTCCTGCGGTATTTGTGGAAACCTCGGTTTCGGACAAGAATGTCCGCGCTTTAGTGGAGGGCTGCCGAGCCCGGGGCCATCATATTGTGATTGGCGGGGAGCTGTTCTCCGATGCCATGGGGAAAGCGGGAACCTACGAAGGTACCTATATCGGCATGATCGACCACAATGTCACCACCATCGCCCGCGCATTGGGCGGCGATGCTCCTGATGGGGGAATGCAGGAACGTGTTAATTACCCCCCTGCACTGTAGATTTCCGATTGTGTGGCCCTGAGTGAACCTGCGAGCTGTGCCGCTGCAATTCGGGAAGTTCGCGGTGCCGCAGTGCCCCCCCCTGACAAGGGGTCCCTTCCCGTTTTTGTTCAGCCCCGCCTTCGGATGGCTTCCTGCACCGTCGGGGGTATGGGGGCGGCATGTTTTGCCGCTTCTTTTCCGATCCTCCTGCTCTGCTTGCGTCTTTGACCCGCCTGCCTATGGCCGCCTGCCCGCGCACCCTTCTCTCCGTCAGCCTCCCGACGGTAAATAGGGCGCGGAACCCTGCGTCCAAACGCTGTTCCATCTACGGCGGTGTTCGGAGCGGAGGACCCATCCAGATAGGTGTACAACTGCCGTTTCCTATCTGATATTCCCGTTTTTGACTGG
Organism: Kiritimatiellia bacterium; assembly: GCA_018401235.1. Lineage (GTDB taxonomy): Bacteria > Verrucomicrobiota > Kiritimatiellia > SS1-B-03-39 > UBA6053 > UBA6053. The sequence continues at coordinate 27,751 of JAGYLC010000006.1, forward strand.
TCCAGAGGCTCTGCAAGCTTTTCCGAGTGGCTAAAACCATTAAAGGCGAGAATATCTCAGGGAATTCGATAAAAACCAACGGATAGCTGCGCCGGACAACGGGTAAAGAGGGGTAAAAATCTGTAGATGCTGATGTATTTCCTGCAGAAACATCCGTTGTCCGGCAAAGCCATCCGTTGGTTGTACAATCCGCGGCAGGGAATTGCCGTTCGCATGGCCGGGACGCGGGGGATTGCAATTTGCATGATGGTCGATCCCTTGGCGGAAAACGGAATTGCGCATTGACCCGGGCCCCACTTTTCATTAGTCAGTTCCTTTCACACAGAGGCCGGTCGAACAGATTGCCGGCCTTTTCACTTTCATTCGTAGAAATAAGGTAAAAGAATCGATGGCAACCAGAGTCTTGATTGGCGGACAGTGGGGCGATGAGGGAAAAGGTAAAATTGTGGATGTTCTTACCGAGAAAGCGGAGTGGATTGCCCGCTTTCAGGGGGGGAACAATGCCGGGCACACGGTAAAGGTCGGCGACCGCAAATACGTGTTACACTTAATCCCCAGCGGGATTCTGCGGGAGGGGAAGACCTGCATTCTGGGAAATGGCTGTGTGATCGACCCGGCCGGGTTCCTGACGGAACTTGCGGAAGTGCATGCGGGCGGAATCGATACCGAGGGGCGTTTGTGGATTTCAGATCGGGCGCAATTGGCTTTGCCCTATCACAAGGCGATGGACGGTGCGCGGGAAAGCCGTCATCAGGAGGCGGGAGTCAAAATAGGTACCACCAAGCGGGGGATCGGGCCGGCCTATGTGGACAAAATGCAACGAACCGGTCTCAGGGCGGGGGATGTCTTGGTTGCGGGTTTTGCGGAAAAGCTTCGGAAAAACGTACAGGACCACAACCAGTTATTGAAGATTCATGGAGTAGACGAACTGGATGAGGAGGCGGTCCTGGAAGAGGTGCTGGCCGCAACCGAACGAATGAAACCCATGATTGTGGATACCACCGTGATGCTGAATCGGGCGGTGGCGAACGGGGAATCGGTACTGTTCGAGGGTGCGCAGGGGACCATGCTGGATATCGATCACGGAAGTTATCCCTTTGTGACCTCCAGCAATACCACCTCCGGCGGTGCAGCCAGCGGAACCGGGGTGCCGCCAAATCGGATTGAGGATGTGATCGGCGTGGTCAAAGCCTACACCACTCGGGTGGGGGAAGGCCCCTTTCCGACGGAATTATTTGATGCGCAGGGGGATGAAATAGCCAAAGTGGGCGACGAATTCGGTGCCACCACCGGGCGGGCCCGTCGCTGCGGCTGGTTTGACGCGGTGGTCGCCCGCTATGCGGTGATGGTGAATGGGGTTAACTGGTGGGCCATCACCAAACTGGATGTGCTGGACGGGTTCGAAACCCTCAAAATCTGCGTGGCCTATGACGTGAATGGAGAGCGGATCGAGCATCTGCCCGGTCAGATTGAAACTTTCGCGGCCTGCACTCCCGTCTATGAAGAGATGCCGGGGTGGAAGTGCCCCACCACCCAGGCCCGGACCTGGGAAGATCTTCCTGAAAACTGCAGGAAGTATATTCAGCGTCTGGAGGAATTGACCGGCGCCCCCGCAGGATTTGTGTCGGTGGGTCCCAAACGTGACGAAACTATCATTACCCCCTCCGCCCCGGCGGATATTCGGTAGGGACGACCCTTATGCCCGAAGCTGCTTCATCAATCCCCCGGCACGTGGCCGTGATCATGGATGGAAATGGTCGCTGGGCCGGTCATCGGGGATTGCCCCGTCTGAAGGGGCATGAGGCGGGTGCCGAATCGGTGCAGGCGGTGATGAAGGCTTCCCGGGATGCCGGCGTGGAAATTGTGACCCTGTATGCCTTCAGCGTGGAAAATTGGAAGCGGCCCGAGGATGAAGTCAGCGGCCTGATGAGTCTGTTGCCGCGCATGTTGACCAAGCACGAGAATTTGCTGCACGAAAACGACACCCGCTTGCGGGCGATCGGACGCCTGGATCAACTGCCGTCGAAAACGCTGAAGGAACTCCACCGAGTGATGGCGGCGACCGCGCACCATACCAAACGTCAGGTGGTGCTGGCCCTGAACTACGGGGGACGGGCGGAGTTGACGGATGCGGTGCGTAAAATCGCGACGAAGGTTCAAAAGGAGGAGTTGGAGCCGGAAGCGATCACAGACGAGGTGGTTTCCGCCCATTTGTATGCTCCGGACCTGCCGGATCCGGATTTGATGATTCGGACCAGTGGTGAAAACCGCCTGAGTAATTTTCTGCTGTGGCAGCTCTCCTATGCCGAATTTTATTTTGCGCCCGAGTTGTGGCCGGATTTTCGGGAAGAGGCGTTTAACCAGGCGTTGGACGTGTACGCACAGCGAAAACGGCGATTCGGCGGGGTGGAGTCATGCTGAAATATCGGGTGCTCACCGGCGGATTATTCTTGGGTCTGGTGGCAGCGCTCTATGTGTGGGCCCCCACTTGGGGATTGGGGATGGTGATCCTTGTGCTTACCACTCTGGCAGTGCTGGAGATAATTCCGTTGGTCACCAAAGCCGGGTTTCCGGCCCTTAAATGGACCTCGCTGGTCGTATCCCTGTTGTGGATGCTGGGAGTATGGGGGGAGTTTTCCATCGATAACGGTTCCCGTGAACTTCGCTGGATGATGCCGGCGATTTCGGCCTGGGTCGTATTTTTGGGGTGCCTGTTCCGATCGGATCAGAGCAATAGCCTGGAAAAGCTCGCGGGGTCCTTTTTCGCCATTGCCTATGTAGCGGGTCTGATGCAGTTTCTGTTGTTGATTCTGTTTTTGGGCGGCAACGGGCACGGGGACGGGCGAAGCTTGCTCCTGTATGGGATTCTGGTGGTGAAATCCACCGATATGGGCGCCTATTTCATCGGCAGCGCGTTTGGACGGCATAAGCTGATTCCGGAGATCAGCCCGGCTAAATCCTGGGAGGGAGTTGTGGGTGGCGTGGCGGTGGCGATGGCCGTCAGTTCGTTGCTGCTGTGGTTGTTTGGATATTCGATCAGCGGTACCGCCTTTACGTGGCGGGACGGGCTGATTCTGGGAGCGGGTCTGGCGGTTTTCGGGGTGTTGGGCGATTTGGTGGAGTCGATGTTGAAGCGCTCGGCGCAGGTAAAGGACAGCGGCGGTTGGCTGAAGGGCATGGGCGGGATGCTGGATGTACTGGACAGTCTGATTTTCGCGCTGCCCTTGTTGTACCTCTATGTGGCATGGGGATGGAGCGGGGTATGAGTGAGATAAGCCGCCTTTTGGAGATCATGCGCACGCTCCGTTCGGAGGAGGGTTGTCCCTGGGATCGGGAGCAGAGCTTGGAAAGTTTGCGGCCGTATGCGGTGGAGGAAGTGTATGAGGTGATAGACGCGATTGATAGGGAGGATGTTGAGGATCACTGTGAGGAATTGGGGGATTTGCTGTTGCAGGTGGTGTTCCAAGCGCAACTCCGCGACGAGGAGGGGGCGTTTGGATTCGAGGAAGTGGCAAAGTCGATTTGTGACAAGCTGGTGCGTCGACACCCGCACGTGTTCGGGGACGTGGAGGTGGCGGGATCGGACGAGGTGCTGGTCAACTGGAACGCGATCAAAGAGACAGAAAAAGCCCATCGGCAAGCAGCCGAGTCCCTGCTGGATTCGGTTCCTGCATCGTTTCCGGCGTTGCTGAAAGCGCACGAGCTTCAGAAAAAAGCCGCGAAAGTCGGATTTGACTGGCCGGAGGTGGTCATGGTGCTGGACAAGGTGGAGGAGGAGGTCCGGGAACTGCGGGAGGCGATATCCCGGGAGGATACGCCCCACGCGGTCGAAGAACTGGGGGATGTGCTTTTCGCGTTGGCGAACGTGGGACGTCACCTCGGCTGCACCGCCGAACAGGCCTTGCAGGACGGAAACCAAAAATTCATGCGGCGGTTTAAAGGGGTGGAAAAAAGGGTAGCGGACTCGGGCAAAGCTTTTGTGGATCATACCCTCGCTGAGTTGGATGCGATGTGGGATGAGGTAAAGGGTGAGGAGCGGTCAGAGGGGTAGAGGTGAGAGGGTAGGAGCAATAGGTGTCATTTTTCGGGTTTTGGTTTCGGAGAGTGGACCGTTGCCATCGTACGCGGTGTACCGCGATACGACGGCATCCTCCTTCGCTCTCCGAGCTACGGCGGACACTGATGGTTTTTTCGGGTTATCCCAGCAGCAACCGCATGGTTTCGATGAAGCTCATTCCCCGGATTTTGACGAAAAAGTCTACGGCATTGCCCGACTCGCCGGTGTCGGTGCGGATCCAGTAGTTCTCTTTACGATGACGTTGCCGGGTTCGCCCATGAGCAGGCAGAGCCCTCCTGTCGGGCATGGACACAGAGCACGTCGAAAAACGGTCTGCTGGTGGGGAGGAGTTCGTGTGGCGGAGGGGTCGAAGGGGTTGGCGCTGAGGCCGAAGTGTGAACGGATCATAAGAGGATAAGGGATAAGGGATAATGGATAATGGATGGAGAGAGGTCAGAGGTTGAGACGTTGGATTGGAGTAGGCTGCCTGACCTCTCCCCTCTGAACTCTGACCTCTTCAAACGGTCGTTTGCCTGGAAGTCCAGGAGGGTGGCTTCACCGAGGCGTTCGCCTTTGTAGTAGACGAGGATGCGGTCGGACTGACCGCGTCGGTAGCGCACCTGGATCTTGCGTGCGGAGAGGTCGCGGGGGGCTTCGTAGCGTTTGCCGCCGACCTGAAAGGTGTTGTCCTTGCGCACGGAACGCTCCTCTTCGAAGAAGAACAACTCGTCGTTGGCCTCCATGGGATCGAGGAAGCGCAGTCTCCGGCTGTCCATGGCAAAGCGGTCGATGGGCTTCATGCCCAGGGTGCCGTGGATAGAGGTGTGGTACTCGTTCTCCACCCAGTCGCGGAACTGTCGATTGAGGATCTCCAGACTGGAGAGATCCAGCTGGCGAATGAGGAAGCGGTCGCGCACACCCCGGAAAAAGCGTTCGATCTTGCCCTTGGCAGCTCCATCGCGGACGGGTGTGTGACAGAGCAGGGTTCCGACCCTGGAGCAGATTTGGTTGATCTCCGCGCAGGTGTAGATGGCCCCGTTGTCCACGTAAAGGGTCTCGGGCACCCCGCGTTCAATGCAGCGGCGATAGAGGGCCATTTTGGTGTAGCGGCCGTTACGGAACTCGGGAAGCACGGTTTCGATGGCCTCGCGGATGTCCTCGGGGGCGACCTTGCGGGTACGGCCTTTATCGGCGCGGGGACGGGAACGCAGAGCTTCGACCCCGAGTTGCTTGTAGAGGGAATACCAGGTCTGGATGGTGCGCCAGGTGAAGACATGGGGCACCCCGTCCTCATCGTCGAAGATGCTGCATGGGTCTCCTCGGAACGACTGCTCGAAATGCTATAGTATTCCGGGGATTCTTCTTAAATTAGTAGGTATTTTAATGATCGCATTGGAATGGAATCTTCAGCCGTATTTCATTTCCACTCAACGTAAGCCAATCAGAAACCCCTGCCGCACAGAAGCTAACAAGATCGTGCAAACGAAAAATGAAATAGTCCATTCATTTATCTAAGCGGAAGGGGTAGTATAATTTGTTGTCCGGCGCAGCTATCCGTTGGTATCCCCCCTCTCATCCATCCGTTGTCCGGCGCAGCTATCCGTTGCTTTATCACTTTTATTCGGAAATTTCTTCCCACCGGGCGTTTCCGACCTTACTATTGGGATAGTGTGAATATTTATGAATGAAAATGTACAATTTTTAAAAGAACATCCGGTGTTTCAGCGTTTGAGCGAAGTCTACCTGCACCAATTGGCCGAACACATGAAAGTGGCCAATCTGGATGCGGGGAGCATCTTGTTTGAAGAAGGGGAATCGGCAGAGCTTTTCTACATCGTAATGGAAGGCACCGTGGATCTGTATGCCCGCATTAGCGAAGACGAAGAGGAATGGGTGCAACTGATTGACGTGGGCGAGGTGATCGGCTGGTCGTGGCTGGTTCCTCCCTACCGATGGGCCTTCAGCGCGAAATCGCGGGAGGGCGCCATGTTGATGCAGTTCGACGCCAAAGCGATACGCGATCTGTGCGACCGCGATCCGGCGTTCGGCTACGGCACTATGAAGCAAATCTGTTCGTTGATGTTGGGTCGTTTGCACACAATCCGTGCCCAGATGGGCGCCCGCATTCACGAACTGCAAAAAGGTTCATGACGTCCGGGGATGCTCCCGGTTTCCGGGAGCCTTGTATCTCCGACCAAGATCCGAGTTTGCAAGTTGATCACATACACACATGTGAATCGTCGATACCTTCTTTTCACCAAATGACCTCCTTCAAATACGAACAGCTCGGGGTTCAGTAGCCACTGCAAGGTCATCCCGAGGCACCCTGCGGGATGTCGCTTTGAACCGGCAGGTCCTGAGTGAAGAAGGCGTTTTTGGCGCAAATCCGACCGGTTAAAGTGCCCCGTGCCCCGTGAGAAGCACAAAAACACACAAAGATGCTCGGGCTATGAAACAGGGAACCGCAAAAAGCAGACATTACAAAACTCACCTAAAGTTCTTGCTGAAAAGCAATTAAACCACGGAGGGCACGGAGGGCACGGAGATTCACGGAGGCTCATGCAGCGGGCAGGGATCGGCCGGAGCCCCTTAAGTCACCCCGTTTTCGGCCGACTCCCTGCGGTGGCCGTTTTTTTCATCAATGATCTATTAGCGAATGTTTCCGGAGGGAGATGCCGCTAAATGGGGTCTTCCGGGTCTCGCGGCATTCCCTCCCCGGTCGACAAGCCTTCGTGACCCTCCGTGCTCTTCGTGGTTCATTTAATCAACTGACTCTAAATCCGTTCTCTCCTTTCACGTTTGATACTGGACCCGACGCGAGGAGTGGAGTAGTGTGTAACCCACACATTCACCATTCGATTTGAAGGAACGCTCATGAGATCACGCGACGGTAAAAAAGAATTCTATTTTCAATTGGCAGCTTTGGCGGTCATTTTGGTGGTGGTACACAGCCTGTTTGTGTTGATGATTCGTCCCCGCGCGGATCGGTGGAACGAGGTCCGGGCCGAGCAGGTGGAGGCCGGGGAGGAGGGGGAGTCCACCCCGCCGTTGTCGGTGATTCTTAAAGATTACGAGCAGGAGGCCTGCACGATCCTGTTTTTCTGGGCACTGGCGATTATGGGCTTTAAGGCGCGTCAATTAAATGCGGATATGTCGCTGATGGATCGGGATTTTGTGCAGGTGGAGGAGGGGAAACGAATACTGCCCCAGGATGCGCGGGAATTGAGTCGGCGTTTGCAGGCTTTGCCGGATACCCAGCGTCGGGCGCTGCTTCCGCGGGCCTTGCTGGCGGCCTTGCACCGCTTTGAATCCACCCGGAATGTGCAGGATGTGTCGGAAACCGTTAGTCAGCTTTGTTTGTCCGAGGGGGATCGTCAGGAATCCGAACTGAGCATGATCCGCTACATTGCCTGGGCCATCCCCAGCATCGGATTCATCGGCACCGTGCGCGGGATCGGCCTGGCTCTTTCCAATGCGCAATCCGCAGTGGAGGGGGATATCGGCCCGGTGACCCTGAATTTGGGCACCGCCTTCAATTCGACGTTGATTGCGCTCTGTCTCAGTATTTTCCTTATGTTCGCGGTGCATCAACTGCAATTGCAGCAGGAACGCTATGTGTTGGATGTGCAGGATGAGGCGGAACGGAAATTGATTCGACAACTGCACGTGACCCGGGAGCCGCAGGCATGAGGCTGCTGGATTTGAATCCCCTGAATCTGGGCGAGGCGGGGATGGGAACCCAGCCCGGAGTTTCCTCGTTTGTGAACCGGGCCTGGCTGCAGGGTCAGGCCGCCTTTGATCACTCCCGGGAGGATCCGCAGTCCACCTGTTTCGACTGTTGGGAACAGCTCAGTCTGGATCCGGTGTCGCTGCCGGGGGCCCCCCGCCATCTCGCCGATGTGGCGGCGGCGCAATTGCGGAGTCTCTGCCCCGATCTCCAACGCGATACCTGGGCGGTGTGCACGCCGGGTCACTGGGACAAAACCCAATTGCGTCTGTTCCTGGGCGTGGCCGGGGAATGCGGGATGGATGTGCGCATTCTGCTCCCCCGCGCCCTGGCGTTGACCGCTGATCTACCCGGGGGTGCCGATCAATGGACGGTGTGGGAATGGCAGTGGGGGCGTCTCACTGTGATGAAATTGACGCGGGATGCCGATGGCTGGCAGGTGGCGGACGCGCGAAGCGTAGCGGACGGGGGCGTGCTTGAGTTCTTCCGACGGGAAGCCCGCTTGATTTCCACCTTGTCGCTGGAGCGACATCGGGTGGATCCTCTCTACACGGGTGCCAGCGAGCAACAGGTGTTCGGCGGATGGTGGAACCACCATTTCCACGGCACCGCCTGGCAATTCCATGCGGGCGGGGTGCAGATGGATTTTAGCAATGAACAGGAGGCCCTGCGGGAGGTGCATGCGGACTGGCTTCGCTGGCATCCACTCACCGATGGGGAGCACCTGACCCTCCCTGCCGCTCTGAAACACAGTCTGGGCTGGGAGCGTTGTCGTTCGGAGCCCGAAGAGCTCTCCGGAGTGCTTGCGGCACTGCCGGAATCGGCATCACCCGGAGCCCGCTTGAAAAAATCCGTGAAGTTTGCGGAGAAGTAGTCATGGCTCGACGGCGTCCCTTTACAGTTTTCAGCCTTTCGTTTCTCGACAGCATCTGCTGCGGCTTCGGGGCGGTGATTCTGTTGTTCGTGCTGATCAATGCCCGTGCCGCGCAGAATCGGGAGGAGTTGACCAAGGATTTACGGGGGGAGGTCAGCAAGATTGAAGTGGAGATTTTGAAATTGGAAAAGGAAAAGGTGCTGGCCCGCAACGCTCTGGACGAGGTGATCGAGGAGACCGTGGAAACTCAGGGGTTCAGCCGCGAAATCATTCGGGAAATCGAGGAGAGCAAAGAGGAACTGGCCAGACACGAGGGGGACACTCTTGCGACCAAGGAACATGTGAACCAGCTCAAGGACGGATTTGTTGAGTTTGGAGGAGGGGGATTAAACGCTTGAAGGCCGGAGGCGCATCGAAGAACCCGGAGAGGGATGCCATGGCCTTCAGCGGGGATGGGGCGACGGCAATGTACGTGACCGGACTTCAGCCTCAACGGAGAGAGAACCCTGGTGCTGGTGTGACCGCTCCGCCAGCATGTTGGGCTGGAAACAGTGGTGGATGTATTGCGGGTCCGTAGACTCTACCGGTGGAGGAAACAATCGTCCGCGCCTCTTGAAATGGTGCAACTTTCTCGGACGCAATTTGTGATCTGGCTGCTGGGCTAAAAATGCCGGATGCTGTGGAGGGGCTGTTTCACGTGGCCCCTTTACGGACTCAGGGAGACGGCACTTCGCTGCTGGAGGGGAAGACTGGGTGGTGGGATGCCGCCGATCCCACTCCTTTGGCGCAAGAGGCATCGAGGCGTTGGGGCGAAAACACCCTCCGGCGGAACCAGTTTGCACCGGGCATTCGCCTATGTGGCGGCCATGGATCCGCCCCCGGATACCATCCTTCTGCTGGCCGACGGGCTGCCGACCATGGGGGATGCCGCCCCTCTGGTGAGGCGGTCCGTGAGTGGATCCCGGCGGGAGTCCTATTTTGCCGATGCGGTAAGCCGATTGCCCTCCGGGGCAACGGTCAATACCTTGCTGTTTTACATGGAGGGAGATCCCATGGCCGCGCCGCTGTATTGGCGTTTGGCCGTGCAAACCCGAGGCAGTTTGCTGAGCGTAACCCAGGATTGGCCATGATCCGTCGACGCCGAAAACGTGAATTTGAATTGTTCAGTCTCAGCTTTCTGGACTGTATCTGCTGTGGATTCGGGGCGATCATTCTGCTGTTCGTGCTCAGCAGGGCGGGGGAACCCATGGTGATTGAAGGAGTGCGCGAGGATTTGTCCGGCCTGCTTCGGGATTTGCAGGAACAGAAATTCGAACTGCGGGGAGAGGTCACGGTGTTGAACCGGGAACTGCCGGGAAAAAAGCAGCAACTGAGCGAGGAAAAATCCCGATTGGCCCGACTGCAGGGGGATTTATCCGAGATCAAAGGCGAATTTGCCGCCAGTGAGGACATGGCGCAGGTGCAGAACGTCATCGAAAATCAGCTCGCGGAGGCCCGGCAAACGTTGACCGAGGAGATGCGTCGCCTGTTGGCGCACCAACGGACACCCCCGCCTGAGGATGCCCCCATTGCCGGGATTCCGGTGGACAGTGAGTATGTCATATTTGTCATCGACACCTCCGGGAGCATGGTGCAGCGGGCCTGGCCGCAGATGATGCGGAATCTGGAGGAGATCTTGAATGCCTACCCGCAATTAAAGGGATTGCAGGTGATGAACGACATGGGGCAGTATCTCTTCCCGCAGTATGCGGGCGAATGGATTCCCGACACTCACGGCCGCCGACGGGCGGTGATGAGTGTGCTGCGGACCTGGTGGCCCTTCAGTAATAGTTCCCCGGTGGAGGGAATTGAGCAGGCCATCCGTCGACACGCCACCGATGAGCACAAGATCAGCATTTACGTGATGGGGGACGAATTCAGTGGCGGTTTGGGAAACATGGAACGGGTGATGAGCCGGGTGGAACGCTTCAATCGCGGACGGGACGGGGATCCCCGGGTGCGCATACACGCGGTCGGATTCCCGGTGGTGATTATGCAGTCGATTAATTTCGGGAACACTGGTCTGATGTTTTCCATGCTCATGCGCGAAATCTGTCATCGAAACGGCGGCACCTTTATCGGCCTCAACCAATGAAATCATCCCTTCTTTTTTGGACCCTGCTCCTCATCGGCATGAGTGTGATTGCGCTGTTGGGAGTGGTGCTGCTTGCTACCCCTTAAACTAGAGGAAATTAGAGTACATGAGTTCTATTCCTGAAACGAAAACAAATTTGGCCGACTATATTGGGCGGCGAATGAATTTAAAGGACTGGAGCAGTTCTTTGCCGCTGCTGCGGTTGCTGGATGAATCGGGTCCCTTGACCCAGCCGGTGGCGGCGAAGCGGTTGGGCTTGTCTGCCGGGGCATGCAATTTACATTTTCAGCGCCTGGAACATGAAGGACTGATTCATCGTGCAGAGCAAGTGGTTTCGGGGCGGGGGAGGCCCTCGGGGGTGTGGGATGTGGATCATGCGCGTAATGCCTGCATTACCCTGGTGTTTGATGTTCCGTTTTTTCAGGGGGCTCTGCTGGATTTTTCAGGGAAGGTGCTGACAGAAACCCGGGAGGATCTGTCCAACTTGGATACACGCTCGGCGGTGACTCGGCGAATGGACCGTTTTCTTGCCCGGGCGAAAAAGCTTGCGGAGTCAAAGGGAATACGGATTCATCAGGTGGTTGCGGCTATGCCGGGACTGTTGGAATCCGGTACGGGAAAAGTGCTTTCGGCGGTCAACTTTCCGCAATTGAACGGATTGGATCTTCAAAAACGGATTCCGACGAAGTATGGCTGGCCTTGTCAATCGGCCCCCCACGGGTTGGCGTTTTTTTATGGGGAAACGGAACATGTCGCTCCCGAAACCCGGGTAATGGTGGTGCATTGGGATTTGGGCATCGGAGTGATGGCGGGGAAGGGGAATGAACTGCTCCGAATTGGAACCTCGCCGGGGAAAGGTGCCCCCTGTTTCGCGGAGCTGGGACATATCCGCATCGGACGAGAACCCTGGCTCTGCCATTGCGGACAAAAGGGCTGTCTGGAAGCGCATGTCGGGGGATGGGCTTTGCTGCGGGACCTGAACGACCCGAAGCTCAATACGCTTTCCGGGTTGATGAAGGCGGTGGAACTAAAACGGAAAAAACCGGTGTCGGTCTTGAACATGGCGGCTAAACTTCTGGGGGAAGAATTAATCTGGCCGCTGCAACTGGTGGGAGTGAAACAGATTCGCATCACCGGACCGCTGGCCCCGGTGCTGTCTGACATGACAGATGCCTTTTGCGAAGGGCTGTCCAAGGGCTTTGAAGGTGCGGAGCTGGAACGTCTGCGCCCGACCATCAGCGAAGATCCGGAGGCCGCAATGCGGAGAGGTGCGTTTCTACAGGCGAAAAAGCTATTCCTTTATTCATGATTTTTATATTTGATACGTCAAATTAAATAGTGTATGAATAAAAATATGAAAAAGATATGTATCAAACCCACACCTGCATTCAGCTCGGAATTGGCATTGGATCCGACCTTTTTACCGGCGGCACTGTTTAACCGTGCGTATCAGGCGATGGCGGACGGGCATGCAGGATCCCGTTTGATTGAACTGGCGATTGTGCGTTCGGACGGGGGGTGTTTCCGTCACCGTGCCCGAATAGTGCCGGACGAGTCCCGGTATCGGGATGTGACGCGGATATACGTCGAGCGTCTGGTGAAGTTTCTGCTGTGGCAGAAGGGGGGGGCGACGTTGTATCTGAGTGGGTGTCCGGACTTGGCTGGATGGTTGAGGTCTGTGTACTCGCCGGGGGGAGAGCGGGCCTTTGATTCGGAGATTGTGGGGGTGAAAATGTTCGGGCAGGCGTTGACGGTGAAATCGGTGGCGCAGGAGGAACTTCCTCCCGCTCACGATCCCGCGAATGCGCTCGGAGGGCATCTGCAGGGATGCCGAATTGGCTTTGATTTGGGGGGGAGCGACCGAAAGTGTGCGGCGGTGATCGATGGCAAGGTGGTGTTCTCGGAGGAAATCCCCTGGGATCCGTATTTTCAGTCGGATCCCCGGTATCATTGGCAAGGAATTCAGGATAGTTTAACCCGGGCGGCGGCTCATTTGCCCAGGGTGGACGCGATTGGCGGCAGTGCGGCGGGGGTGTATGTGAATAACCAGGTGCGGGTGGCTTCGCTGTTCCGGGGAGTGGGGGAGGCCGATTTTGACAAGCAGGTCCGGCGAATTTTCTTGGACCTTAAACAGGAGTGGGGCGGGGTACCGTTCGAGGTGGTAAACGACGGGGAGGTTACCGCATTGGCTGGGTATTTATCCCTGCGGGATGGATCGGTGTTGGGAATCTCTATGGGAACCAGCCTGGCGGCGGGCTATTGTGATGATCGCGGGCGCATTACCTCGTGGATCAATGAACTGGCCTTTGCCCCGGTCGATCTGCACGAGGACGCTCCCGTGGATGAGTGGTCTGGGGATCGTGGTTGTGGGGTACAATGCTTTTCCCAACAGGCGGTATCCCGACTGGCGGCTGTGGCGGGGTATGTTTTTCCAAAAGAGACGGGGTTTGCGGAGCAGTTGATTCAGGTTCAGGAGGACATGAACCGGCAGGATCCACGCGCCCGGAAGATTTTTGACACCATTGGCATTTATTTTGGCTATGCGCTGGCTCACTATGCGGATTTCTATGAGTTACGGAATGTATTAATTTTAGGACGGGTTACATCGGGAGAGGGTGGTGAGCGGATTCTATCCAAGGCCAGGGATGTCCTGGACAGGGAGTTCCCTGAATGTTCCGAACAGATTAAGTTGTCCACGCCGGATGAGAGGATGAAACGGCATGGGCAGGCGGTGGCCGCAGCCAGTTTGCCGAAACCCGTGATGGAGAACAACCCATGAAAAGTACACGCGAAACCTCCCGATGGATGAGTCCCGATGGCGAGTCTTTTGAACCTGCGATGGCCCGCACCACGCACGTGGGCATTGGGGCGCATCAGGATGATCTGGAGTTTATGGCACTACACGGGATATTGGCCTGCTATCAGCAATCGGACGCCTGGTTTGGCGGGGTGACGGTTACCGACGGCAGTGGAAGTTCGAGGTGCGGCGCGTATGCGGACTGTTCGGATAAGGAAATGATGAGGATCCGGCTGCAGGAACAGGAAAACGCGGCCCGGATCGGACAGTACAGTTTTATTTCGCAGTTGGGATATCCCAGTGCGGAAGTAAAAAATAGCGGAGCTGTGGAACTGGTGGAGGATCTCGCCCGCATTCTACGCGCCACCCGCCCGGAGGTCGTGTACACCCATAATCCGGCGGATAAGCACGAGACTCACATTGGAGTGATGGTCGCAGTACTCAAGGCTATTCGGGCACTTCCTCTGGAGGTGCGCCCGAAGCGGGTGCTGGGGTGTGAAGTGTGGCGTGATCTCGATTGGATGCCCGATTCGGCTAAGGTGGTGTTGGATGTGGGCGGACACGAAAACCTGGCCGCCGCCCTCAACGGGGTGTTCGATTCCCAGATTGCCGGTGGCAAACGATATGATTTGGCGGTGATGGGGCGTCGACGCGCCAATGCCACATTTTTTGATTCCCACTCCACGGATCAGCTTGATCAGGCGTGGTTTGCCATGGACTTAACGCCCCTCGCGCAGCAGGACGACTTGGATGTGCGGGAATATGTGCTGGAGTTGCTGCATGCGTTTTCCGAGGACGTGGATGTCAAGTTGTCTGGTTATTTTTGAGTACGACCATGAATTTTATTATTTTAAACCTCCAGAAGAATCCTAAATTATGGAAATTATCATTCAATCCACACCCGAAGCCGCCAGCCGATTGGCGGCCCGACACATCGCCCGTCAGATCCGTGAAAAGCCGGATTCCGTACTTGGGCTCGCTACCGGCAGCACCCCGCGATTGTTATATCAGGAACTGATCCGGCTCCATCGGGAAGAGGGCTTGAATTTCAGTCGGGTGACCACCTTCAATCTGGACGAATATGTGGGATTGCCCCCGGAGCATCCCCAGTCCTATCACCAGTACATGCACGAGAATTTTTTCCGCTTTGTAAATATTCCCATCTCACAGATTTATCTACCCGACGGCATGACAGAAGATGTGCCCGAATTCTGTGCCGCCTATGAGGACCGTATTCAGGAGGCGGGTGGATTGGATGTCCAGATTCTGGGTATCGGCACAGACGGGCACGTTGGCTTTAACGAACCCTCTTCTTCGCTGACCTCCCGAACCCGAATTAAAACCCTGACCCCGCAAACCCTGGCCGATAATGCCCGGTTTTTTGAAGCAGAGGGAGAACAGCCTCATCATGTCATCACCATGGGCATCGGTACCATCATGGAAGCCCGGCGAATTCTGCTGCTGGCATTCGGGCAACAAAAAGCGGAGGCGGTGGCTGCCGCAGTGGAAGGTCCGCTGACCGCCATGGTTCCCGCCTCGATTCTGCAAATGCATTCCACCGCCCATGTCTTCCTGGACGAACCTGCGGCAGGTGAACTAACGAAAGCGGACTACTATCGGTGGGTTCTCGAGCAAAAGCCGGATTGGCAACTATAGCCGAATCCCTCTTGCCATTTGGTGAAGAATTGGGTATCTTTCCAAGCTTTTGGTACACTGATGTACCCAAATTTACTTGTTAAGGAGTTTTATGAACAAATCTGATCCATCTGAAGAAATTCAAGAAGAATCGCTGCAAACGGAGTCCGCACCGGAATCGGCCGCTTCGGGGGAAATCCCTGAAGTGTTGGATGCCCTAGACGAAGAGTCAGCTAAAGAGGCGTCGGCTGCGGCAGAAGCGAAAGCCCCGCCTGCCGAGGATCCCGAGGATGAATCCTACAAAATCCAGTATTTGCGACTGCGCGCGGATTTTGACAATTTTCGCAAGCGAACCCGCCGCGAGAAGGAGGAGTGGACCCAACGCTGTCTGGAGAATTTGTGCACGGATTTGTTGACAGTGTTGGATCACTTCGACCTGGGCATTGCCAATTCGGAAGGGAAGGAATTCACGGAGGACACCCTCAAAGGATTCACGTTGGTGCGCAGTCAGCTGGGCTCGACTCTGGGCAAATATGGGCTGTCGCCCATCGAAGCCACCGAAGGGACGTTTGATCCGAACGTGCACGAGGCGATCACGCATATTCCATCGCCGGAAGTGCCGGAAGACGAAATTGTGGCGATGACCCGTAAGGGCTACAAGCTGGGAAACCGGCTGCTGCGTCCGGCGCAGGTGGTGGTCTCCTCGGGGTCGGGTGAAGCTTCCGAACGTGCGGAAGCCAATTCCGGGGAGTCGGCGTAATGTCTCAAAAAGAAGATTACTACAAGGTGCTGGGGGTTGGCAAGGATGCCGGCAAGGATGAGATCAAAAAGGCCTACCGCAAACTCGCGATCAAGTATCATCCGGACAAAAATCCCGGAGATACCGCGGCGGAGGAGCAATTTAAAATCGCTACCGAGGCCTATGAGGTCTTGAGCGATGAGCAGAAACGTCAGAAATACGACCAGTTTGGCCATGCCGCGTTTGGGCCGGGTAGGGGAAGCGCCGGAGCCGGTGGATTCGGAGGGGTCGATCTGGAAGAAGCGCTTCGCACCTTCATGGGCGCCTTTGGCGGCAGCGGAGGTGGAGGTGGAGGAGGGGGCTCCATATTTGAAAACTTTTTCGGAGGTGCTGGAGGCGGACGTGAAAGTTCCAACCGTGGAGCTGATCTGCGTTTTGATCTCGAAATTGATTTCGAGGAGGGGGTTTTCGGTTCCAAGCGTGACCTTTCCTTCTCGGTGAATGTGGAATGCGACGAGTGCGGGGGCAAGGGGGCTGCGCCCGACAGCAAGATGACCACCTGTCCCACCTGTAAAGGTCAGGGTCAGGTGATTACCTCAAACGGGTTGTTTCACATGCGCCAGACCTGTCCGGATTGCGGGGGTGCCGGTAAAAAAATTAGTAATCCCTGTGCGAAATGCCGGGGGACCGGGCAGATGAAAGGGAAGCGCTCGATTACGCTGCGGATTCCACCGGGCGTGGAGACCGGATCGCGGCTGCGGGTGCAAGGAAAAGGCGAAGGAGGACTTCGGGGATCCCCGGCAGGGGATTTGTATGTGATCATACATGTGAAACCCCACCCGATCTTTGAACGCCATGATTTGGATTTGGTGGTGGATCTTCCGGTGTCGACCCAAACCGCGGCTTTGGGCGGAGAGGTGCAGGTCCCCACTCTGGAAGGTGTTTCCCGCATTAAAATTCCGGCGGGAACCCAGAGCGGACGCATGTTAAGGCTGAAAAACAAGGGGGTCAAAGATCCCCGCGGCTACGGACATGGTGACTTGCACATCCGGGTAAAGGTCGAAGTACCCACTCATTTAAGTTCCAAAGCGAAAAAGCTCCTTCAACAAATGGAAGAAATTTTGGACAAGGATCACTACCCGGATTCCGTGAAGTTTACCAAACAAGCCGAGGAATTCGCCCGTCGCCGTGAGGAATTGGAGAAATTGAGGGCTACCGGCACCTCCTGAGGAAACGGATGCACGCATATTTAAGTGCTCCCCGCTGCTTTGCGGACGTTGATGAACTTTCCCCGGGGGAGTTGCAACTCTCCGTAGAGGAGGGCAGGCATCTTGTCCGTGTGCGCAGGGTGGGAGCGGGTACTCCGATTAGTGTCTTGAATGGACGTGGCGGGGTGGCCATGGGGACTGTGCTGCGGGCGGCGCGTCAGGAGGTATGGGTAAAGCTGATCCGATGCGAACAATTTTCCCCACCTGCTCCTGAAATCACATTATTGGTGGGAGCCTTGAAGCAGGGGGCCTGGGACCCGTTACTGAAACATGCGGTGGAATTGGGGGTCAACCGCATCATTCGGGTGCAATGTGAGCGGGCGGTGTCGGAAGTGAAATCCGGCCAGGAAGAGAAAAAGCGGCAGCGCTGGACCGATTGCCTGATCGAAGCCTGCAAGCAATCCGGTAACCCCTGGCTTCCGGAGTTGGATTTTGCGGACAGCGTTGGGGATGCGGTGAAAATAGTCTCGAAACAGGAAATGCAGTTATTGGCCGGCTTGGAGGGGGAGGTGGCACCGCTAAAAGAGGTGCTTTCCGAATCTCTCCCGTTCCGCATGGCCGTCTGGGTGGGGCCTGAAGGTGATTTTACCCCGGAAGAACAGCAGATTATCCAGGAGGGAGGAGCCGCCACTATCAGCTTGGGGGACCGAATTCTGCGGGCGGAAACCGCAGCCCTGGCGTTAATTTCCGCCTTGAGATTGCGTTAGAGAGGACGAGGTTGAACCACATCCTCCACTGACGGCGCGCCTTCCAGAATATCTGCTGTTTGAAATTTTCGATTTTGTTGGGTACCCACCCGCGCGGTTCCGACCCGTCGCCCCTCGCGCAGAATCAATAACCCGGTTCCGGCGGGGATGACATTTTCGGCTTCAAAGATCAGATAATGTTCCGGTCGGTTGATGAAACGGACAATCCCCAGTGCAGGGGGAACAGGATCTTCTGGCGGACGCTCTGTGGATCGAAACAGTGCACACCCTCCACTGACCACGCAAATGAGTATAACCGGGAAACTGAATTTATGCATAAAAAAGGGTTTTTGCAGATGAAATACACGAACAAAAGCGAATTCTTTTCTTTTTAAAGTTTCTAAAATGAGAAAATTCCATTTTTTATAGGGAAATGGAGGATCTATGGCACGAATTTTAATTGTAGACGACGAACCGAGTATTTTATCGGTCCTTTCCAGTGTGTTGAAAGGGCATGGATTTGACATTCAACCTTCGCTGGGAGGGGAGAAGGCGCTGGAGCTAATTCAGTCCGAACTCTTTGACTTGATGCTCACGGATATTCGGATGGAGCCTGTGGGCGGATTGGAGCTGTTAAAGATGGCGAAAACGGCCC
>JAGYLC010000060.1 GCA_018401235.1 Kiritimatiellia bacterium
TCTTGCGAAACCGACCGCTCCCGTTTCATCGGACGCGGCGGGTCCACGGCCGATCCCCAAGCCCTGCGCGACCCCGGCCCGTTGTCCAACACTGTAGGCTCCGTGTTGGACCCCGTGATCGCCCTTCGCCGCGTGGTTACCCTCGACCCGCATCAAAGCGTTACCGTGCATCTCGTTCTTGGTGTCTGCGAAACCCGCGATCTCGCCCTCGCCCGGGTGGAGCAATACCAACATCCTCGCCGGGCCGAGCGCGCTTTTGAACTCGCCTGGACCCACAGTCAGGTGACCCTGCACCACCTCAACATCACCGAAACCGAGGCTCAACTGTACGGACGCCTCACCAGTGCCCTGCTCTATGCCGACCCCGCCCGGCGGGCACCGCCCGCTATGCTCATCCAGAACCGTCGCGGACAGACCGATCTCTGGAGTTACGGTGTTTCCGGGGACTCACCCATCGTACTCCTCCTCATCAACGAGTTCGAAAAGTTCGAGCTCGTGGAACAGGCCATCCGCGCCCATGCCTACTGGCGAGCCAAGGGCCTCGTCGTGGAACTGGTCATCCTCAACGGCGACCGATCCGTTTATCATCAGTCCCTGCATCAGCACATTCTCGATCACATCACTTCCGGCGTCGAAGCGCCCATGCTTGATCAGCGTGGCGGTATTTTCGTGCGAAAGATCGATCAGATTCCCCGGGAGGACCTTGTGCTCCTCCATGCCGTGGCCCGGGTGGTGCTTGACGACGAAAAAGGCGGCTTTCCGCATCAGGTGGAACGACCCCGCCTTCCCGAAGCTGTTATTCCCCTCCTGGAAACCAGTCTGTCCAAGCCCGACTTCCCTGTCCCGCCCCCGGTCGAACGGGATCTGCTCTTTCACAATGGTGCCGGAGGCTTCACCCCAGACGGACACGAATACGTTATCACCCTCCAGCCCGGCCAGCACACCCCCGCCCCCTGGATCAACGTCATTGCCAACCGGACCTTCGGCACCGTGGTTTCCGAAAGCGGTGGCGGGTACACTTGGATCGAAAATGCCCACGAATTCCGCATCACCCCTTGGAATAACGACAGTGTGTCCGACACCCCCGGTGAGGCCTTCTACCTGCGCGACGAAGAAAGCGGACAGGTCTGGTCGCCCACTCCCGGACCCGCCCGTGGAAAAACGCCTTACACTATTCGCCACGGATTCGGCTACACCGTCTTCGAACACCACGAACACGGCATCGCCTCCGAACTGTGGATCTACGTCGCCATGGACGCTCCGGTCAAATTCGTCACCCTCAAGCTTCGCAATCTTTCCGGCCAGGCCCGCCGCCTCTCCGCCACCGGTTACTGGGAATGGGTGCTCGGAGACCTCCGAGCCAAAAGCCTCCCGCACGTGCAAAGCGAAATCGATCCCCAAAGTGGAGCCCTGCTCGCGCGCAACTCCTACAACAGCGATTTCATGGACCGCATCGCCTTTATCGATGTGGATGAAACCCGACGCAGCCATACCGCCGACCGCAAAGAATTCATCGGACGCAATCGAAGTCTTGCCCACCCCGCCGCGCTCTCACGCAGCCGCCTCTCCGGCAAGACCGGCGCCGGCCTCGATCCCTGCGGCGTGCTGCAGGTCCATTTCGATCTTGCCGAAGGTCAAAGCCGCGAGACCACCTTCCGCCTTGGGGTGGGACGCGACAAAGACGATGCAGCCACCCTCATCCAACGCTACCGCCAGCCCGAGGCCGCCCACAAAGCCCTCGAAGGGGTCTGGGAATACTGGAACCGCACCCTCGGCGCCGTCAACCTCGATACCCCCGATCCCGCCGTCAACATCATGGCCAACGGCTGGCTGCTCTATCAGACCCTGAGCTGCCGCATGTGGGGACGCAGCGGATTTTACCAGTCCGGCGGTGCCTACGGATTCCGCGACCAATTGCAGGACAGCCTCGCCCTGGTGCACAGCGAACCGGCCCTCATCCGGGGTCATCTGCTGCTGGCCGCCGCTCACCAGTTCATCGAAGGCGATGTGCAGCACTGGTGGCATCCCCCCAGCGGACGCGGGGTGCGCACCCACTTTTCCGACGACTACCTCTGGCTCCCCTTCGTCACCTGCCACTATGTGCGCTGTGTAGGCGACACCGGCGTGCTGGATGAAATCGTACCCTTCCTCGACGACCGTCCCGTTCCCGACGGCGAAGAAGCCTATTACGACCAACCCTCCACCTCGGATGAAAAAGCCAGTCTCTACGAACACTGCGTGCGCGCGGTTAAAAACGGACTCCGCTTCGGCGAACACGGACTGCCCCTCATCGGCTGTGGCGACTGGAACGACGGCATGAACAAAGTCGGGCACGAAGGCAAAGGCGAAAGCGTCTGGCTCGCCTTCTTCCTCTACGACGTACTCACCCAATTCGCGCAGATCGCGGACAGCCGAGAAGACAATGACTTCGCCTTGACGTGCCGCGAACAAGCCGAGCAGCTTCAGGAAAATATCGAAGCCAACGCCTGGGACGGCGGCTGGTACAAACGCGCCTGGTTCGACGACGGCACGCCCCTCGGATCCTCCGAAAGCCCCGAATGCCAAATCGACTCCCTGCCGCAAAGCTGGGCCGTGATCAGCGGGGCAGGGGACCCCGAGCGCTCCAAGCAAGCACTGGAAGCCGTCGACCAGCGCCTGGTGCGCCGCGAAGACGGACTTATCCAGCTTTTCGATCCCCCCTTCGACACATCCGATCTCGAACCCGGCTACATCAAGGGATACATCCCCGGCGTGCGCGAAAACGGCGGACAATACACCCACGCCGCCATTTGGACCGCGATGGCCTTCGCCAAACTCGGCGACGCCGACCGCGCCTGGGAACTCTTCCACCTGCTCAACCCCATCCACCACGGCGACAGCCCCGAAGCCATCGCCACCTACAAAGTCGAACCCTATGTCGCCGCTGCGGATATCTATGGCGAGCCCCCCCACATCGGACGCGGAGGCTGGACCTGGTATACCGGCTCCGCCGGCTGGATGTGTCGCCTGCTGGTGGAAACCCTGCCTGTCTCCATAAACAAGGACCACCCCTCCATTTCGCCCCACCTGCCCAAAAGCTGGGATACAGCTACAAACTCCACTACCGCCACCTTGCAAACTGTCTACCACCTCACCTTCCTCCGCGACCCCGACGCCTCTGCCCCCGGAACCCTCCACTCCTCAACGACCGCTGTGGAGCATCAGGTGGAGATCAAAGTGGCTGAGGCGTCCCGCCTCTGATTCTAAAAGACCTGAGGCGTCCCGCCGCAGCCACTTTTTTTATGCACACGGGAATTGGCACCCATCGCCACGGCGACTCCGGACACCGAGGTGTGGTCCTTCGGCCATGATGCCGCGCAGGCAACCGGCACAATCCGGTTTTACCGCGCATTTCTCACTCCGTAAAGTGACTTCATCATAGGTTTCATCGAGCCTCGTTTCATGCCCGGGTATACCGGGGCCGTGACCGGAGTCGACCCGATTCTGCTTTCTCACACTACCGAAAATACTTGATTTAACGGGCTGCTGTACCCGATTCTTCAATGGCCTCCAGCAATCGGTCGATGTCTTCGGGAAACACGTGTCCGATAGTGCCGATCCTGAAGGACGGAACCCGGGTCACCTTGCCGGGATAAATCACGAAGCCCTTTTTCTTGAGTCGGTCGTAAAACGGTCGGAACGAAAAATCCCCCTCCGGTTCGTGGAACGCGGTGATGATGGGACTGTGCAGGGCGTGCGGCAACAGACAGCGGTATCCCATCGACTCCATTCCCTCCACCAGTCGACGCTGGTTTTCGCAATAGCGCGCGTAGCGAACCTCCACTCCGCCCTCTTCATCCAATTCTTTCAGGGCCTGTTGAAACGCGCGGACGGTGTGGGTCGGCGAGGTGAAGCGCCATTTGCCGTTACCGGCCTCCATCGCTTTCCACTGATCGTACAGGTCCAGCGAATGTGAGCGGGCATAGCCGTCGCAGCTTTCCAGAACCGATTTTTTGGCCAAAATAAATCCGAATCCCGGAACGCCCTGGATGCATTTGTTGGCGGAGGACACCAGGAAATCGATCCCCAGCCGGGCCATGTCCAGCGGAATACCTCCGAAAGCGCTCATGGAGTCCAGCATGAAAATTCGGTTGTGCCGTTTGACCGCGGCCGCAATTTCCGCCAGCGGATTGAGCATGCCGGTGGTGGTTTCGTTGTGGACGCAGACCACATGGGTGATCCCGGCGTCCGCTTCAAGTGCCTGTTCCAGTTTGGCCGCATCCGGCGGGGCCAGTTCCCCGGTGTCGTGAACCACAGTGTCGATTTTCGCCATGCGGGCGATCCTCGCCAGCCGGTTGCCGTATTCGCCGTTGGCCAATACCAGCAGCCGTCCATCGGGGGGAACCGCGGAGCCGATCATGGATTCGACCGAGAAGCTGCCGCTCCCCTGCATCAGCACACAGGTGTAGTCCCCTGGTTTTTCCGCACTGGCGAGCGCCACCAGTTTTTCGCGGATGGGGGTCACCACCCCGAGATTGTAATCATCGTCCCAGGTGCACCAGTCGCGCAGCATGACTTCGCGCACGCCGGGGGAGGTGGAGAGGGGGCCGGGAGTAAGCAGGAGATACGGATTTTTCATAGGTTAGTCCAGGAGTTCAATTTTAAGACGGCCAAACATGCGATTTTCCGGGGGAGCCTGAAAGGGAACGGAGACGGTTACGGTCTCTTTCCCCGCTTCAGGCACATCGGTTTCAATCTCAAAGGCGCCGTCGGTGTTTTCGGGCACGGTCAGCGACGTCCAGTCGGAGAGGTCGCTTCCGTATTCAAAAGTTTGAATGGTTTGGGAAACCGGCCCGCGGCTGCGAACGAAGCTGAACACAAACGCGCCGTCTCCGCCGCTGAGGTCCGCCAACGCCTCGTCCTCCGCGAGGGTCGGGTTGCGTCCCAAGGCAAATTCAACCAGATTCGGAATGCCGTCGCCGTCCGGATCCGCGTCCGGATCTGTATCTGTAAACCCGGGGAACGAGGCGGCCCACTCCGTGTAGGGACTGGTTGCTCCGGCGGTATAGCGCAGGATCAAGCGCCCGTCCTCCGGCAACAGGTCCCAGGTTCCGTTTCCCGGGAACCCGGCGGTGTCCACGCTCCAGTTGTCAGGGCTGTGTCCGGTCACCTCAAAGGAATCCACCAGAACAAAATCCTGATTCCGCTCGGAAAAATTTTGCAGAGCCGGGGCCTCCACCACCACGGTCATCGGATCGGCGGCGGTGGAGGAAAGCACTGCTTCATCAAATTCGGTGGTGTCGTAGCCAACGCCGGAAATGCCGTTCCAGTCGCCAATTTCAAATACAAACCGGGATCCGGGACCGAAAGTGACCGATCCGAATCCGCGTCCGAACCCCACCCCGTTTCCCGGGGCCAGAGTGCCCTCAATCACGACATCGCCCAGGGTGTCGAAGTTCCCCGTCAGGCTGCCCTCCGCCTCAACCGTGAGCGGAGTCGATCCCAGCAAACCGTCGCTTTGCAGGGTGCCGGAAATGACCCGGGTGGGCCCGGTGTGTTCGGAATCGCCCGCTAAAACCAGCCGACCGCCTCCGGTGACCGTCAAACCGCCCCCGCTGTTGTCGGCGAGATCCTCCGCGGTCAGGGTATGGGTCACATCCTCCGCGGGAACCGGAGCTCCTCCGCCGCGGAACGAGAAGGTCACGGTATCTCCCACCCCGTACTCCCGACCCGGAGCGGTGATCACCACTGCGGCGATTTCTCCGTTTGCAATCCGCGCGGTGGCCATCGCGCCCACTCCGTTTCCGTCCGTACTCACGGTCACCAGAGGGGCGGCCGGATATCCCGACCCCCCGTCGACCAACGCGATTTCCCCGTTCTCCGGATACAGCCCTTGTCCGCCCGGAATGATCAGATCCTCGGCCAGCGAGGCGGTCAACCCCGCCGTGTCCACCGTCAAACCACCCGCGTACAAGTTGACCGCGGGCAGACTGTCATCGACCAGTTGCATCCCGTCGACTCCGACCTCGAGGACACCGCCATTGAAATTCACGACCGAGTCCGCGGTGTTTCCCGAGCGAAAGAGCGGGCCGCCGAGAATCAGGCGTCCGCTGTTGAGGTTGAGCACCGCCCGCAGGGTATCCGAATTTCCGGCAACCGCCAACCCTCCCTCGTTCAAATGCCGAACGGTTCCGGTGCCTCCCGCCAGGGTCCCGACGTTCAGAGTGCCGATCGCCCCCGCCCGGAACCCGATTTGTATCCGCAGATCGGGATCGACTTCCACCTCGCCCCCCAGAAGATCATACACCCCTTCGCCCGCGTCCCCGCCCAGTCCCCCGATCCCCAAAAATCCGGCGCTGAAAACTTCCCCGCCGGTTTGCAACAGATACCCCAGACCGTCGTTCCCGACCCGAATGCCGGATGTCGTATCCCCCAGATCCGATTCGTAGCGTCCGCCTTCAACCAGAAAAGCCCCGTAGGAACCGTTCCCGGGGATGCCGCCGCCTATTTCCAGAAAGCTGCGGCTGGTCGGACCATTGGTGATCAGGGTCCCGTTGACCAGACGGATATACCCGGCCGCGTTTTCCCCGGCTCCGATCAGGGAGGCGCCTCCGAAGCGAAGGGTACCCGGGGTATCCACGATCAGGCCCGCCCGCCGGGAGGAAAGCGCGGCCAGAATCAACGATCCCCCGCCGCTGCCGGCCCCGTCGCCGGTATAGGCCAGCGTCCCCTCTCCAACCAGAGTGTTTCCGGTGTAGCTGTTTGCCCCGGCCAGAGTCAGGGTTCCCGAACCGCTTTTGTTCAAGCCATCCGTGCCCGCGATCGGCGCGGCGATGGTTGCGTCCGCTTCGGTTTCCACGGTCGCGTTTCCCGTCAGCGTCAACACTCCCGATCCGGAAACCGTGTATCCCGTCTCCTCGAATCGCAGACCGTCGGCACTCACCGCTTCGGCGAGGATTACGGACCGTTCAGGAGTGTCTCCGAACACCGCCCGCTGACCCGACCCGTCCGACCCCCAGGCCGCGGCGCCGCCTTCCGCCGTCCAGTTGAGACGGGTCCGATCCCACTGGCCGTCCACCGCGCCGGACCAACTCAGATCCTCAACCCCGTCATCCCCGGCAGCGGCCCGGGAAACCAGCCAGGCTTCAATCGCGTCCACATCGGCGGCATCCAGCGAACCTTCGAACAGGAGAAGTTGTCTCATCTCCCCGATGAAACTGAACCCGCCGGAGCCGGACGAACTCACCACCCCGTCGTTCCAGGATCCGATGTAGAGGTGGGGGTCATAGGTGGCGAATTCGATGGTGGCGGCGGTTAACGGCTCCATATTCAGGTTTGTGCGGGTGCCGTCCGCATGGGTGGCGAAAAAGTCGTGTGCGCCATAGGGTTCACCGCCCACATAGCTGTACTCCGTGCGCCAGACCGTGGGAGAATCGTTGTACGCGAGAATGGAGTCCCCCCGATAGGTCACACCGGACCCCGGGAACACCGCCACCACCTGTCCGGCATCCCGCCGCTGATGACTCATTCCGCGCGCCTGACCCGACACCCCCGGCCCGCGAATGGCGATATTGTAGGCGTAGCGTCCCAGGGTGCCGTTGCCCTGGGGCAATCCGCCGCTGTAGGAACCCAGCCAGAATACGGTTACCTCTCCCGACGATAACAGTTTGCTGTCGGTGTCGAACAAATCGGTGTACAAAAAACGGGTGTCGGACACGCTCGCTTCGGTAAACACCAAAGCGTCTCCGGACGCGGCGCGGGAGATATTCGTGCTCGGCCCCGAGCCCTGCGCCTGTGCGGTGTATACGGGATTTCCCTCCCCGTCACGGCCCTCCCAGGCGGTGACCCCGCCGTCGACATCGACCGAGACTCCGTCCCGGGCGTCGAAATGAATGCGCAGGGCCTCCCGCGCCGACGTAGAGAGACCGGGAATTTCGTCGAAAAGCGGATCCGCAACGACCGGACTTGCGGTAAAAAGGAATGCGAGCAGACCGAATCCAACGGTCGTTCTCCCGGGGAGTTTCGAGGGTGTGGCAGTTGTGTGCATGGTTTCTGTTTCGGCTTGGGTTAGTGAGAATGGGCGACGGTGCCGCGGTTGCGTTCGCGAAGGACCGCCGCCATCCGGGAAACAACATCGTGGACCAATCGGGCCCCGAGGTTGGTGATTACGATAAACAGGGCGAATACCGCCGCGGCCTGGGTCTGGCCTTCGTTTTCGAGATTGATGATGGCGATGGTGGCGGGAGTGAATTCGGGAGTGCGCAGAAACAGCATGGCCGAGACTCCGGCCATGGAGCTGACGAAAAAGTACAGGGCGACTTCGGACAGCGCGGGCGCCAGCACCGGCAGCATGACCCGTCGAACCAGGGTGGTCCTCGAGGCTCCGAGCGAGAGGGACACCGTCTCGAATTCGCGGTCAATCTGACGCAGCGCCGTGGTCACCGTGAGATATCCAATCCCGAAGTAGTGCACCAGATTGCACAAAATCAGCAGCAGCAGGGTGCCGTGCATCGCGTGCAGGGGATTGGCAATTCCGAACACCTGTCGCTGCACGAAAAAGAGCAGGTATCCCAGGCCCAGAATCAAACCGGGGAGCGCGGGGGGCAGGGTGGCCAGCAATTGCATTCCTTTCCGCAGACGCGGCAGCCTCCGGGACCGCTCCACCACCCAGGCGGTGAGAAAGACCAGAACCGTTCCCAGTCCGGCCGTGCCCAGCGCCATGCCCAGACTGGTCCGATAGGGCGATCCGGCCTGTCCCGTTCCGCCGGTGGAAAAATGGCGCAGACTGAACATGCGCACCTCCGAAACCTCCACCCCGCGGAAAGCCGCCAGCCGTTCGCGCTCGAACAGCGAGGACGGCCAGGTGTCCACAAACACCACGAAGGCCGGGGTGAGTATAAACAGGATGAGGATCACCGCGACGCAGCCGCAAAAACCGAGATACCAGCGGTCCCGCGCCCGGTTGGGTCCGGGTCGGTAGGGAACGGCCCGGGCCGAGAACACCGCGTGCTGCCGCCGCTTGGCAACCTGGTCGGCCCCGAACGCGAGGAACGCGGGAAGCAGCAGCACCAACGAGATGGTGGCGCCCATCGCGTTGTTGTTGCGGTTGACCACTTGCTGATAAATCTCAACCGAAAGCAGAGTGAAGTCCCGGGAAGGCAACAGCAGCGGAATCCCCACGTCGGTGAACGCCAGAATAAAGGTCAGTGAAAAAGCGCTGATCAATCCGAACTTGAGCGCGGGAAGGGTCACGGTGAAAAACGTGCGCAGGGTGCCCGCCCCCAGACTTTCCGATGCTTCGTAGAGCCGGGCGTCGGCGTGTCCCATGGCGCTCATGAGCAGGATGAGGGCGGGAGGAAAGCAGAACAGGGTCATGGCCGCCACAATCCCGACCGGGCCGTGGGTGGGCACGGTAAACGACGGCAATCCCGGCAACATTCCCGAACTCAACAGGCCCCGGGGGCCGAACAGCACGATGATCGAAATGCCGAAGAGCATGGGGGGCGCATACAGCGGAAGCATCGCCACATAGCGGAAAAAAGGAATGGCGGCCATGCGGGTGCGGGCCAGTCCGTAGGCGAAAACCAGGGCCGCCCCGGTGGAGAGACAGGCTGAAAACAAGGCCACCCGCAGCGAGTTCACGAAGATCCCCCGCAATCGCGGATCCCCGATAAATTCGCGGTGCTGTTTCCATCCGGTCCAGGCGCCGCTTATCGGATCCAGAAAACCCTGCAACAGCAACATGCCCAGCGGCAACACCAGAAACAGGCCCATGAACAGCAGCAATCCCATCAGCAGGCCCGCCTCGACGCGTTCGTCGCGGTGCCAGAACAACCCTTTGGTTTTCCCTCCGCTCATGTCCTCTCCGGGAAAATACGCACCGTTTCCGGGTCGGGTATCAGGCGGACCCGGTCCCCGGTCGAAAATCGGCTCTCGGAAACCGCCCGGTCGATCTCAATTTCCTCCCCCTTTCCGCCCTCCATTTCCATCCGGGCCATCACCCGTTCTTTGGAGCCCCGGAATTCGGTCAATTCGATGACCGCCGGGATTCCCTCCGCCTCTTCCGGTCCGGCAATGCGGACATGCTCCGGACGCAGCATCAGGGCCGCGCGCTCCAGATCCTTTCGCCCGCCCCCGGCCACCCGCACCCGTCCCGTTCCTTTGACAAAACAGGTGTCGCTTTCGCGGCGCCATCCGTCCAGCCAGTTGGCCGAGCCGATGAAGTCGGCCGCAAAGGCGTCGATCGGATGTTCGTAGATGTCCCGGGGAGAGCCGCTCTGGCGAACCTGCCCGTCCAGAAGCAGAAACACCCGGTCCGAGACCGACAGCGCCTCGTCCTGGTCGTGGGTCACCATGACCGTGGTCACCCCCAGTCGGCGTTGCAGCAGG
The DNA here is from genome assembly GCA_018401235.1 of Kiritimatiellia bacterium. GTDB lineage: Bacteria > Verrucomicrobiota > Kiritimatiellia > SS1-B-03-39 > UBA6053 > UBA6053. The sequence goes on from JAGYLC010000060.1 coordinate 10,369, forward strand.
CGCACCTCGCTGCGCAGATGCAACCGCACCTGGGCGTCCAAGGCCGAAAATGGCTCGTCGAGCAGCAGCACCTCCGGCTCCACCGCCAGGGCCCGGGCCAGGGCCACCCGCTGCTGTTGTCCGCCGGAAAGCTGAGCCGGCAGGCGCTTTTCGTACCCTTCCAATCCGACCATCGCCAGCAGCTCACGCACCTTTTCCCGGGTTTGAGTTCGTGGCAGACCTTTGGCACGCAATCCGTAGCCCACGTTGCCCTCGACCGTCAAATTCGGGAACAGGGCATAGGACTGGAAGAGAATCGAACACTTCCGCCGCGAGACCGGTAAACGGCTGACATCCCGCCCGAAAAAGGCGATGCTGCCCGTGTCCAGGGCCTCCAGACCCGCAATCAATCGCAGCAAGGTGGTTTTCCCGCAACCCGAGGGTCCCAGCAGCGTGCAGAAGCCGCCTTTGGGAAACATCAAATCCACGTTTTCCAGCACCCGGGTGGACCCGAACGATTTCGAGACCCCTGAGAGGACAATCCCTTCCTCTGTGGATGCGGAATGCATGGCGCTATTCCCGGGTCAGGCGGCTGCGGAATTCGTCGAGGATGCGATCCTTGTTGGCCCCCAGCCAGGCGAAGTCGTTCTCGATCATCTGCGATTCCGGGTTTTCGGGATACCCTTCCGGGAGATTCGTCACCCGACGGTCCCCGACCACCGGGTAGGTGATCGCATAGTGCTCCATGGCCTCCAGGGTCAGGGTCCACTCCAGGAATTTCCTTGCCGCGGGCTTGAGGTCGTCTTTGCGCACCAGCGCCGCGGAGTTCATGTCCCAGCCGGAACCCTCCGAGGGGAAAATGACTTCCACCGGATCCCCGGCCGCCACGTGACGGAATCCCCAGGCCCCGAAGGAAAGTCCGATGGGCACTTCTCCCCGCGCGGCCATGGTGGTGGGGCGGGCGCCGGAATGGGTGTAGCGGAGGATGTTTTGATCCAGCCGCTCCAGGAACGCCCACCCCTCCTCTTCCCCCATTTGCTGGAGGATGGCGTTGACGAACATGTAGCCGGTGCCCGACGAGTTCGGGTCCGGCATCGCGATTTTGCCTTTGTACTCGGGGCGGATCAGATCGGCCATCGAACGCGGGGTTTCCAAACCGAGACGGTCCAGTTCGATGCGGTTGACGATAATGGCGCTCATCCACACACTCAGTCCGGCCCAGGAGGGCGGATCCTCCTTGTCTAAAAAGCGTTCGCGCATATGCGAGCTGTCCGCGATCTCGAAGCTCTCCAGCAAGCCCTCCTCCTTGAAATGGGCGACCCGGGAAAGCGCCAGTCCCCAGATGACATCCGCCTGCGGATTGTTCCGCTCGTTCAAAAAACGGGAGGCGATTATTTCCGTGGAGTCGCGCAGAACCCGCACCTCGATGTCGGGATGGTGTTCATTGAATTTACCGATCATGCGCGGCCACTCGTCCGGTTCCAGCGCGGTGTACACCACAATGGATTCCCCCGGGTTCCCCCCTCCGCAGGCGGAAAACAGGAGCGGCAGCGCCAGGAGCGGGAATGCGAATGAAAGGCGCAGGGTTTTGAGCAGGATGGAAGCGGGGGTGTTTTTCATGAGTGAGTCCAGGTGTTGAAAAGTTCGGGAAAATCGTTCAGCGAGGCCAGCAGCACATCCGCGCCCCCGCCCTCAAGCTCCTCCCGGGAATGGGTGCCGTTGGTGAGCGCGATCACTTTGCCGCAATTCGCGTTGCGGCCCGACTGAATATCCACCGGGGTGTCGCCGAAATTCATGACCGCCCCCGCGTCGTCCACATCCAGCGCCTCCATGGCCTTGAAAATCATGTCCGGGGCCGGGCGTCCCGCCGGGACTTCCTCGCCGCTGATGGAAAAATCGATCACCCGGTTCTCCCCGGTTCCCACCCGCTCTTCGTTCAAGCCTTCCAGCCAGCCCAGTTGTTCAAGCAGCAAATCGGTGACCCGGCGGTAGAAACCGGTGGTGAGGGCGATGGGAATTCCCCGCTCCCGCAAAAACGCAAAGCAGGCCTCCGCGCCTTCGGTCGGGGTCACCGGATGGTCGGCGTAATGCGCCTCCAACACTTCTTTGAAGGTTTCATAGGAGGCGGTGGTCCGCTCTTCAATTTCCGCTTTGTCTCCCGAACACCGCTCACCCCACAATAAACGGAACACCGCTTTTTTGGAGTAGCCCTGCAGGGCGCGAATCCGGGCGTCGGTCACATCCTCCAGTCCGGAGTGCAGGCAGGCGTTTTTAAAAGCGGCTTCGACCTCGTGGCGGTCGGTCACGGTGGTGCCGGCCATGTCGAAAATAGCGAGTCGGTAGGGAAGGGTGTTCATTTGCTGAGTACGTCCAGGGGGTTGGAGGAGGTTTGAGGAAAAATCTGGTGTCCGCCCACGAAGGTGCCGAGCACCTCGATGGCATCAAGTTCAAAGGGGTCCGTCTGCAGCGGGTCCGCCGAGAGCACGGTAAAGTCGGCCAGTTTGCCGGGTGTAATCGATCCTTTGCGGT
>JAGYLC010000061.1 GCA_018401235.1 Kiritimatiellia bacterium
TCGTACTCCTGCTTGGACTCCCCGTCCGATCCGAAAGCACCACCCTCTACTTTCTTGGTCGCATCCACCCGTCCGGACTCGTCCCCGATCAACCACCTCCCGTTGGAAGCGAGTTGACACTCCCTTCCCCTGAACAACCCCTCAGCCATCAGGACAAACAATCCGTCGGCTTCATTCCCGCAGTGTACCGGGAGCAAATCGCCCGCATGATGGAACAGAATGTGCATCTGCACTTTCGGATCGAGTATCTGCTCCTCAATCCCCGTCCCGGCAAATTCATGTCTGTGGAGGTATGGGCGGAAACCACGGACCCCGCCCGGCTGGTCCCCCTCATCTACCCCGCCCACCCCGACCGCGAACCCGAATTGGCGCGTTTGGACGAATGAGGCCGATGTGAAAAGCCTGTTTACAGTAGAATGCGGACATCGGCTCGGCGAGTCCGGACCCGGCATCTTTCCGATTCTACTGATCTATGATAACCTTGCGGGGTTGTACTTTCCCGAAAATGGCTTAGACCTGCTTAATGCCTGCTTTGTTTCACATCTTTCTTGGAATCCCCACCGCCCTAGCATTCCTGATCTATGGGGGGGCCTGCCTGGGCACATCCAGCATGCGCCGTGAATTCGAGCGCTTTGGCCTCCCGAAATTACGTAAATTGATTGGGGTTACACAACTCTTGGGGGCCATTGCCATTCTTTTGGCTCCATGGCTTCCATTGCTTGGTTTCATTGGATCGACAGGACTTGCCCTGCAAATGGCTGCCGGAGTGGGAGTGCGCATCCGGATTCATGATTCTTGGTTGCAGGCTTCACAGGCGGGTATTTTTCTGGTAATTAACATTTTACTCTCGATACTCTATGGACGATCCCTGTAAGGTCTGACTAGGACATTATTACTATTGTAAAAAGGAAAAACACATGATCGCAAATTTCATCCAACTTTTTTTAGCCGCCGCCATGTTTGATGTTTGGCTTATCCGATACCGGTCACCGGGAATTTTCCGAGGTGGAGATTCCACAACTATGGAAGAGGAATTTCGCGTATATGGCCTGCCTGACTGGTTCCGTTCAATGGTGCGCGTGCTAAAACTGACCGCTGGGGTTTTGATGATTGCAGGAATCTGGAATGACCTCATTGCGCTTATTGCCGGCACATGGCTTGCCGTGCTGATGGCCGGAGCCATGATCATGCATATCAAAGTAAAAGACCCCCTCTACAAAGCGTTTCCATCCACAACATTTTTTTTGATGTGTCTGGCTGTGGTTTGGGTTCACCGCGGAGTGGTTTTATAAATACGTGATCCGCCAGTCCGACTGACCGATGCTGTCGCTGGCGGCCTTACCGTCACTCCCTAAACAGATCGCTGACTCGGTCTGTTTTTTACCTAGCCTTCCACATACACTAAAACGTCCAGTTCAGAGTCAACGCGAGGTGATGGAACAGCGCGAAGGTGTAGACCTTGTCCACATCCGCCCCGCCCTCCAGGAGGCGATAACCCAGACCAACGCGCAGGTTTTCGCGGGGCTCGGCTTCCAAGCCCAGCAGGATGTCGATGGCACGTCCTTGTGGACCGACCAGCGCGTCGCCGTCGGCAATCAGCATCCAACCCGGAGCCAGGTCGGCTTCCACCCGTCCACTCAGCAGTGGTACAACCCCGAGATCGTCATCCGAGTCGGAAAGCGGACCGCTGCGTAGGCTGATCTTGGCATCCCGTACAAAAAGGGTGCCGCCAACCTCCGTGCGGAATTTCCCCTGGTCCTGAAGACGATAGCGGTAGGTGAGACGGTAGTTGTCAAACCCGTAGGTTCCTGTCACCGGGGTATCGGAGGGGAACACGGTATCCACAAAGCGCGTGTCGTGGGCGAAGGTGCCCGTGGCATCCACCTCAAGCGGAGCCCAGGTGAAGAAAAGGCGGTGGCGTTCGCGCAATCTGCCTCCGACCCGTATCCGGGAATAGCGGGTGTCGTTCGTATCCAAATCATCCACAAACGAAAACCGGGTCCCGCCCTCGCTGGGAATGCGGACATCCGCCCGGCCCGTCCAGACCCAACCTCCCTCCAGATCCACATGAAGCTGCGCGAAAGTGGGGGACAGGAGGTACATCAGAAGCAGGCAGAAAACTTTCATATGTCCATACATACTGAGGAAGGGGAAGCGATGCCAGCCAATTCAATGATTTCAGCGAATATCCGCACCCCGGTGGTTAGATCTGCTCTTTAGACACAAATCGGTCTGGACGTGGGTTGTTCTACAAATTGGTTCTGGTGTATCCACGGAATACATCTCAAAAAAGCCTTCACTCACGAGTGAAGGCATAAAAAATGTGGAGCGGGTGGCGGGCCCCAGAACTCAGTTTATATCGTATTTTGACAGCAAGGGTTCGCAGATTCAAATGTGCGTTTATGATCAACTTCCAAACTCTGAGCTCGCTCGGAGTGCGGAGAAATTCACTTCACGATATCGGCTCCCTCCCCAATCCCCACCCACCCCGCGCGTGGCTTCCCGCGTCTGGAAGCTAACGGCGGGGTGGGGTGGAAGGCGGGAAGTGGAACGGGCGTATTCCGGTATTGAATCTCTCCGCACCCCGAGGCGAGCTCCGGGTTTGGTTTATTCGATGAACATCCATTTGGATTTGCGATGAACTTTTGTAAAATTCTTCTTCAAATTGAGGTCCTGACTTTTGCGTTCACTGAGGTAAAAATCGAACCCGCGTGACCAGCCCCGCCTCCGGCGGGAAGTAAACGTGGAAGCTTGCCACGCCGCAGGCGTAGGCTGGGATAACCCTTCCTTTCCAGAAGAAATCTTTCAGCACCCCTCTTTTTTTGATTTTTACTTCCATCACCCGTGCCTCCGTAAGCTCTGTCTCAACTTTCATACTAACTTCAATCAGTACGCCAGCTTAGTCCTGGATGATGCCAGCCTGATCGGTCATTTTTCAAGCGGGTCTGAACATTGCGGGTGAATCCCGTATAATACCGATTCGATTTTTCGGAGTGGAGAATATAAACAGTATACATCTCAAAAAAGCCTTCACTCGCGAGTGAATGCATAAAAAAAGTGGAGCGGGTGGCGGGAATCGAACCCGCGTGACCAGCTTGGAAGGCTGAGGCTTTACCATTAAAGCAACGCACCCGCTTTTGAGGGTTGCGCATCCCGCATCTACACTACCCGCAGGCGGGCTGGCGGGGTAATTTTGGATGATTTTAGGAACGGGGCTTTGTTCGTATCCGTATCAGCCGCCTGAAACTTGAGCGGGATGAGTTGATGCAGTAGCGGAGTCCGGTGGGTAGGCCATCCTCGAATACACGTGCCCCAAATGCCCCTTGCCCGGGTGGTGCAAATCACTTCCGGTTCGCACACTCCACAGCCGACGGTCCTCGCGGGTTTCAATCGCGGTCTCGGAAACTGGTTCCCAAAACTGGGCCAGCCCGTTTTACTGTCGTATTTCGTTTCCGATAAAAGCAGCGGGTTGTCATCCCACACAAAGGTAAATGCCTTTTTCATGACAGTCCCAGTACATACCCGAAATGGAGGCCCGCTCCGTCCCCCTGCTTGCGTAAAATCCGGAATTCCTCCGCCGTGAGTTTTCTTTCCACTCCGCTTCCGTTTTCGGCAACCCTTTCACACTTTCGATGACACCTTCTTCGCCGGAACCCAAATAGGCTCACCCGTGGAATCATAATCCCAGCCAAAGAAGGCCCAAAATAGCGAATACCGCAGAAAGATGGTATTTTCATGCTAGTAAGCTATCCTGTTTTGCAATTAATCAACAAACCACTGAATACTCGGAAACCACCAGGGATGAAGAGAGAGGTTCCGAATGTAGTCTGTAAAGCACAGTAGATTGAGTGATATGTTGTATTTAAATTGTTGCTTCCGTGTTTTCGGTGTTTTTCCGTGGTTTTTTTAAAATTCCGAGCGGCGGAAGATCCGGGGGATGGGTTTCCAGGGCTCGGAAAGGCGCCAGTGGTATCCTCACAGCCGACCCACCGAGAATCCGTGGTGCCGGCACACGGGGAGTTACCTCCAGGAATCGCCTGTCGCGTGTTGGTTAGCGTCATACAGAGATTCCGGCGCAAGATGCGCCCGCTCCACGCTTTCATGATGAAATAACGACTCACACATCCATATGCAGGAAACAGTTGGCGAACTATTTTTCATATCTCTCGAAAAGAGGCGGAGTGCAACGTGCTCGTTTACCATTGCCGAATGCATGATCGCGTGCAAACCGCACCAGAGCATCCGTCTTCTCGTTGACGCTTACTATCATTGTAGTGTTGAAGTCATTTTCTCGTTGAGCAGAAATCGGGATCCAGATAAAATGACTTTCCCTACATCAGTGAGTTCCTGATCGTGACATCCGGGCCCGATGGCATATAGGCGGGAGGCATGTCTGAAATCCCCGCCAGTTTTTTATCCGCCTGCGAAGAGCAGGATCTGCATCCCTCTCCCGAACAGTTGAGGTTGTTGCAGGCCTATGTGGATCAATTGTTGCAGGTGAACCAGCACATGAACCTTACCGCGGTCCGGGAGGCGGAGGGGGTGTGGATGCGGCATATATTCGACAGCCTGCTATTGGTTCCGGATCTGAAAGCGGATTTGAATCAGAAGGCCCTGGATTTGGGAAGCGGCGGGGGCTTCCCCGGAATTCCCTTAGCAATTATGAGACCGGACATACAGTGGACCCTGGTGGATTCGGTGGCGAAAAAAGTGCGTTTTCTGAACGAACTGGCCCAAGGCTTGGGAATGCCCAATGTGCGGGCCCTGGCGGAGCGGGCGGAGGTGCTGGGGCGTGATCCCGAACACCGCGAGTGCTATCATCTGGTCACCGCCCGGGCGGTGGCACGGTTGCCGGTGCTGCTGGAACTCACCATCCCCTTTCTGAGGGTGAACGGACTGCTCGCGGCCATGAAGGGGGAACAGGCGGCAAAAGAACTGAAGGAATCCCGGCGGGCGATCGAACGTCTGTCCGTGAAATTGATGCGGAGTCAGGCGCAACCCGGGGGAGGTCATCTCCTCTGGTTCAAGAAACGCCGTCCCACCCATACCGCCTATCCCCGGGCGGTGGGTATTCCCGCACAAAAACCTCTTTAGAGAAAGATTTCCGGCAGGGGCTGCTCGGGTTCATGCGCAATAAACAAGTAGGCGTTCGAATCGTCATTCCACTGCAAGGCTTCACGATGATACAATTTCAGGCGTTTAGGGGGACTGGAGGCCTCCAGAGTGAGACTCTTAGCGCAGGTGACAAACAGATGCGCCACCCCCTGTTCCGTATCGAAACAGATCACCGAAATTGTTCCGGCGGGTCCATCCATCATTCCACATCCAATTCCTTTCATCTCCATCAGGGAGGTCGGTGGTTCGTAATGACCCGCTCCCTGCTCCTGCAACCAGGAAACCAGTTGGGTGCTTTGGGAATTCCGATGTTGCAACGGCATACCCTTTTGCACCATTTGTCCCACATACTCCCGAAAAGCATCCTGGGGTGGCATGGTGTTCAGGGCTACTTGACGTGTCTGGTGCTCCTGTTGTTGAATAATCTGTGTGGAAATCAGCGACATCCCCGCCAGCAACAGCACCAGAATCGCGGCCCAGGCGAATTGCTTGCGTACTTCCCAGGGGCTTAACTGTATCCGTTTTCCTGTCGTGAAAGGGGAGGCCTGTTGAGAGATTACCTTCGCGATCCGCTCGCGGGTCTCCGCGGGCATTTCCCCAAGTTCCACCAAGACCGGGTACTGTTCGAGGAACTCCTTGTATTCGAAAAAGGCCGCCTGAAGTTCCTCGGAAGCCTCCAAAGCGTTGCGGGCCTCCACAAAGGCAGGTTCTTCCTGAAGATGAGGGTGTTCTTCGGCCACCAGCAGGTGGGCAAGTAGGTTGTGTAGATCGTTCATAATGTGGATTAGGCGATGGAAGCGGTATTTTCTTACAAGAAAGCCTCTATCGGGAAATCCACCCACTGAACAACCTAAAATCTTGATTTTATTCCTGTAACGCCACCTGCAAGGCGATTAAGGTATAGCCCGTGACCAGTACCGGATCCGCCTCCCAGAAGCGATTTTCATCGTTTTTCCAGTATCCGAGCCCGTTTTCATCAATGCGTTGCAAAGACACCAGCTTGGTCACCAATTCCTGGCGCCAATTGACGCGGGTGCCATCCTCTCCCACCAGTTGATTTTCTCCGTACACCGCCAGTGCTTTGCTCAACACGTTGTAGAAATAGTACAGACCCTGATTTCCCATTCCCGGATTGGCATCCAGTGACCAGTGCCGCACCGACCAGTCGATGGCCGAGCGGACCCGGGGATCCGAGCGGTCCACATCCGCATAAATCAGGGAGAGTAAACCCGCATAGGTCATGCTGCCGAACGACCGAAAATACACCGTGCCGTCATCGGCGGTAATGGTGCCGGCCATGCTTTCCCGTGGATGATAGGCAAACCCGCCCCGATTTCCATCATCATCCGCCACCCATTCCGCATCGTTGCTTTCCTTCCGGTTTTGAATGCGGCTGATGAAAGCCTCGGCCGCTTGTTTATCCATTTCCGCCCGTTCGCCACTGCTGCGCAAATCCTCGGCGTCCTCGGTCAACGCCATGGCTTCCAGGGCGATGTAGGTGTTCGAGAGGTCCGCATACGCCCGGTTAGTTGCGGCCTCGTAGCCAAAACCTCCGTGGTACACATCGTCACCCAAGTGTTGCCCCGCCGCCACAAAATGACGGGCTTTCAACACCAGCGGGCGCACATCGTCGCGTCCGGTCATGTGCAGGGCCACCATACAGATGGCCGTGTTATAGTTGGATTTCCCGCCCCCGCGGGTCTCCACTTCAGGATCCACATAAATACCACCACTCTCCTTGGCCTTTGATTTTAAGAAAGCGACCCCCGCCTCCACCGCTTCGGACTCGCGGGTGGATTCGTTCATGGACAGGGCCCACACCGGAAATCCTGTGAGCGCCGGCCATTGCGGAGAACTCCAGTGCCCCTCCTCGTGTTGCTGCTCCTGAATCCATTGCAGCCCCCGCCGCACCGCGTCCTCGCCTTCACGCCGCACACTTTCCGAGAGTTGTGCGTGGGTATGGGTGGTCAACAGAATACAAAATATCGATACGAATGTTGTTTTGAGTGTCATAAAGTATGCCTTTTTTGGAATTAGGGCTTTAAGCTACCCCGTCCTGGCGGATTTTGTTTAGGATTTTCTCGAAAAATCCCCAACTTGATTTTCCTGATTTCCGAATTCCCTAATTTCCCACTTCACCAGGTTCGAGTTCATCGGAGTCAAAGGGACATGCGGGGAGGTCCTCCACATTCACCAGGTTGCAGCCTTCGGGGTTATCCTCCCAGGCATAACGCACCGCCGCCGGTTCCTGGATGTCGGGGTGCCAGACCTCCAGTTGTTCGCCGTCAATTCGGGAATGGGCCCAGCGGTAGTTTCGATCACTGCCGGCAATCGCCAGCCGTTTTACCCCCCCCCCCCCGTCGCTGGTGCAAAGCCCGTTTCCATAGCGGAAGCGAAGCCACAGTCTCCGCTTAAGCATCCCCACCTCCTCCGAAACATTCCTCCGCTTTTTCCGACTGAACATCACCTCGTTTTGACAGGTATATCCTCACTCAGCCTCAGGCCCGGGTGGATCTGTTCGTGGCGGAACCCTTCCCTTGAGATGTGTGACGTGGGGGAAAGTCTTAACAAATCGCGAACTTCCGAAAGAACCCCAAGGATCCTCCCAGTGCGACAGCCAGGAATGCCTATCCCACTTTCTGACCTCTGGCCAGTGGCTACTGACCTCTGACGTCTCCCCCCTACTTCCGTCCCAAAAACTCATCGCTGCGCGTATCCACGCGAATGACTTCTCCTGGAGCGAGATATTCAGGAACCTGCACAATCAGTCCGGTGGAGAGGGTAGCGGGTTTGGTGCGGGAGGTGGCCGAGGCCCCTTTCATGGAGGGATCACAGCCGATGATCTCAAGCTCCACCACGTCGGGCATCAGCAAAGTCAACACGTGTCCGTCTTTGATCAACGCCCGAATTCCCTCCATATCCGGTATCAAATAGGGCAGAATATTCTCGATTTCCGCCTGGGGCAGTTCGTACTGCTCGTAGGTCTCGTTGTCCATGAAGGCGTACATATCCCCGCTCTGATAGGCAAACTGCACATCAATGGTGTCCACGCTGACCTCTTCCAACTGATCCTCCCCTTTATACACCACATCGGTTTTATTCTGGGTAATCAAGTTGCGGAAACGCATTTTGTACAGCGAACTTCCTCCACGGGCGGAGGGGTTCTGCACATGCAGACTCTCCATGCGGTGGGGAGCGCCGTTGAGGTTGACGAGTTGGGCTTTGGTGAGATCGCGTACTTTAATCATGCCTTTCCCCTTGCTCAAAACCGCGGAAAAGTCGAGACTATTCCCCCACGGATACGACGGGTTTTACGCTTCCGGCATCCTGAGAAACTCATTTCAAGATTCCAGGGTATGAATAAACCTTTTTCCTCATTCACCCCCTTAAGGAAACGCAATCAGGGCTTCCTCGAAACCGGTAGTGGCGGTGAGGGTGAACCCATCTGCGCCCCGGTCAATGAAAAGCGCATCCACGTCCGGATGATTCTCCAACCAGGCCATTCCCTCCTCCGAACCCATCACATACAGCGCGGTGGCGAGCGCGTCGGCGGTCATGCAATCCGCCGCCAGCACCGAAACCGAGGCGAGTCGGTGATCCACCGATCGTCCGGTCCGGGGATCCAATATGTGATGTCGCCGCTGACCCTTCTGTTCCTGAAAATTGCGATAATCGCCGGAAGTGGCCAGGGTCCGGTTGTGAAGAGACAACACCCGCATGGCGGTCCTTTCCGCCCCCGGTTCCGGAACCTCTATTCCGATGCGCCAGGGAATTCCATTCGGATTCACTCCTCTACACACAAGATCCCCACCAATTTCCACATATATATTCCGAAACCCCTCCTCCGCCAGCAAGTCCGCAACCCGGTCCGCCCCGTAGCCCTTGGCGATGGCCGACAAGTTGATTTCCAGTCCCTCCATCTCCTTGATTAATCCCTCGGGGGTCAGTCGAATGTGATCGAATCCCATATTATCGAGACTATCCGCGATTTCCTCTTCGGTGGGCACCGGAGCACCTGGTGCACTTCCCGCCCCGAATCCCCAGAGATCAATCAGCACCCCCAGGGTGGGATCAAACACACCATCCGTGCTCCCGAACACCTCAAAACTCCTTTCGATCACATCCTGAAATCGCTCACTGATTGCCAGCGGCATTCCGGCGGGCTGACGGTTAAAGCGGGAGATTTCGCTGTCCGGAATATAGGTGGACATAGCCGCGTTCACCGCGACTAATTCATCCCTGACCCGCTTTTGGATCCTCAATAATTCGTCCCCGTTCAACCGCATGCCCGCCAGTTTGATCTCGTAGGTCGTTCCCATGGTCCGCCCCTGCCAGGCTGTTTCCACACCGGACTTCAACCGTTGCGTATCGTAGACAAGCAACGCTGCCCCCACCAGAGCAAGCAAGGCCAGTATCCATAATAGTCGGGTTGAGGAGGGGTTTTTCATGAGGGTTTCATTACCCTCAAACGGGTAGCCTGTAAAACAATAGTGTAGAACTTCTTGAATCCCTGAGAAAATATGAAAGAAACCACCTATGAACGTATCACCCGACCTCCAATCCTGCCTTCTTTGCGACGATGTCCGCCGGGAACAAAACGGTAAATTCATTCTCATCGGCCTGTTCGATGCCCTGGGAGTGCCGAACTTCCCGTTAAAATATCCCCGCATCTGCATGGTCACCCGCTGGTGCAGCGGCGAGGGGGAGTTCACCCAATCCAGCCGCATCCTCAAACCCGACCGGCAGACGCCGCTAGTACAGGGCAAACCCATTCCGGTGCGCTTAAAAGACGACCTGCATACCGCCACCAACGTGGAGTTTTTCATGAACGTGGAATTTGAAACCCCGGGCGTGTATTGGATTGAAGTCATGCTCGACGACCGTATGCGCCTCACCTATCCCCTGAGACTGGGGCAAATTCAGGCGAAACAGCCCCCGCAGAGCCCATGAGACCCCGCAGCCTGACGCTGCCTGTACTCTTGCTCTTTCCGATACTCGGAAGTCTGCTCGCCTGGGTCTTCCGACCGTCGGAACCGGCGTGGTCTCTGGATACCCCGGCGCTCACCCAAGCTCCCGAACGCCGAACCCTATATCTGCCGGACGGACACGCCCTGCGCTTTATAAGGGTACAAGGTACAGACGATATTCCCGACTTTTTCCTCAGCGAGGCAGAAATACCCGCGGCGATCTGGAACACGTTCTCCGATCAGCAACCCGGTCACACCCTCGCTGTCGACTTTTGTGAGTGGCTCTCCCGACAAAGGAAGCAAACCCTGCGCCTACCCCGCGCAGAGGAATGGCGGCTCGCCGCGCGGGCGGGTGTCCCCAACGCGGAATTTCCCTGGGGCTTTGGACCGCCTATTCCCCCGAAGGGCCTGCTTTTTAATCTGCAGGAGCCTCCCAACTCCCCCGGTCCCGCCTTCGGATACGGTTTCCGGGATCTGGCGGGAGGCCGATGGGAATGGACAACGGAAGGACTGGCCCTCGGCAGCGCCTGGTCGGAACGGGATCCCCGCACCCTCTACATCGACCATGAATGGCGGCCTCCTGAGGGCTACGCGGGGAAAGACATGGGGCTGAGGCTGGTCTGGGAATCTATCCATTAAAGAAATGGAAACCACCCGGTAAGGAACCCCCCAATTTCTCGATACTTTCACATGCCCGATATCTCCCCTATTCTGGTTTGGTTCCGTAACGACCTACGTCTCCACGACCATCCCGCCCTCTCCGCCGCGATAGAGTCTGGAGCTCCCGTGATTCCCGTCTATCTCCACACCCCGGAAGCGGACGCCCCGTGGCAACCCGGTGGTGCCACCCGGTGGTGGCTGCATCACGCCCTCACCGATCTGCAGGACCAATTGGCGGAATTGGGCTCAAAACTGGTTTTGAGGTCGGGCTCCCACCCGGGCGAGTTGCTCGAAGTCCTCATGCGGGAAACCGGGGCCGTACACATTTTCTGGAACCGCCGCTACGAACCGCAACAGGTGCAAATTGACAGCCGCTTGAAGAAAAAGCTGCCCGTAAAAAGCTTTCGGGGGTCCATGTTGTGGGAACCCGGCACCGTGACCACCGGATCGGGAGATCCCTACAAGGTGTTCACACCATTTTATAAGTCTCTGCAGAAAGAAGGAGATCCGCCAGAGCCCCTGGCGACACCGAAAGGTCTTCTATCCCCGGACTCCTTCCCCGCATCCGAAGCGCTCGAAGAGTGGGATCTGCTCCCCCGCATCGACTGGGACAAAGAATTGTACGAACAGTGGACCCCCACAGAAGCGGGTGCCCACGAGCAAATGGAGACTTTTCTGGATGAAGCGGCGGCTCAGTATAAAAGCGAGCGCGATTTTCCCGCGTTGAAGGGGACCTCCCGCTTGAGTCCTTATCTACACTTCGGCCAAATCAGCCCCCGTACGATCTGGCACGAAGCCAAGGCCCACGCCGCCACCGAGGGAGGGGGTACCGGTATCGAGGCCTATACCCGTCAATTGGTCTGGCGGGATTTCGCCATGCAAATGCTGTTTCACTTTCCCCACACCGACCTCCATCCCCTCCAGGAAAAATATGCGGACTTCCCCTGGTTGTCCGATGACGCGGCCCTGAAAAAATGGCAACTCGGGCAGACCGGATTTCCGATTGTGGACGCGGGTATGCGCGAACTGTGGTCCACCGGCTGGATGCATAATCGAGTTCGCATGATCGTAGCCTCATTTCTGGTGAAGGATCTGCTCTTGCCCTGGCAGGAGGGGGCTAAATGGTTTTGGGACACCCTGATCGATGCAGATTTAGCCAACAACAGCTTCGGCTGGCAGTGGGCCGGAGGCTGCGGGGCAGACGCGGCTCCCTATTTTCGAATCTTCAACCCCATGCTGCAAAGTAAAAAATTCGACCCCTCCGGTAGCTATGTGCGACGCTGGATCCCGGAACTCCGCGATCTTCCCGACGAATATTTGCACGAACCCTGGACCGCCCCCTCCCCTCCCAAAAACTATCCCGCCCCCATGGTGGATCACCACTCAGCCCGCGACCGGGCCCTGGAGGCTCTCAACAACCTCAAGGGTGAGAATTAAGATACCAGCAAAGCGTAGGCCTCTTGGTACTTGGCTAAAGTTTTCTCGATGACCTCATCCGGAAGCATCACCGGTGACTGTTTATCAAAGTCGATAGACAGCAGGTAATTCCGTACGAACTGCTTGTCGAAACTGGGCTGATCATGCCCTGGAGCATAGCCCTCTGCGGGCCAGAAACGGGAGCTGTCGGGAGTGAGAATCTCATCTCCCAATACCACCTGACCCTCCCGGTTGAGCCCGAATTCAAATTTGGTGTCCGCCAGCAAAATTCCGCGTTCCGCCGCGTATTCCCGAGCCAGTCCATACAGCTTTAGTGACGTATCTTCAATGATCCCTGCGTACTCCGCTCCCAGAATTTTTTTAGCATCGGCCGGGGAGATATTGATATCGTGTCCGCCCAGAGCCGCTTTGGTGCTGGGGGTGTACAGCGGTTCCGATAATTCCTGACACTGCTTCAACCCCTCGGGCAGCGGAATCCCGCACACGGTTCCCTCTTTCTGGTAGGACACCCAGCCCGACCCCGCCAGGTACCCCCGCACAATAGCTTCCACCGGCAGAATGGTCAGGCGGCGGACCAACATGCAGCGCCCATCCAACTGATCTGCGTATTCCTGCACCGACGCGGGCATTTC
>JAGYLC010000062.1 GCA_018401235.1 Kiritimatiellia bacterium
GGCCGCGTCCACCGGCAGGATCACGGCGGTCATGGAGGGGTCGGGATTCTCCGAGGCCTCCAGGACCAATTCTCCGGCCGGACTGTCGAGAATGCCGCCCCATTCGAAGGGATATTCCGGATCGAGAAAGCGGGGATCGCGTCCGATGGCGTGGTCCAGATTGAATCCGCCCACGTTCAGCACGCTGTCGATGGGCACGTCCGCGTTTTGGCAGCGGCGGATTTTCGCGACCGTGTTGATGGACTTGATCCGGGCCTCGAGCGCATCCAGTTCGCCGGGTGTTACCAGATCGGTTTTGTTGAGCAGGATGACATCCGCGAATGCGATTTGCCTGAGCGCCTCGTCGCTGGAGTCCAGATGCAGGGAGATGTGCCGGGCATCCACCAGGGTGACAATGGCGTTGAGGGCGATTTTCTCCTTCATTTCGTCGTCTACGAAGAAGGTCTGAATGACCGGGCCCGGGTTGGCCAGCCCGGTGGTTTCGATGAGGATGTGATCGAACTGGTTGCGTCGCTTCATGAGATTGCCGACAATTCGGATCAGATCTCCGCGAACGGTGCAGCAGATGCAACCGTTGTTCATTTCGAAGATTTCCTCGTCGGCGTTGATCACCAGTTCGTGGTCGATTCCGACCTCTCCGTATTCGTTTTCGATCACCGCGATGCGGAGCCCGTGGTTTTCAGACAGAATGCGGTTGAGCAGGGTGGTTTTACCGGAGCCGAGGAAACCGGTGAGAACGGTGACGTTGAGTTTATCAGGGGTGTGCATAGGAGTGGGGTGTGGTGGTGAGATGTTGCGTGATCGCATCCGCCACCAGGGGAAAGCGGGTGCGGAATTTGTAGATGAAGCAGAAAATTTCGCCGGGGTGGCGGACTTGGGGGCCGGCCAGGAAGAGGCCGGGGGTGAGGGTGGATTCGTCGTTGGGCGTGAGTTGAACCTGTCCGTTTTTCCACTCCCAGAGGGACTCGATTTGCGAGGCCCCGCCTTCGAAACCGATGCAGGAAATGGGCGGGCCGTCGCAGTGGAAGGTTTGACCGTCCTGTCCGTGGATGCTGTATTCGTCGCCCTGATTTTCCACCCGGACCACGGATACGCCCGGCTCCAGCTGCAGTCGGCCCGTGGCCTGCGCCGCCCGAAAGCGGCTGCGGGTGTGGGGCGAGAGTACAAGGCTGGGATCTCCTTGTTCTTTGATCCAGGCTCCGCCCCGATCCAGTACGGTCACGGTTTTTCCGAGGCCGATGAGGTGGCAGGCGGCATCAATCCCGCTTTCCGCTCCTCCCAACACCACCAGGTGATCGCCTTCGCACTGCGTCCATGATTTCACTTCGGCATAGTGAAGGGTCTGTTCGGCCCCTTGAAATTGCTGTCGCTGTGGAAAGAAAAATTCGCCGGCAGCCCAGACCAGGGCGCGACAGCGATACTCGCCTTTGTCGGTATCCAGTTTCAGAAACGGATCCTCCCGGGTTACGCTCCGCACCCGAACCGGACAGGCCGCACGCAGTCCGTGTTGACGCACCTGTTCCGTCAGCCAATCAGCGTATTCGTTTCCGGAGGGGTGTTCGCAGACCACGCGCTCGGCAGGCGAGGCATTCGGGAATACGGAATTTAAATCCTGACATCCGGTTGGGCCGGAAAAAGGGGGTGAGCAGAGGTTTCTCCGGGCCAGCGGAAGGAGGCCCCGATTTCCCGCGCGTCCACGACCAGGACATTAGGAGACCCCGGCCTCCTTCACGCCAGGCCTGCCCCAGCCTGCGCGGGCGCCGACGATGATGACGTTGAAGCGGTTTTCGGTCACAGGTTACGCTCGAGGTGAAGACGGCGGGGCGCCGTCGCTCCAGGGTGTTCCACGGTATCCGGGTCGAATCAGGTGGCTTCGGAGGGCGTTTGGATCTGTTCGGAATCGAGGTTTACCCGATGAAAACGATTTCCTGTCGGCGGTCACCTACCGGGGTTCCTCCCACACGCTTTGAATGTATTCAAGCATCTCTCCAGGCGGTGCCCCCGCCGCAGCATGTCGATGTACCGGGGCCCGCGAGGCGAGCGCGCAGGACGCCTGGCCAGCGAAAGAATCCCACCGCTCCGGCTGATCAGTGGTCCAGTAAAATCCTTTGGCCCGAACCAGACCGGGGAGTTCGAACGGCACCCGGAAGAACCCGCGGTGCGGCGGTCGTTGAATACCACGGTCAGGCCGTATCCATGGTGGTCATGGTGATGAGAATCATGGGTATGCTCATGGTGATGATGTGAATCGTCTTTTTCTTTCGGAGCCGACACTTCCAAGTGACGATGCAGGCTGGATCCGTGCTGGGTGGCCTGTAGGTCGAAGCGGCAGGTGTCCATCAACTCGGCGGGATCGATAAGGCCTTCGGAGCAGGGGAGGCGTTGCGCGCGCGGATTCAACTCCGCGAGAATGCCGTCCACCTCCTGTTGCTCCGCCTCCTGCAGTTGATCCTGTTTGTTGAGCACCAGAAGGTCGCAGGTTTCGATCTGCTCCATGATCAATTCCATGTAGGGACGGCGGGGATCGTTGAGGAAAATGCGGCGTCGGCGGCTGTGATCTCCCAACTCGCGATTCCATTCCCGGAGGAAGGAAGCGGAATCCAGTACCGTCACCAGATTGGCGATTTGAAAGGCGTCCAAGAGGGAGTGTCCGGCAAAGTTTTTGCTATAGAAGGTCTGCAGGATGTTCCGGGGATTGGCCACGCCCGACGCTTCGATGAAGATGTGTCGGGGTTTGCTGTTTTCCAGCAGGTAGACCAGCGCGTCCGCCAGTTCATCTCCGATCGAACAGCAGATACAGCCCTGAGTGAGTTCGCTGAGAACTTGCACCGCTCCCCGGCCCTCCGGGAAGTTGCGGCGCAGATCATTCGCATCCACA
This sequence comes from Kiritimatiellia bacterium, assembly GCA_018401235.1. GTDB lineage: Bacteria > Verrucomicrobiota > Kiritimatiellia > SS1-B-03-39 > UBA6053 > UBA6053. Next base: position 2,879 of record JAGYLC010000062.1, read on the forward strand.
TTCACGGCCCCCACATCGTTGATCACCAGACCGAATTGTCCTCCCGGACGGTCGGTCAGCAGATGTTTGAGCAGCGTGGTTTTACCCGCCCCCAGGAATCCGGAAAACAGGGTGACCGGAATCCGGTTTTCGGGCGCGGGTTTTTCTTTCGGGGACCAGGCCAGAAAAGCGAAGCGGTGATTGCCACTGGTGTCCATGGCTTCCGGGGAGGTGCTCATGCCGACCTCCCTGCGTGAATATGGCCGGTGCGCAATGCCTTCGTGGCTGCGGAAATTTCCCGCCAGGCTTGGGGGAGTTCATGGACATCCAGGGCCTTGCGGGCGAATTTCCACTGCACCAGGCATTGGCGGCGGTAGTCTTCGCCCAGGATGGCCAGGACGTCTTCCTCGTGTTCGGCCATGCGGTCGGCAAGCTGGCCAAGTATATACAAGACCCGATCCACCTCCTCTTCTGCTTGAGGCGCATGAAAGGGAGGCAACTGGTTGCTCTCGCACACCGCGCGGTTGGGGTCGTATCCTTCGGCACACTGTGGACGAAATCCCTTGCGGTCCAGCCACAGGGCGCCGTGGGGCACGTCGCAGGCCACGAAACCGAACCCCCAGAGCGAGACATGGCCCTCGTTTGGAAGCACCCCGGACAGACGGCCGCAGCCCTTGCTTTTGACCGGGCGTGAGTGATACCGCCAGCCCAACTGTTCCAGGGGAAATTCGGGCATGCGCACATCAATGCCCAGACACCAGAGTTGCTGGTCCGTCACTCGTCGACCGAGCTTGAGCAGAGGATACTCGAAACGGAGTCGGGAGGCGGGCATCTCAGACTTCCATTTCTTCGACTTCGTCACGCGAGGCCATCCAGGAGGGAAACGGATCGTCCAGAATCGCATTCCACGCGTCCATGCCGCGCGACAGTTCCTCCGCGGTCAACAGGGCCGCGTCCAGTTCCTCCATCATTTTCTCGCGGGGCAGTTGCTGACCGATAAACACCAATTCCTGACGCCGATCCCCCCAGGGTTCCTCCATGTTGCTTTCAATCCAGGTCACGCTGGCCGGGTCCTGCGGCCAGCGGTCTTTCGGAGTGGCCGCCCACCAGAATCCGGCCGGACGATACTCCGCCATGCCCCCGGCCTGCGACCACATCGCGGCCACACTCGGGCGGCTGGCAATCCAGAAATACCCTTTGGACCGCAGCAATCCCGGCCAGTCCTGATGAATAAATTTCCAGAAGCGTTGCGGATGAAAAGGAACCCGGCTGCGGAACACGAAGTTGCCGATTCCGTATTCTTCGGTTTCCGGGGTGTGCTCGGTTTGCAATTCCCGGATCCAGGCCGCCGACTGTGACGCTTTTTCCATGTTAAAGCGTTTGGTTCCCATGATTTTCGACAACGGGACATTGCCTTTGACCGTAGGCAGCACCTCGGCGACCGGGTTCAGAGTTTTGACAGCGTCGATCACCTCCTGAAGCCGGCGCTCGGATACACAATCCGCCTTGTTCACCAGAATCACATCGGCGAACTCCACCTGGTCCACAAACAAATCGGCCAATCCGCGTTCGTCCTCTTCCGACACCGCCATGCCCAATTCCTGCAGCGAGGTTTCCCCGTGGAACTGCTCCAAAAAATGCACCGCGTCCACCACGGTCACCATGGTGTCCAGAAGGGTCCAATCCTGAAGGCTGTTACCCTCCTCGTCCATAAACGAAAAGGTCTGGGCCACCGGCAGGGGTTCGGAGATGCCCGAGGATTCGATCAGCAAGTAGTCGTATTTTCGTTCGCGGGCCAGCTTGGACACTTCCACCAGCAAATCGTCCCGCAAGGTGCAGCAAATGCAGCCGTTTGAGAGTTCCACCAATTTTTCATCCGCGCGTTTCAGGGTGATGCCGCTGTCGCGGGTCAGGGCGGCGTCGATATTGACTTCGCTCATGTCATTGACGATGAGAGCCACCCGTTTTCCTTCGCGGTTGGCGAGAATATGGTGTAGCAGGGTGGTTTTGCCGGCACCTAAAAAGCCGGAAAGGACGGTAACGGGAAGACGAGGATCAGGCATGGGGTTCTCCAGAAAAAGAGGTTTCGATTCAACGGTTTATAATGATAATACAATATCAATAAATAGCAACTGAAAATGGAGAAATTTTGAACCCCCGACCCGCCCGGACCTTTTCAAGGCATAATAGTAACCGATTATCAACTAGCAATTCAGGGATTCACTCATCTGAAATTTAGCTAAAGAGCACTACGTGATCTGTTCACACACCATGTGCTGGTACTTATTCATGGAAACAGTAATTGCATTTATTTAAAAACCCATTTTGGTGAGGTCTTGAATCGTACGAATCGTCATCCCAGAAATTACCGTCGGTTCCTGTTAAGAATTTTCACCTATGAGGACTCCAGACCTCCGCGGCTTTGCCAACCAGACGCGCATACCTAAGGATCTGATCGGATTCTGGCGGATCCAATTTACCGGAGGCGCGACGCCGCTGCAGGGTGGATTTGGAGATTTCCAAATAAGGCGTTACTTTAGAGGGGCTGCCCAAGACTTTAAAATGAATCTACCAGTCCTCGAAAAACAGGTCCAGAATATCGAATTCCCGTTGGAGTCCTCCCGAATCCATAAAGGAGTCCAGGGCAAAAACCAGTTCTTCCCGCTGGGTTTCCACCTCGTGTTTCTCACGCCGCAACTCGCGCAGCAGCTCTTGCCGCAGGCGGTTTTTCTCCGCCTCCCCTGCTTTGTGAAATCCCCAGGCGGGGCGATTTCGGAAACGGGCCAATTGACGGCGCAGCGCCGCCCGTGACCCGCGGTACATTTCGGTCAATTCCTGCAATTTCGAAACAGATACGTTGGGGCTCACATCTCCCAGCAACAGCTGCATATGGGCATGCAAGACCTCCAATTCGTCCAGATCTTTTGCTTTGACCGCGCGTTGGACCCGGTGCCAGAGTTCCAGCTTCTCCTCATCGTGTTCCCCGCATTGATCCGGATGCAGGGCAAAGGCCATTTCCCGTGAAAGCTGTTTGATGCGCACCTCCACGTTGGCGGCGTGGCGGGGATCCTGTTTGGATATGGAAGTCGGGTCCTCCCCGATCAGACCTGCCTTGCGCAGCATGTCGCGCACACTTTCCCTGGCCATCAACATCATCAGTTCCTCCTCGGTCAACTCCCCCTGATAGATAAACGCCTCCAGAAATTCCTGAAGAACCTTTTCCGGTCTTACCCCACGATCGAGACGGTGCTTTAAAGGGTACTTGTTTTTTTTCAAAAAGTCCCTCAGAGCCTCCTCGAAATCACGCATGTCCTCTTCCAATTGCTTGTAATAGGCCTCCCGCTTTGCTTCCTCCTCCCGCATTCGCTCTTCAAAGGCCACCCGCTCCTCCTCCGTTTGGGGTTCCTGCCCGGCCTTTTGCTGCTTTTCGTACATCTCCAGAGCCTCCTCCGGAGTACAATCGAATTCCATTACGATGCGGGTGAGCATCTGCATTTTCTGATTCAATTCGCCAAGCTCCCGTTTTAGCGACTCCAATTCCTGAATCTGTGGACCAAACAAGGAGCGTTTCCAGCGTTCAAAGGCCGGTTCAACCACCGTCTCGAATTCCTGCAATTCCTTTTCCGCCTTTTGAAAGGTGGTACGGGCCCGCTTACAGTTTCCTAGCACTTTGCGGCGGATCTTGGTGGAGTCCAACAGCACCAACTCACCCGTCACCACCTTGGGAGTGGATCGGGTTTTTCGTGGATTTCGAGTTTTTTGATACTTTTTACGTCGCGACATACGCGAGGGTGATACTTAAATCAAAGCTCCATGCGAGAAGAAAAAGGAGCAAGCTTGGATTTAAGAGTGTTTAAATTCAATTGTGTCTTTTGTTTCTTGTCAGTCTGATCGTACGATGCGGGCTTACAGCCCGACTAATTCGGACGTGTGCTGCGTATAAGCCGAAGGAGTCCCTTTGCTCTGAACACCAGTACAAGCCCCAGCAGGCTTCCCGCCAACGGAGAGATCAGATAAGACCAGTTGGAATAGAGCCGCTGCATCACGGGAATTTGCGGAGGGGCGGGTGGCGGAAATGGAGGTGCAAGCATCGTGAACTGAATATCTCCGCACCCCGAGACAAGCTCGAGGTTTGGTGAGAACTAGGGAATATCCCGAATCGCTATTCGGGAAGAACATAAAAAAGCCTCCGCCCGAATGGGCGAAGGCTGTTTTGGAATCTTCCCGATATCAGTATGAATCAGGAGAGTTCCGCGATGGCTCAGTAGCCGTCGCTGACTTCATCCGCTGCGTCTTCTGCAGCATCGACTGCGTCTTCCGCTGCGTCTTCCATGGCATCGGCAGTATCTTCCGCCGTTTCTTCCGCGGCGTCCATGGTTTCTTCCATGGTAGGAGCCGTTTCCGTGGAATCGCTGCATCCCGCCCAGGCGAGGGTCAAACACGCGCCCAGCAGGAGGGTGAGCCATTTCATTAACTGGTTTTTAGATGGGGTCTTCATGTAAGTATCCTTATGTTGTTGTTCATATGCACCCGCGTATTCCCGGCGGAGTTGCCGGGGAATCGGATATAGAGATGGGAGATGATAATCTATTGGATCATGCATTTCGTCATATAGAGTAGCGTATGTGGTCCTCTCATACCAGAGGAAAAACGATGAAAAACATGCATTTTTTCAACCTGATTTTTGCAGTGACAGGGGGCCTTCCAGACCGACAGGCAGGAATGCCTATCTTACATTCTTTCTGTTCCAGTGACAGGGGGCCTTCCGGACCGACAGGCAGGAATGCCTATCTTACATTTTTAACTTCCATCGGAAATTCCGATGTTCGGAAATCGTTGATAGTCAAGCTTCCGAAGCTCGGAAGGGTAGAATGTTGTCATATTTCGTCCCCGGCTTATACACTACTGGATGTTGCTAAAATGATGGTTTCGGAAAAAACACACTATATGTTGTGGTTATGGGGTTGACAGAACCGAGGGTGAAAGTTTACATATTTCTGACACAAGCCGTCCCTGTGTCCCTCGAAACTGTGGGTCCAGGCTCTGGAATTCTTTTCTTTACTAACTAAAAACCTATCTTAACACCCAAGGATGATCGACTATGGCCAATGAAAAAACCTTTAACGTGGGAACCCGCAACTTTGTGCTGGATCAGGAAAAAGCCGAGCAGGCGTTTTCCGAAAAAAAAGTGATTAATGGTCGTGAGAGCGTGTTTTTCAACCTGTTGCCGCTGAAATATGCATGGGCCTACGATTTGTATCAGACCATGAAGGCGAATCACTGGGAACCCGAGGATATCCCCATGCAGAAGGATATCGAGCAGTGGCAGAGCATGGATCAGTTGAGCGATGTGGAGCGGTGGATCATTCGCATGGGAATCGGATATTTCAGCGCGGCGGAAGGGATCGTGGGCGACAATATTCTGCATGTGATCCGCGAGAAGGTGACCGCTCCCGAGTTGAAATTGGTGCTGGGACGCCATGCGCACGAGGAAAACATTCACGCGGACAGTCTGTTGTACATGATCAGCTCTCTTGGAATCAATCCGCACGAGTGCGAGGCGATGTTCGAGGACGTGCCCACCATCACCCGTAAAAACGAATTCGTGATGAAGGTGTCCCGTTCCCTGCGCCGGGATCTGGATTTGACCCTGCTGGAAAACAAGCAGCTTTTCGCCAAAAACTTGTTTCTGTTTGGTCAATGCATGGAGGGTACCCAGTTTTATGGTCTATTCGGTATGATTCTGGCCCTGTACCGTCAGAACAAATTTCCGGGCATCGGGCAAATGTTCCGCTACACTCTGCGCGACGAGTCGAATCACATCGAGTTGCTGCGCAGTTTGTTGACGGCGTTGAAAGAGGAAAATCCGGACATTTGGACACATGAGTTCAAGCAGGAATTGCGCGATCTGATGAAGGAGGCAAAGGACCTGGAGAAAAATTTCATTGCCGACTGTCTGCCGGTGAACGCGGTGGGCTTAAGTATAGACGAATTTTCGCAGTACATCGACTACATCGCGGATCGGCGATTGGAAGGCTGCGGACTGGAACCGCTGGAATCCGGGGTGGAGAATCCCTTTCCCTGGCTGGCGGAAATGATGGATATTCAAAAAGAACAGAACTTCTTCGAGGGTCGGGTCACCGAATATCAGAAGTCGTCTGCTCTGGCCATGGTCGATGACGACGAACTGTAATTATTAATTTTAAACACCCCCGATAAAACCCCAGAAAGGAAGAGAAAGATGATTCGTAATACCAATACCCTTGAAGAAGATCAGTTGTTGAAGCAACACGCCCTGCGCTCGCGCAAGGACACGTCACGGTTTAATTGGGCCGATGTGGTGTCAGAGCACTCTCCGATGGATTTGATCCTGACTTCGGACGGGGTGGAGAAAGATCTGTCTCCAGCCGAGGTCGCGGAAATCGTGGGCGACGCGCTCACCACGTTGCTGCTTTCGCGTGAACAGGAGAAGGACATTTTCAGTGACGAGAATTGTCAACTGGTCGCGGACATCACCGGCAAGGTGGCGGAGGTGCTGGTGGCCCTTACGGAGCGTCGGAGTCGGAAACAGGTGAGTCGCGAGGAATTGCACTTGGCCATTGAAAAAGCACTGGTACGGCAGGAGGCCTACGATGTGGCGCGCAGCTTGGTTACCCATCGGGCGGCGGAAGTGATGAATCAGACTGCGGGTCCGAAGGTGAGCACGCAACTGCTGCGTCGGAATGGGCAGTTGGTACCCTGGAATCCCAACAAGATTGAAATTGCCGTACGCAAAGCCTTTTTGGCCCTGCATTTGGACAGTAGTCCGGCGATTGAAGTAACTCAAGCGGTGAACGAGCGGGTGTTAGAAGGGCGTCAGGCCATGGTGCATATCGAGGATGTGCAGGATCTGGTGCAGGAGGAGTTGATGAAGGCCGGGCATTTCAAAGCGGCCGAGGCCTACATTTTGTATCGGGGCCGCCGCGCCCTGCAACGGGCCGCCGAGGTCCAGGAAGCAGAGGAGCAGGACCAGGCGGTGTTGGTTCGGGTGCTACGCACGGACGGCAGCTCGTTCCTGTGGGACGGTGCGGATATGCGGGCGCGCATCGAATATGCGGGCCTGGGCCTGGAATTGGATTTGAGCAAGTCCGAGATTGAAGCCGAGCTGCGTCGATCCATTTACGACGAAATGAATGAGGCAGACCTTAAAAAAACCATTCTGCTCAACGCAAAATCCTTGATCGAGCGCGACGCGGATTTCGCCAAATTCGCCGGGCGTATGTTGTTGACCTATCTCTACGAGGAAGTGCTGGACTGGGATATTCTGCAGGACGGCATCGGCCAGTTGAGGGACGCGCATCGCCGCGGATTCAAAACGTATTTAGAAACCGCAGTGGAAGTGGAGCGTTTGTCGCCCAAACTGTTGGAATACGATCTGGAACGTCTGGCGGAAGCTCTGGATCCGAGCGCGGATTTGGGATTCGATTATCTGGGAATTCAAACCTTGTATGATCGCTATTTGATTGTGGACAAGCGCGGCCCGGCGAAGCGACTGGAGGTCCCTCAATTTTTCTGGATGCGGGTGTCTATGGGACTGTTCCTGGAGGAACCGGAAGACCGCGAAGGCTGGATTGTGAAATTGTACAGCCTCTATAAAAGCCGTCGCTTCTGCAGCAGTACCCCGACCCTGTTTAATGCCGGAACCCTGCACAGTCAGCTTTCCTCCTGTTACCTGTACAAGGTGGACGACAGCATCGAGAGCATCATGATCCGCGGGATTTCCGAAAATGCGTTCCTCTCCAAGTGGGCCGGAGGGCTGGGGGGGTCCTGGACGTCGGTTCGCGGAACCGGCGGCTACATCAAGGGGACCAACGGGGAGAGTCAGGGAGTGATTCCCTTTTTGAAACTGCACAATGATCAGTTGGTGGCGGTGAACCAGGGCGGCAAACGACGAGGCTCCGGTTGCGCCTATCTTGAAACCTGGCACAATGACATCATGGATTTCCTGGAGCTTCGGAAAAACACCGGCGACGAGCGCCGTCGCACCCACGACATGAACACCGCGAACTGGATTCCCGATTTGTTCATGAAGCGGATGGAGGCCCGCGAGGAGTGGACCCTGTTCCGGGCCAATGAAACCCCGGACTTGCACGATCTCTACGGTAAAGCCTTTGAAGAGCGCTACGCCCATTACGAACGGCAGGCCAAAGCGGGTAAAATCTTCGGACGCAGCCTGCCCGCGATTGATTTGTGGAAGCAGATATTAAAAATGTTGTTTGAAACCGGACATCCCTGGATCACCTTCAAAGATCCCTGCAACATCCGCAGTCCTCAGGATCACTGCGGGGTGATTCACAGTTCCAATCTCTGCACCGAAATCACTCTGAACACCGGTGAAGATGAAACCGCGGTGTGCAATTTGGGATCGGTGGTGCTGGATTCACATTTGAAGGAGGACGGCAGTCTGGATCATGACAAGCTGCGGGACACCATCCGGGTGGCCATCCGCGCGTTGGACAACGTGATCGACATCAACTTCTATCCCACCGAAGCGGCGCGGACCTCGAATTTGCGTCATCGTCCGATTGGACTGGGCATCATGGGGCTGGCCAATGCGCTGTTCCTCAAGGATGTGAGTTATGCTTCCGAAGAGGCGGTGGAATTCAACGACGAGTTCATGGAGGCGATTGCCTACTACGCCTATGAAGCGTCGAGTGACCTGGCCAAAGAGCGGGGAACCTACAGTAGCTACACCGGATCCAAATGGCAGCGGGGCCTGTTGCCTCCGGACACCCTGGATCTGTTGGAGAAAGAGCGCGGAGTGCAGGTGGATGTGCCGCGGGGCGGGAAGATGGACTGGAAATCTCTGCGGGAAAAAATCGTCAAAAACGGTATGCGCAACAGCAATGTACTGGCGATCGCCCCCACCGCGACCATCAGCAACATCATGGGCACCAGTCCCTGCATTGAGCCCATTTATAAAAACCTGTTTGTGAAAAGCAATCTGTCGGGCGACTTCATTGTGCTCAACGGCAGTTTGGTCCGCGACCTCAAGGCGCGCGGACTCTGGGATAAGGAAATGCGGGACAACATGAAATACTTCGATGGAGAGCTGGGCGATGTGGATCGGATCCCAGATGATCTGAAGCGTAAATACGCGACCGCCTTCGGAATTGATTTCGATTACATCATCCGCGCGGCGGCCCGCCGCCAGAAATGGATTGACCAGTCGCAGTCGGTGAACCTGTTCATGGGCAATCCGGACCTTAAATCCCTGAGTCACATGTACCGCGCGGCCTGGAAATCCGGGTTGAAAACCACCTATTACCTGCGCACCCTGGGAGCCTCGAACATTGAGAAGGCCACAGTCAGCGTCAAGAAAGCCAAGGCTCCCGCCGATGACGATGCCGCATCCTCTTACACCGAGGCCCAAAAGGTCGCCTGCAGCATCGACGCCATGTTGAACGGGGGCGAATGCGAGGCTTGTCAGTAGGCCTGTCCCAAGGGGATAACAGCCGATTGACCGGGTAGGGTCATATTATAAGGAAATGTATGTCCCAACGGGACAACAGACGACAGCCCAGGGCAAGCGTAGCGCAGCCCTGGGATCGGGCATTTTATAATGAGATTCGCGCTGAAAGTGCGAGAGGACCTTTCCCCCCTTTGGGCATCCGTGTCGATAGTCATGCCATGCCATCACGGAAAGACGTTTCCATTCGTCTTTCCGAGTTTAAAAAGCCCCCGTGCGCTTGCCGCACGGGTTTAGGGGATCTAGGGCTAGAATTTCCAAACTCGGAGCTTGCTAGGAGTGCGGAGAA
>JAGYLC010000063.1 GCA_018401235.1 Kiritimatiellia bacterium
GCAACACGGTTTCGAGAAAGGACTGCAAGCGGCTCCACAGCTCGTCGGAAGAAATGCGGGTGCGTGCCGAGGTGCCGGTTGCCTTATCATCGAAGGTCATATTCCACACCATGCCGTCGGGCATGGGCGCTTCATCCACCACGCCCTGCATTCCCACGCCGCCCGCGCCACCCCGGGCCCAGTTGCCCTTCACACGCCCATAAACCCCCGCAAGGCTGAAGTTGTAGCCGATCACGGGGATGCCCACTTCGCCCACCGTGCGAATCATGCGGCAGATGCCCTCGAGCTGCCGATTTTTTTTCGGTCCGTCCAGCAGCACGTCATACCAGTGCGCCGGATCAAAATTTTCTATCGCGTGCCAGATCAGCCCCTCGGATTCGATCAGGGTTTTGATGCGGGAGAGTTCTTCGAAGTCCCACAGTTTGTCCGGGTCTCCGGCATGTCCCCAGCCGCCGCCGCGACCGCCGGCGGTGGGTTGGTCGCCGCGTGTGTTGAGGGTGTTGAAGTAATCCACCAGATGCACCACCACATGCGTGGCCCCGCACTGGCGGGCAAAACGAAGGTGTTCCTGATCCAGCATATGCCGATAAAGACCAAAGCCGAGTTTCATGCGTTATCCCTTTTAAGATTTAGAAGCCAATGGAGACGCCGCCGTCGACAGGCAGGCAGACCCCGGTGATGAATTTGGCGGAGGGTGATGAAAGAAACAGGGCCGCCTCGCCAATGTCCGCCGCCTCGCCGAAGTGCCCCAGCGGGGTGCGTCCAAGAATTTTTTCTTTCCGGGCGGTATCCGAATCCAGCGCCCCGCGCATCATCGGACTGTCAATCCAGCCGGGGGCGATCGCATTGACCCGCACGCCGCGCGGGCCCCACTCCGTGGCCAGCGTCCGAACCATGCCCAGATAGGCCGATTTGGCCGCAGAGTAAGCCAACACCAGCGGAATCCCGAACAGGGACGCCATGGAGGCAATAAAGAGAATGGATCCGGAGCCGCGCTGCAACATGCGCCGACCGACCGCGATCGTGAGAGCCTGCGCCCCGCAAAGATGCACATCCAGTACGCGCTGGAAGTCATCCGGGCTGACATCCGCAGCAGGTTTTTTCTGATGCACCCCGGCGTTGTTGACCAGCACGGTGATCGGTCCGAGATCCTGCTCGATCCCGGCCACCAGAGACTCGGCCTCCGCCAGCCGGGTCACGTCATAGACCCGGTACGACGCCGCCGAACCCAATTCCTCACAGGCCGAACGGAGCTGCGTCTCGTTACGGCTGCACAAAACGACCTCCGCGCCCGCGGCGACAAAGACCCGGGCCACACCCAGGCCCAGTCCCGTGGCCCCGCCGGTGATCAATACTCTCTGGCCCTGTGCTCGTAATGCTTCAATAGGTTTCATAATCCATCCATAGCTTGTTCATAATACCATGTCATACCAACTACTCGCAGTTAGACAGCTTGATCGGGAATGGAGGGTCCGATTCCAGCACGCCAATGCGTTCGGAAACCCAGGGACTTAGCCGACCTTGGGGGTTGGCGATACGATTATCCTCAAGCGTCAGCTCCCGTGTTGAGGAGACGAAGATAGCGGGAAACGGAGAATTGCTGATCTGATTGCCGGTGATGGTGATGCGATTATGTGCGCCTGCCGGCGCTTCCAGCCCATTTCCACCTTTGGCCATGACGGCAATGGCGACGTCCCGGCAATTGCTGATCACGTTGCCGCGTATCTCGACATCGTTGCTGCTTCCGGATTCCAGCCACCACCATTCCGGCTGCACCAGAATGGCACTCCCCCAGTTTCCATGCAGCCGATTGTCGATCAGGGCACCCTGGCTGCCCTTGATGAGAATGCCGCGGGATCTGTTCATACCAAAATCGCAGTTCTGAACCAGGAAACCGTTGCCCATGTGGTTCATGGAGGCGATGACAGATCCCCGGGGTATTTCGACTTCACGATCCAGGGTGATGGCGTAAGCCTTGGTGCTCGGCTCACTCAACTGTCTTTGGGTTCCTTTGTTCATGCGTTGCGCGGCGAGGAATTGTATCTCTTCGGCCTGAACCACGCCATCGTCCGCAATGGCCGTGACCGTTGCGTCCGGAAGCCGCTCGCCCGTGTAAGAAACCAGTTCCACCGGGGCGCCGACGGCAAGGTTGATCTCTTTGGCTGCAAGAATTCGCAGCGTAGGGCCCTTGCTTCCCATGATCATATAATACTCGCCACAGATGTTGACGGCATCATCTCCCATATGCTTGGCCGTGCAGTTGAGTAACTGCGGGCCACGCAGGGCGTGTTTGCTGTGGAAGGCATCGGCGTTTCCGGAGCGGAGACGCTTGTAGGCGCGGGGTTTCAAGTCCTGCTCCGGCGGACGGCGGTCTATGGAACAATTGCGGTAGGTCGTGCCGTCGCAATAAATCTCTAGATAGCTGAAGCAGTCGCTGGCGTAGAGGCGGATATCTTCAAGAACCAGATTCTTGCTGTGACTGCTTAAGATGGTGTGGACGCTTCCGCCGCCAGGTGCAAAGTGATTGTTCGTGACGAGGAGGTCACCGATTTCTTCAAGATCAACCTCCGGATCGAACGAATACCCTTCGGCTTTGGCGACACGATAACGGCGGTTGCCGAGTGACTCGAATGGCTGCCAGTTAAAGAGGGTGTCTCGTTTCAGCTCATGGCTGGTTTGGTCAAATATCTCGATCCTGCGGACCAGCTCATCATCGGGATAGCCATCGAACAGCTCGAACTCCAGCCAGCTTTTGTCCGGGGCCAGGGCGGTAATCCGTCCCTGGGTGAACGGCAGGGGATCATAATCGATGGTAAGCCCCCGCAGGGTCAGGTTCGTGCAGTTTTCAATGGTGATGGCCCTCGTCGTTTCGGTGCAGATCATTTCCACCCCCTCGGCAATGATCTCCACATCGTTCAGGTTTTTCAGAGACAAATGGCTGCGGTTTTGGGGTTTGACACGATAGGTTCCCGGTGGGATCACCACCCGCCGGACTCCCTCTGCAATTTTCTGATCAATGAACCCCTGCAGATCGAAGAGTTCAGCGCGCAGCACTGCGGCAAAACATGTCGATATGAGGATGAACGCACGTAAACGATATGTATTGAGTTTCATAAGATGAGCTTCTCATTGGGTTCAGGACCCTGTTTGCTCCGGTGCTTCGATCTCCAGATTGGCGCAGCCCTCGATCACAAACATTCGGGGGGCAGACTCCGCGCGCGGCGGATAGGCCGTGGATTTCTCGAGACGGTTCCTGCGGAAAGTCAGGCCGTCCACCGCGTAGAGATGAAGCAGCGGGATCGCATCAAAAACGCGGAAAAGATTGTCTTCGATGCGGATGTTTTGGTTGTAGCGGCTGCTTGCGCGGGCGGCGTTGTCCATGCCGGCCCCCACCTGGATGACCGCGTTGCCCCACACCCCGAAATTACAGTTGTCAAAGGTGTTGCCGCGAATCACCACATCGCGCACCCCGGCCTGTTCAAACCAGAAGCGGGCATCGCCCTCGAACAGGATGGCCGCACCGGGAGTATGGAAGAGATTTCCCTCGATCACGGTTTTTCCGCGGGAACCCAGCAGAAGGCCGCGGGCCCGGTTCTTGCCGATGACACAGTTCCGGATCAGCACCTCGGCGGTGTTGGCATCGGCATCGGCGACCGCGTCCCCCTCCCCTACACTCATCGGGAGAGATGTCCGGGTTTTGACGACAGTGTATTCCTTGTTCAGTCGCGTCACTTCGCGGACCACCGCAAAGCCGAGCGGTTCAAGTGTCGGTCCCCGGGTGAATTCCAGTCGGGTGCCCGCTTTGATGAAATCCACTCCCAGCTGCTGGGGATGGACGAGCACCACCTCGATCTCGTCAGGAGCAATTTTCCGTGAAATCCGCGCGTAGAGACCGTGCACATTCGTCGCGTCATCTTTCTGGCTCTCAAAGACACAGTCCACCATTTCGATCCGACCCGTCGTGTTGACAAAGTGGGTGGCGTCGGCGGTTGCGCTGAGAACCCGGTGTCCTCCCTCCGGGGGGATCACCCGCACCCGCTCAAGAAACAGATCTTCACTGCGCTGGGCTATCACCCCCATGCCCCCGCAGTGGTGGATGGTGACATCCTCCAGCCGGATACCAACGCTGTCCTCGATCACGATGCCCGGGTACTCACGGGGCGGTCCGAAAACCAGCACATCGCCCGGCGTGGCCGAGACATTCTTCAGAAAAAGGCGGACACGCTCCCCGCCGAGTTCCTGCGCGTGGATTCCCCCGCTCAGTCCGTGTCGGTCCCGGGCCATGTAGGCCGGCTCGCATTTCATCGCATCAAAGGCCAACATGCTGACGCAGGGGTAGACGACTTCGCCGGAGGTCACGGTGGTCGTCGCTTCCGGGGAATTCCGCCGACCCGTGAACACCAGCACCCCGTTTCGTACCACGAAGGGGAATTCCTCCGAAAATTCCACATCCACGGACTCCTCGCTGACCTCAATCACCCTTCCTTCCGAATGGAAGGTTCGCACAAAATCAAAAGACAGGTTCCGCAGGGTGATCCCGTGAGACTGCCGTATCAGAAACGGAACCATGGGGCCGTGGAACAGGAACGAGGCACCCATGCCGTCCAACTCAAGCCCGTCCATCCCGGTCAGATGAAAAGCAATGCGCTTCACGCCCCCGTCGTTGTTGCTGACGTACAGGTGCACCTCCTCTGCCCGGTCCGGCCACAGGTCATAGCGCCCGGGCGCAAAGGTCAAACGACGTGGGCCCATCTCCCGGCACGCCGCAAGCGCCCGGCGTATCGCGGGAGCAGCGTCTTCTCCGGAATCCGGCCTCGCTCCGAAGTCCGTCACGCAGATGTCTGTATCCGATTCGATCACACAGGCCGCCTCAAGAATCATAGTCATATGCCCTGTACTATGCCGAGAGGCTTTCAATGCAATAAGAAAACAGAATTAAATGCAAATATTAGCAAATAACGAATGAAAAACACCATGGATAAGAGTATATTTAATAATTATGATGATATGTCAGATTTGAATCACCTACACTGTATTCGTCATTTTAAGTCATTTATATTGCAAATTAATACAAATATCTAGGTCTTAACTTCCTCGCACGCTTGTTTCGTGAGGTCAAAGGTCAAGTAGTTCTTGAGTTCCTGGGCATCGAAGCACTTCATGACCGACACCGGGTTGTACACCGTGGAAGCTTCAGGATGAAAGCGGTAGCCGTTGTACCACACCCGCAGTTCCTCGAGGTTTTCTTCACGGGTCTTTCCGAGGGCACCCGCCAGCCTGGCGATGTAGTCCGGGAACCCCGCCTCAAGCTCCGCCTGGGTGTAGCCCAGCAGGGTGGCGGAGCGCGCGTCCATGGTCAGGTCAGTGAGATTGTTCAAGTCCGAGAAGAAAGTACTGCGCCTTGGCGGGCCGCAACAGCTCACGAATCCCGGCGGTTTTGTCGATGTACACAAAACCCCCTTCGATCAAGTCTTTGAAGGTGAAAACGCTGGTGGTGATAGGTTTCATGGCCGCCAGTGTACAGGCGGATACCCAAAACCGCAAGCCGCAAGTCGGGGCCGGTGCGGGGCGGGCGCACAGTCATAGTTTTACGGGGCCTTGCCAGGCGCGTCGACTTCCGCCTTGATGAAGACGACATAGTTGTTGAGGCCGGGCGGGGGTTGGGCTGTCCAACTGTTGGTGCCGAGGTAGGTCAGTTCCCCGCCGTTCATTGCCCCGCTGCGGTAAATCGTGTGCGGATGCCCCCCGATGTGGATCTTGTCCGCTGTCTCGCTGAAGGGGGTCGGACTGCTGCGCACGGGGAAGTCGATATTATCATCGTCGTAGGCAATGTAGACGCGGCCCGCGGTGCCGATTTTAAAGACAATGCCCTCCCCTGCGGACGCGTCGGCATCCTCAGTGGCGACCTGAAGGTAGTCGGAGCCGACGAGGTACTCGGGCAGGCCTTCAAAGGTCCACGGGCGGTCCGTGTAGATCACATCGCCGTCTTTTGCCCCCCGGACGAGGGTGGCGCCCTGCGGAAAGGCGGTGCTCAGGTCGTAGATGATTTCCCCGGTGGCGGAAGCGCCGGTATGCGCGACTTCAAACGCTTCCGGCGGAGGCGTCGGCGCCGGACCCAGATCCGGCCCGTAGACGGGTTCGTCCGCCAGCGCGGCAGAAAGAACCGCCGGCAGGGAAAGGGCGATGCCGTGTTGCAGCCCCGCGTCCCGGGCCAGCACCTCCACCGTGGCGGATTCGAGGCCTTCGCTTGCCGCAGTGATCCGTATCGTGCCCGATTGCTCTGTCGAACGGACGATCACACGGTGGATGCCGTTGAGCACGGGCAGTTCCCGCCTGTTTGCGTATTTGGCAACATCCTCATCCCAAATACCTCCCCGCCAGACTGCAGGGCCTTCAACCTGGTAATGGATGATGTTCATGGCCAGAGGACAACGGCGTCCCTCCGCGTCAAGAACTTCAGTTTCGATCAGGAAGAGGTCCGACCCGTCGGCCCGCAGGCCGTCCGGGTGACCGATGACCTGCATGTGAATGGCTGCCGCCTCACCGCAGGTCACATGCGAGGCCCGTGTGATCTCCTTCCCTTCGGCATCAAATCCCAGCGCCTCAATCCTGCCGGACTCCCATTTCACATCGGGGAAGGTGAAGAGGAACGTGTTTGTGCGTTTCCCGCCGGGATGGGACTTGCCATTCAGCCGGAGTTGCACTTGTTCAATTCCGGGACTTACAAACACGTACACCGGCTTCACGGTGCCCTCGGGGTAGTTCCAGTGTCCGGGCAGAAACACCGATGGGTTGCCGCCGGTCCAGAGTTCCGGGGTGTTGCTCCACATCGTCTGATTGCAGAAGAAGGCGTCTTTGGGGACGCGCATCGCGTCGGTGGGTCCGCTGCGCCGGAAGGTGTCCACACTGCGGGTGAAGCTGTCCGAGTCCGCAAAGAAGATCTGGGTGCCGCCACTGCACACCGCCTCGCCGGTGCCGGGCCGGGCTTTGTAGTACTGCTCATGGACGATGGACTGCATCACGCAGATGTTGTCCTGATTGCGGTTCCATCCGCCCGCGTTGTCGGTGAGTTTCCATTCTCCAGCCTTGTTGAAAAACGGGGGCGACCATGAATCCCACCAGCGCCGCGGCGATTCGTCGCGCATGAATTCGGTGTCCACGGAAAGCCGGTATTTTTCCTTCCGCACCCCATACATCCACGAGACCCACTCTGGGCCTTCCGAGCGGCCCCCCATCGGTCGACGGTAGCCGCGCGGATCCCACCGGTCGCGCAGGGCAATCATTTCCTGCGTGTGATCCGGCGTAAGCACATTGTTGGCGGCTTCCCACAAAATGACGCTCGGGTTGTTGCGACAATAGATGATCGTGTCGCGCATGATCTCCACGCGCATCTCCCACTCGCGTCCGACCGAGTCCTGCTCGCGGTCGGCGCCGGGCATGATCTGCGGCAGGCCGACGCGGTCACAGGAGCTGACATCCTGCGGGGACGGCATGGTGTGTTCCCAGCGCACCAGCCGTGCATGGCCCTCGACCATATAGCCATTGGAGAAATCGTGGAGCCAGTCGGGGTACGCCGCGCCCACCGCCGCCCATTCGTTCTGGCTGCGCGGGGTGTAGCCATGGGTCATGAGCACCCGGTTGTTGAGATAAAACTCCGCTCCGCGCACCTCGATCTTGCGGAAGCCGGTCGTGATCCTGCACACATCGGGCTTGCCTGTCCCGGTTCCGACGATCGTGTAAACCTCGTAGAGAAAGGGATGGCCCGGTTGCCAGAAATGCAGGCCGCCCACGTTTCCGCCGAGGCGAAACGTGATGTTCTCCCCGGGCGCGACGTCCTGTGGTTCCGCATCGAACGCGGCGATCTCCTGCCCGTCACGGTCCACCAGCACCGCCTGACATGTGGCTCGCTTCGTCTCCTTGCCGTCGTTGCGGACCTGCACCTCTATCCCAATGTCGGCACTCCGCTTCTCCGTGGAGATGTTCTTCGCAAAGACGTAGGTTCCCTCGGTCTCAAGGAAGCTGTAGAGCGGCAACGTCGCGTGAACCTCCGGAACGACATGCAGGAACACGTTGCGGATGATGCCCCCATAAAGGGAATTGAAGCCCGGAAAGAACCAGCACATCGGCGTTCCGGTCTCGAACTCTTTGTCGTCGCAGTCGATCTCGACATGAAGGAGGTTCTCCGCGCCGAACCGAACCTGCGATGTGATGTCGAACCCGAACGGGGTGACCCCGTGGGAAACGCGTCCAAGCAGATGGCCGTTCAGATAGAACTGCCCCCGCTGTCGGACGCCTTCGAACTCAAGGATCAAGCGGCGGCCCTCGTAGTCCCCGGGAACGGTGAAGCCTTTGCGGTAGGTATGCGGACCGAGATCCTTCAACCCGCTCATCAGTCCCTGGTAAGCCGCCCGCTCGTGATAGGTGTGCGGGGTCGAAACCCACTCCCATTCGCTGTCGTCCGTACCGTCTCGGGGAAAGCTCCCCGGCGCCACCTGCCAGCCCGGATTAAAGTTGAGCTTCAGGGAAGCGGATGCGAACGGTTCTCCCGCTACTGGCGATGCCGGGAGGAGGTATGGTTTACTTTGCGTCGTTGACATATTTATCCGAATTATAAGCTTGGGAGAGGATGTCCGTTTTTATGGGAGTGGCGATGGACATTTGATGTCCTGAATCCGAAAATCGCAATCACAACAAAACAAATCAACGGCAATACGAACGACGCACGTACGCTGGACAAGGTCATGAATCCCAAATCAAATGCGCCCGCATCCATAATCCGCCCTTGTAACGGCGGCATGAAACATCCGCCACCAATCGCCATGATCAATCCCGCCGAACCCAACTTTGCATCATCCCCCAACCCCTTCAATGCAATTCCATAAATTGTCGGGAACATTAGCGACATACACGCCGACACGCCGACCAAACACCAAAGCCCGGCCATCCCCGGCAAAAAGATCGCCCCCAGGATCAAAACGAACCCGCCCGCCGCCAAGGCGGACAACAGCCCGCCCGGGCTGAAATACTTGAGTAAATGCGTGCATATAAAACGACTGCTCACAAAAATACCCATTGCGATCATGTTGTACTTCTGGGCTTCGGCCTTCTCCATGCCCAATGAATCGGCCGCATAATGAATAATAAACGTCCAACACATGATCTGGACGCCCACGTAAAAGATTTGCGCGACGACGCCTTCCACATACCGTTTATTCGCCCACAACCGCCGCAACGTTCCGCCCAGATCCAACGGCTTGTGTTGTTCGTCTTTCGCACCCGGAAACCGCAAGATAATAAAGACCGCCATGACAACAAGCACCACCACGCCCAAGATCGCGTACGGCATGACGATCGCTTGAAAATCATTCGCGCTGATCACCTTCAAGGCTTGCGGATCCGTCTCCGCCAAAACCCGCCGGGTCGCTTCATCCGTCTTGTCCAACCTCGCCAGAATCAAGTCCTTTGCCACCAGCATCCCCAACAACGATCCGATCGGATTAAACGATTGGGCGAAATTCAACCGTTGTGTCGACGTCTCTTCCGGCCCCATCGACAATATGTACGGATTCGAACTCGTCTCTAAAAACGACAGCCCGCAGGTCATGATGAAATACGACACCAGAAAGGGAGCAAACGACATCATCCACCCCGATGGAATGAACAGCAGGCAACCCAACGCATACAAAAACAACCCCAGGACAATGCCTGACCGGTAACTGTACCGCTTAATGAACAAGGCGGCCGGAATAGCCATCACGCAATACCCGCCGTAGAAAGCAGATTGCACCAACGAGCTTTCAAAATTGCTGATCAGCAGGATGTTTTTGAACGCCGCGACCATCGGGTTGGTGATGTCATTGGCAAACCCCCAAAGCGCGAACAGCGATGTCACCAAAATGAACGGGTACATCAATTCCAGCGGGATCACTTTGATCTTTCTTTTTCCACTCATGTCACTTGATTTCATTGTAGGGTCCTGTTGGATGCGTTTACGGTTCGGATTACTTTGCCTTGCCGGCGCCGAGGGATGTGCGCAGGCGCTGTTCCGCTTCGGCACTCCAGTAGCCACAATCCAGTTGCAGGAACACGGATGTGTAGGGCAGCGCCAGATCGGTCTTGAGAATCAGCACCCGGAACGTGGCCCCGGCCTCATCGAGTTTGGCGATGATCTGCTCGTGCGGAATGACCTGGACCGGCCGATCGCCCAGCACGCCCGCAAGTTGCTCGCGATAGGTGGAAATGCCGGGCGCGTCCTTTTCGGAAACGTAGGGCAGCTCGGCATCCGTGTAAACAATCGGGCGGACATGATGAAGGTCCGCGAGGGTGGCGAGCACCTGCCGCACCACCTCAATCTGGTCGGCATCGGTCGCGAGGGTTTCAATGCCATCGCGGCTCTGGGCCGGATAGGCTGAGTCGGCAATGACAATCCAGTTCCGGTGGCCGTAAAGCCGGGCCCGTTCAAACACGGTCTGCTGCCACGACGAGGCACGTTCCGGATTGACGCTTTGGCAACCGGCCAGAAGTCCTGCGCCCAGAAGCGCAGTGCACATATACGATATCATGTTCTTATGCATATGGTTTCCTATACTTTTGATTTACTCCTCCGTCACAACCAGCCGAAATGGCGAAGCCGGAAGCCCGGCTTTGTTGTAGAGATTGCACCCTTCCGGGTTGGTGGCCCAGGCGTAGCGGACCCGGGTCGGCCGGGACACTTCGGGCGAGGACACGACCACGGCATCGGGGCCTTCGATGACCGCGTCGGCCCAGACGAATGTCCCGTCCGCTCCGGCGATCTCGAACCAGTCCAGCGTGGCCTCCGGGGTTTCGATCACAGGGTCAAGCCCGACCTTCTTGCCAACGATCAGCGGCGCGCCGCCGGTGTCGAATCGAATCCGGACTCGGTCTTCCACGACCGTGTGTGAGGCGTAAAGCGGGGACTGGTAGACGAGGTCCGTTTCACCGTAGATCCTGGCCCGCGCCCAGAGCGCGAGGCGCTTGCCGACATCCTGCTTGTTCTCTGGGTGAACCGTGATGTCGCTGCCAATATCAATGATAACCGCCATCCCGCTGTTGGGCGTGTTGGAAAGGGTCTGGGCCTGGGCTTCGCGCAGAACGCTCCAGGAGTCATTCCTATGGTCGCGGAATACGGTGCTGTTGTTGGCGAGCTGGACAAAATAGAAAGGGAAGTCTCCCTGACCCCAGCGGTCCCGCCAGTCGCTGATCATCAACGGAAACAGTTGCTTGTAGAGTTCCGCAAGCTTGGCACTGGTATTGTTCTCCCCCTGGTACCAGATCACCCCCCGGAAGGTGTAGGGAATCAGCGGGTGTATCATCCCGTTGAAGAGCGCGGACGGGGTGGTTTGGATTTTCATGGTCGCCAGCGTGGGCCGCTGCGCCAGCGCTTCCGCGGAAACGGGCGGAAATTCGCGCTCGAAAGCGATTTTCCAGGTGCTGTCCAGCGACTTGGGTTCCGTCACGGGAAGCCCCATGCGCACGGCCTGCTCATAAAACCCTCCTTTTTCCGTGTGGGCGACATAGCGGATGGCGATCACATTGCGTCCGGCCTGCACGAGTTCCTTGGGAACCTGGTAGGCGCGTGGAGATCTGTAAAAATCGGGCGGTGCTTTGCCGATGCTGCCGATTTCGACCCCGTTGAAGTAGACCGTGTCATATTGTTCGGCCAGCCAACCCAGGCCCAAACGAAAGGGCCTGCCAGCACTTTCCGGCGGTAAATCCACCGCTTTGCGCAGCCAAAAGACCCCGCCGTTTTCAGCCTGAAGAGCGGTAGAAAGGTTGAAAGGGGAGTTGACACTGACCCATGCCGAGTCGTCGAATCCAGGATCGGCCCAGCCGTTTTTGAAACCCTCGTTGGAGGTGTCGACCAAGCCGTTGGCGGCCTCCCATGCAGCCAGGTCTTTGGGGAAGGTCTCGATCACCGCCGGGGTTTTCTCCATGAGTGCAATCTGCTCCGCCGCCTGCGCCTTGAATTCCGGAACGCGGTTGAGCGCCGGGAGGCTGGTCCAGGCTTCGGCAGGGGTGCCGCCGAAACTGGCGTGGAGGATGCCGATGGGCACACCGGTTGTCCGGTGGATGTCGCGGGCGAAGAAATAGGCGACCCCGCTGAAACTACCCACGGTTTCCGGAGTGCAGACCCTCCACGTGCCTTGGACGTTGTCCAGGGCTTGCAGCGATCCTTTGCCCCGGACGCGGAACTCCCGGATCAGAGGAAAATTTGCCGCAGCGATTTCCGCCGAGGCATTGCTGCAGCCCGCAACCCCCATTCCCATGTTGGACTGGCCCGAAGCGAGCCAGACCTCGCCGACGAGCACATCGGAGAAAACCGCCTGCTCTCCGCCCACCTGTTCCACCACCAGATCACGGCCTTCGGCGGAAGCCGGCATCGGATCAAGTTCCACCCGCCATCTGTTCGAGGCATCCACCTGCGTTTCCTTCGTCTGCCCGGCAAAGCTCACGCGGACCGTGTCGCCGGGTATCCCCCACCCCCAGACAGCCACCGGCTTCTCGCGCTGCAGGACCATGTGATCGCCAAAGGG
>JAGYLC010000064.1 GCA_018401235.1 Kiritimatiellia bacterium
GAATCTGCGAACCCTTGCTGTCAAAATACTAAATAAACTGAGTTCTGGTTGACAACTATTGGAATAAATCTATCACTCCTACCTCCAGTCACAGTCTTCCACCTCACCTGATTCCGGGTTTCCACCTTGCGCTTTTTTCAAAATCCTCGAATTGATTCCGGGAGATTTCTGCAATCCCTCCTGCACGCGGCGGTCATTCTGATCCTCGCTTTCACCCTGCGCCATGCGGGGTGGAACTGGGACGAGGGTCAGTATCTGCATCCGGACGAACGTCATCTGGCCATGGTGACCGCCGCCCTGGAATCCCCCGATTCCCTCGCCGAACGCTTCAACACCGCGGAATCCCCATTGAATCCCTACAACCAGGGTGTCCACAGCTACGTCTATGGCATGTTCCCGCTGGAATTGGTTCACCGATTCACCGTGGCCCGGGGCGAACACGATCTGCGTGAAATCATTCGCGTGGGCCGCCTGTTTTCGGCCCTGTGGAGCACCGGCACTGTGGCCCTGCTCTACCTACTCGGTCTCCGCCTGGTCTCGGCCCGCTTCGCCTCCATCGTGGCCCTGCTCATGGCCTGCACCGTTCTCGCCATTCAGCAAGCCCACTTCTTTACCGTGGACAGCACCGGGGTGTTTTTCACCACCCTCTGCGTGGGACTCGGTCTGATCGCGGTGCGCGAGGATAGCCCTTCTCTCCTGATCGCATCTGCAACCGTGGTGGGAATGGCCATGGCCTGCCGACTCAACCTCGGCCTGCTCGCCTTCTGGGTTGCCGCCGCCACCTGTTCCCTTTGCTGGAACCGCAAATCTCCCCTTCCCCTCCTCCACCTTGCCGGAGGCGGCTTCCTGGCCCTGCTGCTCTTCCGCGTTCTCCAACCCTACGCCTTCGCCGCCACCGGCTGGATCCCCAGCGGACTCAACCCGCACTGGCTCGCCGACCTCGAACAGGTCCGCCGCATCAGCGAAGGCAGCCTCGAAGTTCCCTACACCCTACAATGGGTAGGGAAAACCCCCTATCTCTACGCATTGCAACAGGTGATATTTTGGGGAATGGGCCTGCCGCTGGGTCTGCTCGCCCTGGCCGGATCAGGCGTGTTACTCTGGCGGTACCGATTTCAACCCGGTCATTGGAAGGCCCTGCTCGTGCTCTGGCCGCTGCTGCTGATCGGCTACCACGGTCGCATCTTCCTGCACACCCTGCGCTATTTTCTCCCAGCCTACCCCTTTCTCATCCTCGGCGGCGCCCTGGCTCTGCGGTCGCTGAGCTCCCCAAAAGTCCGAACCTACGGGGTCCGATTGGTGATGGCTGGCACCGCCCTCTACGCTCTGGCCTTCGTCAACATGTACCGCCAGCCGCATCCCCGCATTGAAGCCAGCGAATGGCTCTACAGTCAACTTGCCAGTGGCGGATCGGTGCTCTCCGAACATTGGGACGACGCGCTGCCTCTGCGTCTGGACGGGTTTGCATCCGACCACGCCCGCATCCACTTCGATCAGTTGGACGTCTACCACCCCGAAAGCCCCGACAAACTTCTGCGTCTGATCGAGCAAATCGGACAGGCCGACTATCTGGTGCTCAGCAGCACCCGCGCCTCCCACTCCCTGCCCCTCCTGCCGCTGCGCTATCCGCTGATGACCCGGTTCTATGCGCAGCTCGATCAAAGCAATCACCCGCTGGGACTTCGACAGGTCGCCCGTTTCCATCGCAGTCCCGGTCTGGCCGGAATCCGGCTCAACACCCTGCGGGCGGAAGAGGCCCTGCGCGTGTACGATCATCCCCTGGTCCGCATCTACGAAAAGACCCCCGACTTCGATCCCGACTCCCTCTACGCCCTCCTTTCCCGTGACATTCTTTTCGAACGCATTCCCGACATCCGCTATTTGCAAGCGGGAGGAAATCAAGGCTGGCTCAGCCCGGATCAACTGGAACGCCGACGGCAGAGCCCCAGCTGGGCCGAACGCTTTTCGCCCGAAAGCATCGGCGCCAACTCGCCTATCCTCATTTGGTCCATCGCCCTCTTTCTTCTCGGCCCCGTCAGCTTTCCTATCGTTGCCTACGCCTTCCCCAACCTGCGCGACCGGGGAGCATCCGTCTGTCGGATCTTCGGACTCTGCCTGATCAGTGCCCTGGCTTGGTGGCCCGCCGCCCTCGAAATTCTGTCCTTCGATCGCTCCCTCCTCCTCGCCACCCTGCTGGTCTGCGGTACCTCCGCCCTGCTGGTGGGCATACACACCGATCATTTTGCATTCCTCGCCCGCCGCATCTGGAAACGCGTGCTCTGGAACGAGTTGCTTTGCTGGTCCGTCTTCGCCTTTTTTCTGATCCTGCGTCTGCATCAACCCGATCTCTGGCATCCCTGGGCCGGCGGGGAAAAACCCATGGACTTCGCTTATCTCAGCGCCACCGCGCAGAGTTCCTATTTCCCGCCCGCCAATCCCTGGCTCTCCGGCGCCTTTATCAACTACTACTATTACGGTTTCGTGCTAATGGCCTCGCTCATCCGCATGACCGGCATCCCGCCCGACCTCGCCTACAACCTCGCCCTCCCCAGCTGCGCCTTTTTCATCGCCGGGGGCACCCTCGCCCTCACCCGCGCCTTTTTCCCGTGGTTCCGCAGTCGACTCGGTTGGATCGGCTGGCGACGCGGCAGTCTGCTGGCGCTGTTTCTCACCCTGTTCGCCGGCAACCTCGGGCAACTCCGCGAATACCTCCGTCCCGGCTTTCCCGGACATCCGCGCGACGTATATTGGAACGCCAGCCGGGTGATCCAGGTTCCCGAAGGCGCGGTGTCCCCCATCACTGAATTCCCCTATTTCAGTCTGCTCTACGGCGACCTGCACGCCCACCTCATGGCCGTGCCGGTGGCCATGCTCTGTCTGCTGGCCGCCTGGCAGCTCTACCGACGTTTCCACCCGACCCGGGTGCTGCTCTGCGGATTCCTCCTCGGCACCGTGTGGATCATCAACGCCTGGGACCTCCCCATCCAGGCCTTAATTTTCCTTTTCGCCTGCTTTGCGGGCTGCCTGCATCTAAGCCGACCCCCGCTTCCACGCTTTCTCTGGAGCCGACTCGGCTGGGCCGCTCTCGGTCTGCTTACCGCCCGTCTCGCCTACGCTCCTTTCCACGGCTCCAACATCGCCTACCCCGCCACATTTAACTTCTGGAACGGACCCCGCTCCTCCCTGCTCGATCTGCTGCTCGCCCACGGACTGTTTTTCATTCCCCTGATCGCGGGCGGGGTGTACCTGCACAAACACCGGCTGCTCCGATTCGCCCCCCGCCGCGCGCGCCTGTTGCCCGCGCTGCTCGTCGTCGGCAGCCTGATCACCATTGTGCTGCTGGAATTTTTCGCGCTGGAGGGTGATGCAGGACGCATGAATTCAGTGTTCAAATTCTATTTTCAACTCTGGTGGATCCTCGCGCCCCTCACTGCCCTGATTATTATCGCCGCCTTCCGCCCCGGCCCGGAACCACGTACTTGGCTGTTTCCCGGACTCTGCATTCTACTCCTGACCCTCGCCGACCGCTACCAGGTCCGCTACATCATCGTCGGCGAACTCGAACGCATCACCTACGGACCCGACCGCTTCCGCCACAACCCCCACTATTCCCCCGTCCACCAAACCGGCCCTCTCACCATTTACGAACGTTGAAAAATGTCGCTTCGCTGGAATCATAGGCCAGTATGAGCAAGGCTACCTAAACCCACACTTAAACGATTTTTAGTCATGACAAAGTGAGTAAACTTACCGGATGGCCACGAACAAACTCCGACAGGGCGCCGGGTGGCCTTCGATGGTTAGGGAAGTATCGTTTGGATTCAGATAGTTCTGCAACGAATAAAATCGCATCCATTCCGTTGCCCGCTGTTCGTCGGTAGTGGTGCGGGTGGTGTCCACATGCCGGACGGCTTTAAATCCCGATGCCTCCAGCCACTGCGTCAAAGTGGGCACATCCGGCAAGGCATGAATATTCCGCATTTGCGCGTAGCGACCCTCCGGATGAAACAGGGGGCCGCAGGACGCCGGCACTGTCAGGCTTTCCAGAACCAATTGCCCGCCGGGTCGCAAGGACTGGTGCAACAACTGCAAATGCGCGGCATGATCCCGACAGTGGGAAAGCACCCCCATGGAAAAAGTGGTGTCAAATCCTAAACCGGGACGTATCGCCTCCGCCCCCAGCGGGAACAAGCGAATGGCGGGAAGCGGAATCCGTTTTTGCACCGCCATGAATTGATACACATAGAGGAGAAATGGATCAAGGCCTACCGCCAGCCGGGCACCCGCTCCCAGCATTCGCCATAGATGATAGCCATTACCGCAGCCCACATCCAGACAGCTTCGCCCCGCCAACGGTCCGATCGCCTGAACCAGTCGATCCCACTTCCAATCCGATCGCCACTCGGTATCGATCTCCATCTCTCCTATCCAATACGGTCCCTTGCGCCAGGGGTGAAAGGTCTGCCACAGTTCTGCATCCTGCGAATCGAAAGCTCCATCCCACACCAGGGATTCATCCAACCGCGGTACCGACCCGGACGGGGGAGCTTTTATTTCCGCATGCGCTTCCCGCCAAGCCGGCAGGTGACCGTTCACCGCCGGATCGAAGGCAGCCTCCATCTCCGGACGTTTTTCCAGAATCCAGTCCCGGATTTCCGACGGAAAATCCGTAGAACCGCTACACAGTGACCGTTCAGCTTCAGTCACGGAAGGCCAACAGGGATGCGAAATTGAAACACTGCAGCCACACCTGGCTCCGCGAAAAACCCGCCTCACGCAACCGGTCCTGATGGGTGTCCAGCTTCTCGGGAATCAGCACTTTTTCCAGTGCGGTCCGTTTGCGACTGATTTCCAGATCCGAATACCCGTTTTCCCGTTTGAAGGCCTCATGCAGTGCCACCAGTTCCCGTTCCACCACCGGATCCTCAAAGCGGATTTTTTCAGACAACACCAGCACCCCGCCCGTCCGGGTTCCCCTGGCGATGTTCGACAGCAGCGGGAGCCGATCAGCGGGGGGAATAAACTGCAGCGTAAAATTCAGAATGGTCAAACTCGCATTTTCCACCACGGTGTCCCGGGCCTCCTCCTGCCCCGCAATTCGATGCCCGAAAGAGCTTTGGCAGCGGATCGCGTTTCAGTTCCAGCATCGCAAGAGCCGAATTATCCACCGCCACCAGTTTCGCACGGTTCCCGATCTGCCCTGACACCGACAGCAACGCCGCCCCCACCCGAACAGCCGGATCGTAACAACAACTCTCCTCGGTCACATAGCGATCCCGCAATTGAGCCGATCAATACCGCAGCTCGCCGCATAGCCGGAACCGAGCGGGCGATCATATCCGAAACCTCCGCCACCTTCTGATTAAACTCAAAGGAGCCAGTGGCCTGCGGTTCGTGGGTATAAAGGGTATCGCGCATGGGTAGAAAGAGAAGTGCTTACGGTACAGGAGAATGAGTCAATCAACCAGATAGAAAAGTTCAAGCTGGGCACTTTGACTGCATCCCAACGGTATGCCAACGGGATCTCTGGAGCATCCCAATGGAATCTCTGGAGTTTGGTTTTTAGCATCCCAACGGGATGCCACTCGACAGCCAGGGGGAACCCCCCTGGACATGCGTCCCCACAATCGGAACCGCATCCCAACGGGATCCAACTCTCCCAGACGCCGGGTGGGGTGACCGCGACTCAACAGAAATTCACGGGCGGAAGGTCCGCGTAGATCATCCTTGCCAATGCCGCGGTGATCTGTGCGGGCTTACAGCCCGTCCTGTCTTGCGGGTACGTTAATCCCCACCCCGCGTCGCTTCGCTTCTTGGGTGGGGCTGGTATCTTCGCGGGCCTACGGCCCGAAATGCCTGTTGGCTGCATTTTACAAGTTGCCATAACACCTCAAACGTCTTTAGGAGTGACGCCCATGCCCTTTGGGGTTCCTTTTGAGGTTCTTTTCACCACAAATCCCCCACATACCCCCCAAAAAAAATCCGAAGCGGGGTTATAGGGGTGTCTTTTTCTCACATGTCGATCTCCAGACCTCCGTTTGAAGAAGAATTTTACAAAATTTCATCGCAAATCCAAATGGATGTGCATCGAATGAAAACCAAACCCTGAGCTCGCCTCGGGGTGCGGAGAGATTCAATACAGGGATTCGCACGCTCCATCCCGCAAGCGGGCTACTTGGTTCCAGAAACGGAAACTGTCTTGGACCTTGTTGAACGAAATGAAGGACCTTTTCTTGTTCCCCGATGAATTATGCTCTATATATTCCCCATGGTACACCCCTATGGAGTTTGGCCCGGAGCTGACCGAGTTCGATGCGCGCATGCATGCGTCGGTCTTGGATCCGCTTCTTCTTTTCCGTCGATGACGCGTCGACCTAAGCTACGATTCTCAAACAGTGGTTGATCCACTCCCGCCAGCGATTGGAACCCGCCGGCTCGCGTCGGTGGCGGTGCATTCCCGAAGCCCTGGTTGCCAGCTTTCGCCTTGTGTTATTCTCGCTGCTCAGTGGATTCGGTGCGGCGGCGGCTCTGCTGCGCTACGAGGGCTACCGGCTGATCAATATCAGCGCCTTTCTGGGAATACTGGTGGGGGGGCAACTGCTTTCACTGCTCGTGCTCGCGGTAAGTTCCTTTTGGCTGCGTCACCGCCTCTCCCATCTGCAAAAACTGTTTTTACCCAAACTGGTTCGCGATCTCACCGCCCCTGTATCGCTGTCGGCCTGGCGCTGGCGTCTGTTCACCTCTTTTCAGCAAGCGGGCATGCTGTTCAATCTGGGAATCCTCATGGCCACCCTCTGGAAGGTTCTCACCGCCGACCTCGCTTTCGGCTGGGCCACCACTCTGGATGTCTCCGGACAGGGAAT
This sequence comes from Kiritimatiellia bacterium, assembly GCA_018401235.1. GTDB lineage: Bacteria > Verrucomicrobiota > Kiritimatiellia > SS1-B-03-39 > UBA6053 > UBA6053. The sequence continues at coordinate 6,864 of JAGYLC010000064.1, forward strand.
TCACCGCATCGTACAAACCCTGGCCCTGCCCTGGGGAGGACGTTTCGCACCCGACCTGACCCAGATTCAGCAGAGCCGCATCCTGCTTAAGGATGGTCTCGCCCACATCGATGCTTCCTCCACCGCCGCCTGGTGGCCCTTCCTGCTATTGTGCGTTCTGGCTTATGGCTTTCTTCCCCGATTCGCCCTCGCCCTGTTTGGCGGCTTTCGTTTGCACCGCCTCCAGCGACACCCCGCCTTTTCAAGCCCCGAAAGTGAGCGGCTGTATCAGCGGCTGACCCGCAACCCTCTGGTGTTCTCCAGTTCCGACGAGGATTCTTTCCCTTCGAACCCCTCCCCATCTCCAGCCGAATTGCCACCTTTTAAACCTTCCGGTCCCCTTTCGCTGAACCTCCACCCCGAGATCCTCCTCGAATCGCGGGAGCCCGCATTTCGGAATCGCATTCAGTCCAGCTTTGAACTTTTGCTGGCCGATTCGCCGGAGACTGCCGCAGGGATCCTCAAGGTCATCGAAGTCTGGCAACCTCCGCTGGAGGAAAGTCTGCGTGAACTGCGTGAGCTGCGCAAAGACATCGGACCCGATAAAGATCTGCTGATTCTGGCCGTGGGCCTGCCGAATCCAACCGAACCCCATTTCTTCCATCCACCCGAAGTCGCCGATCTTGACATCTGGCGGCGGAAACTTTCCACTTTGCAAGATCCCCGATTGGGTCTGCTTCCCTGGCGGGAGATCTCATCATGACCCTTCCCACCTATGCCGTACTCGGCCACCCCAACGAGGGAAAATCCTCCGTGGTTTCCACCCTCACTGAAAATGAACGGGTCAAGATAAGCAGCACCCCCGGCGAAACCCTCCGTTGCAAACGTTTCGTGATCAAACTCGACGGTGAGGACGCCCTGGAGATCATCGACACCCCCGGCTTCCAAAATCCATCCGCCACCCTGAAGTGGTTCGAGGCCTGGGAGGGTCCCGAATCGGAAATGGTGGACGCGTTTATGGAGGCGCACCGGGATCAGGAATCCTTCCACCACGATCTGGAACTGATGAAGCCCCTCCGCGAACGGGCGGGAATTCTCTATGTGGCCGACGCCTCCCGTCCGCTGCGTGAGGCGGATCGCCAGGAAATGGAAGTGCTGCGCCTGATCGGTCTCCCCCGGCTGGCCCTGCTCAATTTCAAACGGGACAACCGCGAATATCTGACCGAATGGCAGGAGGCCCTCAACCGACGCTTTAATCTGGTCCGGGAATTCAACGCCCACCACGCCACCTTCCAGGAACGCATGAGTCTGCTCGAGGCCCTGGCCCTGCTCAGTCCCGAAGAGGAGGCGGCCTTGAAATCCATTCGATCCAACTTGGAGGATCAATGGGATCAACGCATCGAGGAAGCTGTGCTCATTCTCGAAGAGTTACTTCTGAAAGTTCTCCGCCACCGCAGCAGCCTCACCTATACCCCGGGGAAACCCGAAAAGGAGCAATTTGAACAGGCTCAGGAAGCCTATCGCGAGTCGATTCGTGCGCTGGAGGAAAAATCCCGGCGTCAATGGCGGAAACTCTATCAACACACCGAGTTACCCGGATCCGCCGGCGTAGGCGAGTTGCTGCGGGAAGAGCTGTTCGCGGAAAAAGTCTGGCGCCTGCTGGGCCTCTCCCGCCGTCAACTCGCCCTCGTAGGCGCCCTGACCGCGGGCGCGGCGGGGGTAGGAGCCGACCTCGCCACCGGAGGCATCAGCTTTGGTATTTTCACCGCCGGCGCGGCGGTACTCGGCGGAATGAGCGGCTGGATGGGTGCTCCCAAGCTGGGAGCTAAGCGTTTACCTTTCCCGGGAAACCGTACCCTGGCGAGGGAGCAAATTGTAGTTGGTCCCGTCAAAGATCCTCAATTGCTGTTTGTGCTGCTGGATCGCTCCCTGCTCTATCTTACCCGACTGATGAATTGGGCGCATGGACGCCGGGATCATGAAGCCTTCCTGGCGGAAATGAGCAAGGAGTCCGGTCTGGTTCGGGAGTGGTCGGATGCCCAGCGCAAAATCCTCACCCGCTGGATCCGCGCCCATGCATCTCCCGATAATACGCCAACAGCCGAAGCCTCCCGATCACTGCGCCGACTTTTACACGACCTGTTAACCTCACATTCCCGGGAGCGAACCTAAGGGCTCGTCCAGAAATTCATGCCCGGTATGCGTGGGCTCCCAGTTGTCAATCGGAGTCAGGTACCATAAGAGCTATTTTTTGAGAATTAACTATCAAATACTAACGCCGATGTGATCCGCACCCAAGAAAATCACTTATTTTCTTTTGCCGGGATAAATGGGAGATGTCCGGAACCCTCTGACCCTTGACAAGCCCTCCCTTTGCCCATAGTAGGACTCCATCGACATCTGAATTTGAGGGAGAGAGGTCACGATCGTGGCCCGCCGAAGGTGAAACCGTCCCCGGAAACTCTCAGGCAAAAGGACCCCAATTTCAGTCGTTCTCTGGAGAGCAGTCGCCGCGGCAACGCGGAGCTCACCGAAGGAGTGAATACTCTCAGGTATCAGGACAGAGCGGGGGTGAATAAATTTCAACCCGCTATGGAACTACGACTATGACTACTCTCGAGACTATCTTGCATACCTGGATGGGTGAAACCACCCCGCCTACGTTCCCCACCCGCCATCTGGGCAGCACCGATACCGAACAGCGGCAGATGTGCCAGACCCTGGGAACCGACTCCATCGACAGCCTGACCGCCGACATCATTCCTCCCGCCATTCGACGCACCGAAGCGATGCGCATGCCCCCCGCCTGCACCGAAGAGGATGCCCTGGAGGAACTGAAGCAGATCGCCAACCAAAATACCGTAACCCGCTCCTTTATCGGACAGGGATACCACCCCACCCTGCTCCCTCCGGTCATCCTGCGCAACATCCTGGAAAATCCCGGCTGGTACACCCAGTACACCCCCTATCAGGCTGAAATCGCCCAGGGCCGATTGGAGATGATGCTGAATTTCCAGACCCTGATCACGGAACTCGCCGGCCTTCCTTTCGCCAACGCCTCCCTGCTCGACGAGGCCACCGCCTGTGGCGAAGCCCTGGGCATGGCCTTTGCCCAAAGTCGCCAAAAACGGAAACGGGCGTTGGTCGACCAGGGACTTCACCCCCAGAACATCCAATTGCTCAAGGCCCGTGCCGCCTCCCTGAATCTGGAGATTGTCCTTTGTGACCTGCCTGCGGCGGATCTGGACGACTCGGTCTGTGCGGTTTTTCTGCAAACCCCCGACACTCTGGGCCGAATCCGTCTGGAGGAACTATCGGAACTAACCGAAAAAGCCCGCGCCCACAAAATCGTGACCGTAGTGGCGGTCGATCCTCTCGCCCAGTGCCTGCTCACGCCCCCCGGAGATCTTGGAGCCGACATCGTGGTGGGCTGCAGCCAGCGTTTTGGACTGCCCTTGGGCGGCGGCGGCCCCCACGCCGGGTTCATGGCGGTCACCGATGAATTGAAGCGGCGCATGCCCGGCCGCATCGTCGGGGTTTCCGTGGACACCCGCGGCAAACCGGGCTATCGGCTGGCCCTGCAAACCCGCGAGCAACACATCCGCCGCGAAAAGGCCACCTCCAACATTTGTACCGCCCAGGTGCTTCCCGCTATTCTCAGTACCGCCTACGCGATGTATCACGGACCCAAAGGACTCCGCCGCATCGCCAGCCGGGTGGCCTCACTCACCGCCGCCCTCCGTCAGGCCTTGGTCGAAAGCGGCCACACGGTCCACTCCGGACCCTGCTTCGACACCCTGGTAGTGCACACCACCACCGACCAGCAAAAGGCACTTCGGAGCAAAGCGGAGGCGGCCGGTATCAGCCTGCGGATGTTTCCAAGCGGCGAAATCGGCATCAGCCTCAACGAAACCACCCGTCCCCGGGACATGGTCGATCTCCTGACCCTCTTCGAGGCCGAAACCGCCCTCTCCTCGCCGCAGAGTTCCGTGCTCGGGGATCTCGATGCCTTCCTCCGCCCGGAGTCCTTCCTGCCACAGGACGTATTCTCCCAGTACCATACCGAGCACGAACTGCTGCGCTACCTGCATCGCCTGCAGGGCAAGGATCTGTCGCTGACCCACAGCATGATCTCGCTGGGCTCCTGCACCATGAAGCTGAATTCCACCGCGGAAATGATTCCCGTGACCTGGCCCGAATTCGGTCACCTCCATCCCGCCGCCCCCGGGGCGCATCTGACCGGGTATCACACGCTCTGCGCCGATCTGGAGACCTGGTTGAGCGACATCACTCTCCTCCCCGCCTGCAGTCTGCAACCCAACGCGGGTTCTCAGGGCGAACTGGCCGGGTTGATGGCGATTCGGGAATACCACCTCGCCAACGGGGATGATCAACGCACAGTCTGCCTGATTCCCACCTCCGCCCACGGCACCAACCCCGCCTCGGCGGTGATGGCCGGATTCGAGGTGGTGGCGGTGGCCTGTGACAACCAAGGGAACGTGGATTTTGATGATCTGAACGCTAAAATTGACCGTCACGCCGACACCCTGGGAGCCCTGATGATCACCTACCCCTCCACCCACGGGGTGTTTGAAGAAGGCATTCGCGACATCTGCGCCGCGGTGCATAAAGCCGGGGGCCAGGTGTACATGGACGGCGCCAACATGAACGCTCAGGTAGGCCTGACCGCCCCCGGCCTCATCGGAGCCGATGTGTGTCATCTGAACCTGCACAAAACCTTCTGCATTCCCCACGGCGGCGGCGGACCCGGCATGGGTCCGATCTGTGCCGGAGAACATCTGCGTCCCCACCTGCCCACCAACCCGCTGCTGGAAACAGACCGTCACCTGGCCATTTCCGCCGCGCCCATGGGCAGCGCCTCGATTCTGGTGATCTCCTGGATGTATATTCGTATGATGGGCCCGGAAGGGCTCACCCGCGCCACCCAAGTAGCCCTGCTCAACGCCAACTACATGGCCAAACGCCTGGAACTGTCCTACCCCATCCTCTACAGCGGACGCAACGGACGGGTCGCACACGAATTCATCCTCGACGTGCGCGAACTCACCAACCGCACCGGATTGCTGATCGACGACATCGCCAAACGCCTCATCGACTTCGGCTTTCACGCCCCCACCATGTCCTTTCCGGTGCCAGGCACCCTGATGATCGAACCCACCGAAAGCGAGAGCCGAGCCGAACTCGACCGCTTCTGCGAAGCCATGATCGCCATTCGAAAGGAGATTCAGGACGTCATCGACGGCCAAATCGCCGCAGAAGATTCACCCCTCCACCACGCCCCCCACACCGCCGGGGATCTGGCCGCCGACTGGGATCGGGTTTACAGCCGCGAACAGGCCGTCTTCCCCCTGCAGTGGGTTCGTGAACGAAAGTTCTGGCCAGCGGCGAATCGAATTGACAATACCTATGGAGACCGCAATCTGATTTGTACCTGCGAATGGAATCCACACCCGTAACCATATGACCAATCCCCAAACTACCCTTTTAACTCCCTGGCACGAACAGCAGGGAGCCACCATGGCCGCTTTTGGCGGCTATACGATGCCTCTATGGTATAAAACCGGACCTATTAAAGAACACCGTGCGGTCATTTCCGGTGCAGGTCTGTTCGACACCTCCCACATGTCGGAGCTGTTGATCGAAGGGCCGGA
>JAGYLC010000065.1 GCA_018401235.1 Kiritimatiellia bacterium
CGCCGCGGACACGGGCGGCCTCCTTGTGCCAGTAGGCCTCCTCCTCGGCGTTCATGGGGCCGAATTCCTCCAGGTTTTCCTCCAGATTTAAATCATCCTCGTCATAGTCCTGCGGACGCACGATGGTGTCGAAGAAGTAGCTGGTTTTCGGCATGTGACCGCTGGGAGCCGCGGAGCGATCGCCTTTGGGATAGATATAGGTGCCATCGGGTTTTTCGTCCACCTGAAAGTGTTCGGAGACCAGGACGGTTTGGCCCCACCAGGTGCGGTATTCCTTCCAATTTTCGTTCACGAAGCCGAAGATGGTGCGGTTGGGGAAGATGCTCTCGATGTCGATGCCCAAGGCATCTTTGAGATCGTCTTCCACCAGACCGAGCATCTGATAGGGTTCGCAGACGTAGACGGGATGTTTTTCGAGACCATAGGCCTCGCGCAGTTGTTCCACCACGCTGCAGTGAATGCCGGTGATAAAGCAGCCTCCGAAGTCGATTGGAATTTGATCAGGCTGCCGATGTTCGATGCCGGCGCGAACGCGTTCTTTCGAGGTCATGCCGCCACCTCCATCAAGCTACGCGCGAGTTCGACCGCGCTGGCGGCATCGGCCGAGTAGCCGTCTGCTCCGATTTCCGTGGCGTAGTCCGAGGTGATGGGGGCGCCTCCCACCATAATTTTAACGGCGAGACCTTCGGATCTGAGGGCCTCCACGGTGACGCGCATCGCCGGCATGGTGGTGGTGAGCAGGGCGGAAAGGCCCACCAGTTGGGCGTTGTGGGTTTTCACGGCCTCCGCAAAGGCGGCGGCGGAGACATTGGTGCCCAGATCGATGACTTCGAATCCCGAGCCCTTCAGCATCATGGCCACCAGATTTTTGCCGATGTCGTGCAGGTCGCCCTCCACGGTGCCGATGACCACGCGGTATTGAGCTTTAATGCCGGATGCGGCCAGCACCGGTTCCAGCAGCTCCATGGACGTCTTCATGGCGCGGGCGGCCACCAGCACTTCCGGCACAAAAATTTCATTGGCCTTGAAGCGGCGGCCCACGTCATCCATGCCGACTTTCAGAGCCTCCAGAATTTCCCCGGGCGGGCATTGGGCGGCGAGGGCCTCCTCGGTAATCGCTTTCGCGTCTTTACGTTTGCCCGTTTTTACGGCTTCGGTCAGTTGGGTCAGATCAGGTGTGCTCATGCGGTCTCCGGGATCGGTGTGGGGATGGAAGTAAAAAGGCTATATCGTATACGATTTAAAGCCTACTAAAAAAACGAACTCCTGTCTTCTCATATTGCCTCATAAGCATCTCATATATTGTCGAATCAGTATTTCTAAATTCCGGGAGCCCTTTGGTGAAGACAGCGGGACAAGCCTCGAACGCGTCGCCCGCGATAATTGCCGATTGTTGATTGAAGATTGTTGATTTAGGAGGAAGCGGTTTTGCGGCTTGCAACCATGATGGCGGTAAACTCGTTGGCTTCCTCCAGCAAACTCCGCCTTGGAACGAGCGCTGCAGGCGGCTCGGGTTTTTGCGGCGACTGAACTTGCTGATCGCATGATTTGATCAGCAATAACTCTGCCCCGCTAAGGCATACAGCATGGCGGAGGCAAGAGGAAATAGCGTGGCGGGACTAAACATGATGCGAACCTCCTGCGGGCTGTCCGCATCCCAGTGCTCGGGGTAATAACAGACACCGAACAAAAAGGAGTTCAAAGCAACCGGGCGAAGATGATTTCCCTCTTTGCCGTAAACTGCCCGCAACAAACCGGAAGTGCTGCTTTGAGACCTTTCCGCACGCCATTACCTGGCATTTGCGGGGCGGCAATGCCGATGCGTCCCAAAGGCGAAAGCAACGCCGGGAATTGTTGGAGGAGGCAGGAATCGACCTCGCCGAGTTGACCAACATCGACTTCATTGATGCCGCGCTCTGCGCCCTCGCGGCTTACCATGCCGCCACGCACCGAGAGTGCGTATGCTTTGGGGAGTCGAACACCGGCCTGATCATTGTGCCCGCCCAACCCAAACCACAGAAAAGAGCGTTGAGGGACAGACACCTCTTCGTAACCGCTTGATTCCCAATAATCGCTTGATTCCCAATGGGAGGCTCATGCAACTTCAGTGGCTCGTCGCCACAGATTCTCTGTTCCTATCGCCATTGAGGCGGATGAACCCAAAGATTCACCGCAAGAAAAGCCTGGGAGGCCGGTCCCTTTGGATCCGTTCCCGCATTTATATCTGAGATTGAAAATGCGGATTTCATCGCATAAACTGAGGTCTGGGGCTTAAAAAATCGAATTTAGAAACGATTAACAAACCAGTAGAGGAGAGCCGGAGATGTCAGTGGTTTCCCCTCCGGGACCGAGGGAACTATGCGTGTCGTCTTTTTTTGAACTGATTTCCAAACAAAGCAACGGGATTGCCGTATGCAAGCCTTAAAGAAATGTCTTGCAGGGGAGACAAATCGGACTAGGCTGATTATGTAGTTCCCTTTAAGGCCCGGCAGGAGTTTCATTTGTCAACATATCCTCAATTTTCAAAAATTCGTTTGGCCTTGCTGGGGTCGATATCGTTCCTCTTGCTGATCCCCAGCACCCTGGTCTGGTTGGTGAATCTAGATGTGGCCTTGCGAATTCATTACCCCACCTGGCAGGGTGTTCAATCATGGCTACCGGCAGACGGATATGGTGGTTTACTGGTCTACTGTGACGACTTGAGTACGATCAGCACCTTCATTCCGATGATGCTGTGTCTGTTCCCATTGGTCTTGGCCTGGCGGGTGTTTCGCTGGGGACCGGACGCGCCGGAGCGCTTGTTGCATGAGGTCTATGATCCCTATCCCCCGCATTTTCCATTTTTCCTGGTGATGCTGGGACTGGCGGGAACACTGTATGGATTATTGATCGGGCTGGATGTGAGCGGGGTGAGCACTTTGGGTGGAGAAGGGATGTCGCCGGAGAAAATTCAACAAACCCTTGACCAGTTGCTGGGTGGAACTGCAACGGCATTGCTAAGTTCTCTGGTGGGACTTGCCGGTGCGTTTCTGTCGGCCAGGCCACTCACTTGGTTGTGTCATCGGGCGGTGAGTATGCCGACGGATGCGGAGGCGGTGAGTTTGGAGGAAACTTTCCGTGATCTGATTCAGGATATGGAGGCTTTAGGGAAGGCGAGTCAACATTTCCGCGAACAATTGGGGGGAAGTTCATTGCAGGACCTGCCTGAAGCACTGGAGCAGATTCAGCAGGACCTTCGACTGCTTCGGGAACATTCCGAGAACCGAAGTTTTGAAACCGCTTTGTTGGATGTGTTGAGGTCCATGCAGCAGCAACAACAGGAGCAAAGTAATTTCCTCCGGGGGCTAAGCGAACAACTGCTTGCCTTGGTAACCAATCAGGAAGCCCTCCACTCCCAATCGATAGAGCAACGGGCGCAAATGCTCGAACACCTCAAGCAACAACATGTGGATCGTGATACGGATCGTTCCGCATTACGGAACGCCTTTGGTGAATTTTTGGGAAATACGAAAGGGAAGGATGCCCAATGAGAAATCGTCCGGATGCTCTGAGGCAGATTCGTTCGATTGACGATCTGGCGAGTTCGGCTCCGAAGCGGCTTTTTGCGTTGAGTCCGAATGATGCGCTGGTGCAGATTTCTTTACCGCTGGTGCTAATTCTGGCGATCATGACCCGTTTGATGGTGATCGGTCAGAGCATGAGTGAACAAGCCGAAAGTCCGGCTATTTTGGAAATGTGGAAACAGCTACTGATTTACCGGATTGATCAGGTAATGAATGACTGGGAAGTCTCTGCCGAGCTTCGAGCCTTCCCGGATGCGTCCCGCATCCAATGGGAGGGTACGTTACCACAGGATGTCCGTTTCCAAACCTTATGTTCAGAGAGTCAGACCTTGAATGATCCGACTGCTTTTCAACTGGACATTTATGACCAGGCTCTGACCCCGGATACAGCGAAAGAGGGGGCGCAATGGGTCTTGTATGACCCCTTGTCATCGGTCATACCACCCGGGGTTGATACGATGCCTTCGGAAGCCCTGATTACAGCGGAAAGAAGGGCGTATGCCTTGTCACACATCTCGGACAGGCTTCTGCAATGGCAACAGCAGGTTGAGGAACTGCAATGGGCCACAGTTGCAGAGGTCGCGTTCCGCATGCCCTTGGATGCAGCACCGGAGGGCGAAGGGGCTTCCTCGGAACTGCGAACGATTCTTTCAGAATTAGCGGGGAAGGGCTACCCTTTTCTGGAGCGTATTCTCCGGGAATATGAGGTGACTCCATGAAGGGCTGGGCCCGGATTTTGCTTTGGATGCTGTTGAGCAGCTCTTTTCTGTACGCGAAAAGCGGGGAGTCAAGTTCCAAGCTAATCGCGAAAAAAAGTTTGGCGATTCGGGCGGCTGCACAAGAGCTTGTGCAACTTCTGGAAGCTCAGTCGCAATGGGTTTCGAAAGAGAATCAGGAATTGTCGGGTCAATTGTCCGGGATTATGTTGGAGGATTCAACCTCGTATCGAAATAAAGCCAAAGGTGAGGCCCTCGCGGAGGCCTGGTTGCAGGAATGGCGGCGGCTGGATTTTGAAAAGGAGATGTTGCAGGTTATCAAAACGGCTCAGGCCCAAAGTCCTCTCCCGTTGCAAGCTGAAACCGTGCAGGCGCGCATGACCGTGGGCTGGGAAGTCCAACGCGAACAGGGGGCGGCGGATTTTTCTGCGGCCGCCATTAAAGAGGTATATCCAATCGCTCGTGCTGTAGCGGTGGCTGAGCAAAAACGCTACCTGGAGGAAGGGCTCCGGTATCCATCGCAGCCCGAAGTGGATGAGATGTTTAAAGAGGTGGATATTAAACGTAAGCAAGGTCCGCTTCCATTGAAGGGGCAGGATTTTCAATCCTTAAAGTCTAAAGTACGACCGGAAAGTATTCCGGTCGATGCCCTGTTTGACGAGTTGGATCAGGAACCCACCCGCTTGGCGGATGCGGTCGTTCGTATACTGGCCGGTCAGTACCTTCAACAGGTTGCAGCGGCTTCCGCTCCGTTACGGAATGAGGCCTTGTCTGCGGGTGTATTCACGGCAAAAGAAATGGAAAATGTCATGGCTAAAAGTCTTCGGGAGGGTTTAAGTGCCAATCTGGATGCGAGGCCGCCCATCTATGCGGGTTTTGCTATTGTGCACGAGTGGGTCGAGAATGCGGCGCAGCAGTGGGAAGAAGATCGGGTGGCTGCATTCCTTAAAGTGTGGCCCGAAGGATCCCTGGATGTGGAGACGTTGCGGGAATGGATGCAGGAAGCGTTTCCCCGTCATGTTGCTTTCGAAGAGAGTCTTGCGTTATTGCAGCAAAAAACCATGGGGGCTCGCGGGCCGCTGCTGGCGGCAGCTCTGGCGTCTGCGGCACCAGAAGCCCGGCGTATGGAAATCAAGACGTATTTTGAGCAGAGTCTGAAAACTGCAGGAGGCAGCGGGCTAGTTTGGCGTGCGCATGTAGAGGCGGTATTACGGCGTAAGATGCCCCCTCTCCGTCAACGCATTGCCCAAACACAGGTTGCAGATTTGTTTCCGAATTTTGGTGCGGATAAGCCTCCTGCTGAATCGGTGGTCGCATGGTTTTATGATCAAAACCTGAAAGAGGCCCAGACCTTTCCTCAGCTCACGGAAGCTTTGGCCCTGGACCCCGATTGGGCGTTTGCTCCGGACCCGGAGGAGCCTCTGTTGGCAGAAGCAGAGACGCTTGCGCGTGAAACCTTAAACCAAGACCTGGTTCCCGCTCTGAAATCGTTGGAGGCGCAACTACAACTGCTCCGTGATATGGAACGTGAAGGGATGGATGCGCTGAAAACCAAAGTCCTGGCCGGAGAGAAGACGGAAGAACTTTACAAACGCTGGCTCAAGGAGTGGGAAAAGCGCTGGCAGGGTATTCGGGATCAGCAGTCCTTACGCTGGCAGGCTCGGTTTGCCCGAACGGAGAACGAACTGCGTAAAACAGTGCGACAGTGGTATGAGACCGTGAAAGATACACCGTTTCCAGAGGAATCGACGGTTTCCGAGACGGCGTCTGCGGAAAAAGGTACAGATATCGAGGAGCCCAGCAGTCCGGAGATGATAGTGGTCGAGGTTCCTTTGCATCCGGTGTCCGAACCTCAGGGCCCGGAAGAAGAAGTTCAAGAGAGCGGAGACTCTGCCGCCGGAGATGAAGCCCAGCCCGGGGGGATCCAGGAGGAACTGGAGGAATACCGGGGGATGGCGGATGGGATATTGGCTTTTAGTGATATGGCGAATGGGGATTGTCGACTCCTGTTTGGATCGCCAGACGGGAAGGGCGTGTTGACGGTTGGTTTTGATCCCGGCGATGTGGAAGCCTCCGCCCAAAAGATTGCGGAGAGTTTGCGGGGACCCTTGTTGGAAGTGTTAAACGGAACCGCATCCGCACATGAGTCAAAAGGCTTTCGCTTGTTTACTAAATCAAAGGAGCCCACTTTGAGTATGCTTTTTCAGGTGGACAGCCCTAAAATCAGACATCAAATGAGTATTCAAGTCCGAAAAATGATTCAAAAAGAGATTGAGGCCTGGGCGAAAGAAAACGGGCAAAAAGCTCCGACATTACTCTGGCAGGATGAGATGTCCTTTTGACAAAGGCCTGTTCGCTCGGGGGGGGGGAGGGTAATGTGTCACACATACTCCCGCGATCTAAGCGCGAAAAGCGACTTCCTATGAATTTAATCACCACGGTGGGGATTGATGTGGGCGGCAAGCGCAAGGGTTTTCACGCCGCCGCGATGGCGGCTATGGCTATGGCAACAAACAGGAAGATTTTTTCAAGGTGTGGTTATCCGATGTGGTTATGGATAATATTACCTTAATCTGAATAATCGATAGTTATGGATTGTAAGTTAGAGCAATCTCTTACACCCTTTCGCGCATTATAATAAAAGAGGAGGGTATTTGATAATCCCCTCCTCTACAATGAATTCGATGTGCGGGTATTTATTCTGCGGCGGGCAAAATCACGCTGTCGATAACATGAATGACCCCGTTGCTGGTCTCGATATCAGTCTTGACCACCTTGGCGTTATCCAAGGTTACACCGTCATCGCTAACCGCAATGGTCACGGATTGTCCTAAAACGGTTTGGGCCGTGGTGAGCTTCACCACGTCAGCGGCCATGACTTTGCCGGCGACCACATGGTAGGTCAGGATGGCTTGCAGTTGCGCTTTGTTCTCGGGCTTCAAAAGGTTTTCCACCGTACCTTCGGGTAGTTTGGCAAAGGCCTCATCAGTGGGGGCGAACATTCCCTTACAACCTCGGAATCGTAAGCCCGCCATCCACCATGATCACTTGTCCGGTGGAGTAGGGGAAGTGGCCGGCGGCGAGGGAGGCGACGGCTTTGCCGACATCCTCGGGATATCCCCAGCGGGGGGTGACGGTGAGTCCGTCGGCGATGAGTTTGTCGTATTTCTCGGTGACGCCCGAGGTCATGTCGGTGGCGGTCACGCCGGGACGGACCTCGTAGACGGGAATGCCGACTTCGCCCAGGCGGGCCGCCCACAGTCCGGTGGCCATGCCGAGTCCGGCTTTGGAGATGCAGTATTCGCCGCGGTTCACGGAAACCACGGTGGCGCTGATGCTGTTGACGTTGATGATGCTGCCGATCCAGGTATCGTCGGCCTGTTTCTGTTCGATCATCCAGCGGGCGGCCAACTGGGTGAGAAAGTAGGGGCCTTTGAGGTTCACATCCATTACCCAGTCATAGCTCTCTTCGGTGGCGTCCAGAATGTCGGCCCGCTCTTTGGGGGCGACCCCGGCGTTGTTGACCAGCACATGCAGGGCGCCAAAGGTGTCGCGGGTGTGTTGAATGAGATTCTTTCGGGCGGCTGAGTCGGAGATGTCCCCGGCGCAGTAGGCGACAGTGGCGCCTGAATCGCGGAGTTCCTTCATGACATCCGCCACTGATTCTTCGGGACGGACGCCGTTTAGCATGACCGCGAACCCGTCGGAGATCAGGTATTTAACAATTCCGAGTCCGATTCCTCTGGACCCTCCGGTGACGATGGCGACTTTGGTGGGGGGGAGCATAATGATATGGGGGTTAGGGCTTGTTTATGTATTCAACCACTGATGAACACTGATGAACACTGATATTTCAGAACTGGAAGGAGGCTATTAAATCCTCTGGATTGGATCAGTGTGAATCAGTGTCCATCAGTGGTTGGTGCTTTTGGGTTTTAAATACTCTTTAACTTTTACAGATAAAATTTGAGGTAGGGTTGGTTGTGGGCGAGGCGTTGGACGTAGAGGGCGGCTTCGCGCATGTGGTAATCGCCCCACATGCAGCTTTCGCCGCAGGCGATGCTTTGGCCTTCGGGGATGTAGTCCCAGCCGTTGGGCAGGTGGTAGTTGCTGTGCAGGATGAGGCCGTGATGCTGTGGATCCCGACTGAGGTAGGGTTCGTCGAGGAGGGTGTTGAGGACCTTGAGTCCGGCCTCGAAGTAGTGCGTGCCTTCGTCGCCGAGATAGGTGCCCAGGCGCATGAGGCCCTGACAGGCAATGGCGGCGGCGGAGCTGTCGACGGGTTCGTAGGGGTTAAAGGGGTCGGCGTCGACTTGGGTGTAGTCGCCCAGTTTGTGCAGATTCGGAGCGCCGGTGTCCCAGTAGGGGATGCCGTCTTTGCTGGTGTGGGCGAGATAGAAATCGCAGGTGGCGGTGGCGGCTTTGCGCATGAAGCCTTCGATTTCTTGGCGTCCGCCGAAAGGGGTCAATTCGTCGTCACGGAGGGTGGCAAGGAATTCCAGTTCTTCGGCATAGCCGGTGATGCACCAGGCGAGTCCGCGGGTCCAGGTGGTAAAGGGGCTGAAGCCTTGCTGGCTGTTGGGGGCGCGGTAATTGCCGTCATTCAGATTGAACAGGCTTTCATGGGCGGTGCGTCCGCGAATATCGAAAGCGTCCCGCCCCTCGCCGTAAAAGATGGTGTAAGTGGCGGTGGTACGGGCGTGCTGCACCAGACGGTCGAGCAGCGAAATGGCTTTGTCGCCTTCTTCCATCAGCGGATGTCCCAATTGATAACCCACGGCCAGGGAGCGCAGGGAGCGAATGGTGTCGGCGAACAGCGACTGAGGGCCGTTGAAGGAGTAAATATAGCCGTCGCCATTGGCGATGTTGGTCCAGCGGCGGGCCTGGGCGGCTCCGGACAGTTTCAGGGCCAGTTCGTAAAAATTGCGTTCCCATTCGTTTTCGGGAATTTTGCCCTCGTTCATCAGCCGCAGCAGGTTTCCGTAGGTGCTGACATTGTTGAAGCCGTGGTCGTGCACCCCGAAGTGGGACACGTGGGGGGCCATGTAGTGGACGGTGTTAGCCTTGCCGGCGTCGAGGAAGGAGGTATCGCCAGTGGCATCGAATTGAAGAATTTCGGAGCCGAATTCGAATCCCTGCGTCCATTCGGTCCAGCCGCGGGTGGTGTATTTGCCCTGGCGGGTGTACACGGGTGATCCCTTGGCGTGATCGTATTCCTTTTGCAGGGTATGGATTTTTTCGGCGGAGATTTGCCAGAAGGCATCGAGTTTGGGGAGGAGGTCGGTGGGGGTCATGGGAGAGGTCAGAGGTGAGAGTTCAGAG
Organism: Kiritimatiellia bacterium; assembly: GCA_018401235.1. Taxonomy (GTDB): domain Bacteria; phylum Verrucomicrobiota; class Kiritimatiellia; order SS1-B-03-39; family UBA6053; genus UBA6053. The sequence goes on from JAGYLC010000065.1 coordinate 9,602, forward strand.
GTCAGGGATGAATTGTGGGTTGATAGTTGTTAGGTGATAGTTGTTAGGAGTTAGAAACGATTGGATTTGTTGAGGTGGATGATAAGAAATTCAGTGGCTTCGAGGGCTTGGTAAGTGTGGTCGAGGGCTCCGTCGAATTGCAGACTTTCTCCGCAGGTAAGTTCGTGGCGTTCTTTGGGAAGTTGAATGAGCAGTTTGCCGGTGAGTACCCAGCAAATTTCAAAGTTGTCGGCATGAATTTCGGGGCGATTCACCGAGGCCCCTTTAGGAGCGGCGGCGATGAAGGCGCGAAGATTGTTGTACTGGATTTGCTGAAAGTGAAAATCGCCGGAGGTGTAGGCCTTGGCGGAATTCCGCTGGGCGGTACGGGACTCGGCCAGGGCGATCAGGTCGGTGGTATTGAGCTCAAACACCCGGCTGATGCGGAACAGAGTGTCGAGTTCGGCGCTACTCTGATTACGCTCCAGTTTGGAGATGACGGAGGGGGAGACACCCGAACGCGCCGATACCTCGGCCAGGGTTAATCCCGCCCGTTTCCGGAGATCTCGAACAATAGAAAAATCAAAACTCATAATTTCCTTAAGATGTAAATAACAGATTAAATATAAAGGTAAAGAAATATTTATTATGATTTTTCAATTCCATGGGTTGGCCGCGATGCCGCGGTATTTAGCTCTCGCGGCGAGACCCCGATCTCCAGACTTCCGCTTGAATACGGCTGATTTTTTAGGATAATTCCATAACTCACAGATATCAAACTTGGTTCTGGATCTCCAATCTTCTATCTCCGATCTTCGAATACCTTGCAATTCGGTTCGTGATGACCGTACTTTTGCTTGGTGAGGAGCGGCACCCGATTATTTAAGCCCATGATTGCACCCCGGAGACGGTGGCGTTTGTGTATTCGCATGTTCGGCGAATCCCGCTCCCCCCGCCGATACCGCGGTGGATACCCTGGCCCGCATCTCATTCATTTATATTTGTTCAAAAAGGGTATTTCCTTTTAAAATCCAAGCTATATAAGCTATCCATATGAAGAAAATTGCAATTATTGGTTGTGGGAGAATCATGAATCGCCATATTGAGGCAATTCATGCGAACCCAAATTTAAAAATCTGCGCGGTGTGCGATGTGGATACGGAAAAAGCAAAGGCGGCGTCGGATCGCTTGGGGGTGCCGTGGGTATGCGATTTCCGGGAGTTGCCGGAGACGGATATCGCGAGCGTTCTTACACCGTCCGGGATGCATCCGCGTCATGCCGCCGAGGTGGCGGAGGAGACCGCGATTCCTTACATTTTGGTGGAAAAGCCTATTTCATTGACGGTCAGAGAGGCTTATGAGTTGTTCAGCCGCGTGGACCGTGCCGGGAAAACTCTGCTGCCGGTGTATCAAAATCGCTACAATCCTCTGGTAGTTTTGATGAAAGAGCTGGTTGAAAGCGGAAAGTTGGGAAAGCTGCATCAGTTCGTGTGCAATGTGTTCTGGAACCGCAACGACGACTACTTTAGCGGTGGATGGCATGGAACCCGGGCTCTTGACGGTGGCGTCCTGTACACGCAGGCGAGTCATTATGTGGATATGGTGCATTATTTCTTCGGGGATGTGGTGGAGCACAAGGGGATCGGGGGAAGTTTGCGGGGCTTGGAGGTGTTTGATTCCGTTGCGGCAACCATGAATTTCACCTGCGGTGTGGTGGGAACCATCAACGCCACCGTGAGTGTCTACCGGACGAATTATCAGACGGAATTCACCCTGATCGCTGAAAAGGGGACCATTCGCCTGTCCGGTACGAACTTGAATGAAATTGAATTCTGGGATGTCGAGGGAATGGAAAAACCGGAAATGGATTTCAAAATCGACCATGTGTACGGAAAAGGGCATGACACGCTGTATCAGTATATCGCGGAAGATCGATGGGAGATGTTTCCGAACCGAAAAGATATTCTCTCCGGCATTCGACTTATGGAAATGTTGAGCTATTAAGATGAGTATGCCTTCCTTTTTTGCACACGAATCCGCTTATGTGGACGAAGGGGCGGAAATCGGTGAAGGGACCAAGGTGTGGCATTTCTGTCATATTTTGCCGGGCGCGAAAATCGGACGGGATTGCAGTTTCGGACAGAATGTGAATGTGGACCGCGGAGTGGTGATCGGAGACCGGGTCCGGGTGCAGAATAATGTGTCGATTTACTCCGGGGTTACGATTGAAGACGATGTGTTCCTGGGCCCTTCCTGTGTGCTGACCAATGTGACCAATCCCCGCTCACAGGTGAAGCGGCAGCATCTGTACGAGAAAACGCGCATCCGGCGGGGTGCGACCGTGGGTGCGAATGCCACTATTGTCTGTGGCGTCACGCTGGGAAGGTACAGTTTTGTGGGCGCGGGTGCCTTGGTGACCGCGGATGTTCCGGACTATGGATTGGTGATGGGGGTTCCGGGAAAAGTGCAGGGATGGATGAGTCGGCACGGTCACCGGATGAGTCATCCGAATTCGGATGGCCATTTTGTATGCCCGGAAAGCGGCTTGCGGTATGTACTGCGGGATGGGGGATTGAGCTGTCTCGATCTGGATGAGGATTCTGCCCTGCCGGAGAATTTGTCGGTCGGGGACAAACCCTATGATGATTACAAGGAAGAACATTAATGGAATTTATTGA
>JAGYLC010000066.1 GCA_018401235.1 Kiritimatiellia bacterium
CTGCTTGAGCCGTCGATTCTCCTGCTCGACGATCCCACCGCGGCGATCGATCCGGAGACCGAGCACGAAATCCTGGAAGCGATCGAACGGGCGATCGAGGGTCGGACAACCTTTATCGTGGCCCACCGCTTGAGCACGCTCAAGCGGGCGGACAAAGTGATCGTGCTGGATCGCGGAGAGATCATCCAGATGGGCACCCACGATGAATTAATGGCGCAGCGCGGACTGTACCGCGCGGCCGTGGATCTGCAGGCCGTGGATCCGGAAAGCCTGGCGCTGCTGTCGGCCAACCGGATCCGCAATGCATCAACCGAAAGGGGGGAGCCCTGATGTCGTCTAAAAAATACAAACTCTCCGAATCGGGAAAGAAAGTTGAAGTGGAGGAAAAGCAGCTTACCGACGAAGTCCGCCACGATTTATCGCTGGCCCGCCGTGACCAGGAAGTCGAGGAGGACCGCGAGGAGGAAAAACAGCTTGAGAGACGCGGATTCGATCTGAAAATTTTTATCCGCCTGTTCGCCTGGACCCAACCCTATCGGCTGAAGCGCAATCTGCTGTTTGTACTCGTGTGTGTGCGCTCAATGCAGATCCCCGCGCTCGCCTGGGCGATCGGAATGGTCATCAATGGTCCCATTGCAGACCGGAATTTGCCGGGCATCTATTGGGGCGCGGCGGGGTTCGGCCTCCTCGCCCTGTTCACCCAGATCACCATGCACTTCCGCCAGCGCTATGCGCTGGAACTCGGCGAATCGGTGGTTTACGACATGCGCAATGCGGTGTTTCAGCACCTGATGCACATGCCCCTGAGCTACTATCACCGCACCAAGCTGGGCAGTATCATCTCGCGAATCACCTCCGATATCGAAGCGTTGCGGGTCGGGGTGCAGAACGTGCTTTTCGTTTCCCTGGTGCAATTGGGGCAGATGATCGGCGCGGGTACGCTGATGGCCTACTACAACTGGAGGCTGTTTCTGGTGATCGTGGCCATGACCCCCGCCCTGTTTTTCATCAACCGCTATTTCAGCAAACGCATCAGCCAGGCCTCGCGGATGTTGCAGGAGAGTTTCGCGCGGGTAACCGCCACCGTGGCTGAAAGTGTGAAAGGGATTCAGGTGACCCAGGGTTTTGCCCGCGAAGACCGGAATTCCACCCTCTTCCGCGAACTCATCAAAGATCACTCGGGCTACAATATGGGATTGGCCCGCAACATCGCGCTCTACCTGCCGCTCCTGGAGCTGAATTCCCAGATGTTCATCGCGGCGATTGTGATTATCGGGGGCTACGGGGCGCTTTCACCCGCCGTGGACATGCCGGTGGGCGACTTGGTGACGTTTTTCTTTCTGGCCAATCTGTTTTTCTCGCCTATTCCCAGCCTGGGCAGAATGTTTACCAGCGCGATGAGTGCGATCGCCGGCGCGGAGCGGATCTTCCGGCTGCTGGACACCGAACCCGACTGGTCGGACGACCCGGACGCGGAAGCCATCGGCCCCCTCGAAGGAAACGTGGAATTCCGCAACCTTGAATTCGCCTACGAACCCGGCACCCCGGTGCTCAAAGGCATCAATTTCACCGCCGGGGCCGGACAAAGCATTGCCCTGGTGGGTCACACCGGCAGCGGGAAGAGCACGATCATCAATTTGCTCTGCAAGTTCTATCTCCCGACGGGCGGAGAGATCCTGATTGACGGACGGGATGTGCGCGGTATCCGCACGGACTCCCTCCGCGATCAGATCGGCATTGTACTGCAGAAAAATTTCCTCTTCAGCGGCACGGTCCGCGAAAACATCCGTCTCGGAAACATCGGTGCCTCCGACCGGGAGGTGGAGGAGGCGGTGCGCAGGATCGACTGTCTCGACCTGGTCGAAGCCATGCTCGACGGATTCGACACCGTGATTACCGAAGAAGGGGCCGGTTTGTCGCTGGGTCAGCGGCAGGTAGTCTGCTTTGCCCGCGCCATGCTCGCCGATCCCCGTATCCTGATTCTGGACGAGGCCACGGCGTCGGTCGACACCGTGACCGAGGCCCGCCTGCAGAAAGCCCTTGAAACCCTGATGCGGGGCCGCACCTCGTTCGTGGTGGCGCACCGGCTCTCCACCATTCGGCGTGCGGACATGGTGCTGGTCCTGGACCAGGGAGAGATCGCCGAACGCGGCAACCACATCGAACTCCTCAAACAGGATGGCATCTACGCCCGCCTGTACCGACAGTTCGCCGAGGTCTAATGTTCTCCGCAATATGATCGATGAAAATTCTTCATAAAGAGAGTGGCTGAGGCGTCCCGCCTCAGGTCTTTTCCAGAGAATCAGAGCTGTGGCTGAGGCGTCCCGCCTGGTCTTAGGAATTGAGGTATGCCTCAGCCACCCCCAGTCACTCCCAGCTACTTTATGAGGCATATCAAACACTGAATGCACGGTAATCGCTCACGACCTGACAAGAAAAACATATGAGCACTAACACCCCCACTGATTCATTTCCGGCAACTAGTTGAGTGCGGAGAACAAGACGTACTGATTCACCATGCCCCACGAACTGACCTTCAAGCAAAACCCGACCGGGGAACAGCGCATCGAGGTTGCTCCAATAGATGAGAACTTCTGGATGACCCAAAAGGCGCCATAGACCTCTTTGCCGTCAATGTACCCGCCATCAGCAAATAATGAAGAAAATCTTGAGCCAGGTGAACTGATTGAAAAAGAGGCTATTTCATTTGGAAACAACCACTAATACGCCCTTTGCAGAAAGACACAAACCAACAACCAAATTTGCAATCTCGATGCCACTTTATCGCAATGGCTACTGGGCTGGCTAAATATTAGCAATTTTTGTAGTTTCGCATTTGGGCCACCAAGATGCCTGGCGAGTCATGGATTTGTTATTTCTGTGCTCGATGACGAGCGCCTCTTAAATAAGGCAAGTCCTTCGGCAAAGACTACTTTGATGAACTCCTGGAGCGCATACGCGAAATCCGCGCGAGCGAACGGCGGTTCTACCAGAAAATCATTGAGCATTCATGCACTTTCCGTCGATTACGATGCAAAAGCGCCCATCACCCGGACTTTTTCGGCAAACTTTCAAAATAAGTTGCATTGGGCGATCACCGGAAAACAGCGGCCGAGACGATCTACCTTCGATGCCGATGCCGCCAAACCCTACATGGGTCCTAAAGCGTCATGGAAGGCGGGACCAGAGGGGAAGATCCTCAAGAGCGATATCACCGTTGCCAAGAACTACCTGAGTGAGGCACATATCAAGGGAACTCAACCGCATCGCTCCAGCCTACCCGATCCCCGCTGAAAATCGCGCTGAACGACAGATCACCATGAAGATGGCGGACTGTGGTTTCCCGAACACCCCTGAACTTTCCAGCTACCCGACCTGAAGACAAGGGAAGGTCTCGCACCGAGGCTAAATCAAAGCCGAAGCGAATTGGAAGTATTCCGCGAGCGGCAGTGACAAGGAATTCATCTCCGACTGACCGAAGTGAAACGACCTGAAGGCAAAACATCCTGAAAAGAATAGAGTATGCCCCGCTCATTCGCGTTTATTCATGGTTCCATCACTGGTCTCGACTCTCCCGGACTACTGACCGGCGATCCTGAATTCAAACTCGGGAACAGGTGCTAGAAGCATATTGTGTGGTTGGAACACCCGCCTTAAATCCCGTCCTGAACGTTTTGCGGCTTCTGAGGTCTTAATACGGACTGACGGCATCCCTGCCGTCCCGACTCCCCCTGCAACCACACCCTGTCCAAAAAAAAGGCACGTTTTCAAAACCTCCCGAACGGCTTGCAATTCCACGTCGACCCTGACAAGACAGTCTCCATGAAAGTGAAGTCACACTGATGATATCGTGCATGGGCGGCGATTCTGGATGGGATCACCTGCCGGGCGGAGCAGCATGAATCTGAATTATCGAGCACTTCAGAACAGGCTGTACCGACGGAGAGGTTCTCGAAGTGACTGATGCAGCAGAGGCACAGGCGACCGGATTATCGGGAAATCATCGCGAAAATCGAGCGCACAGCTTACGACATGAACCACAGTGAAGTTTCTTTCTTCAAGCTACATCCGAGAGGCCCCAAGCGATGGCAGTAACCGAGCGTCCTCCTACATTCGCGCAATCGATCCATTGACTCGATTTTGAACCGAGGCTGCAGTGAACTTTTAGAGTACCCAGTATCTGGATTCCTTTCCTCGCCCACCAAAATCCATCAGCCTATGAATACGTGTTGAACAATAGCGCCTGGGGGAAGCGGGGATCTTCAGGATGAAACTGGTCAGCTATTGGCGGGATTGATTTTGTTCAGCGGCACTTGAAGAGCTGCTAAAAGAATTTCTGGTCATTCACCCTCATGAACAGCAACTGTGGGACATCTATAACGACCCCAGCCCCAGCGAAGAAGAGCGCGCTTCCAAATTGCTGAGACAGAAACTGGCATCTGCCGAGATGCTCAGATCAACCTGATCTCGACCTCTACAAGCAAAGAAGGTCGGGATGCCCCTCAGCACCGCCGCAAGCTGTCGGGATAGAATTTCTTCCAAATGATCTCCACCAATACGAGAACCGCTGTTGCATCACCGGCCTCGACCTGCCCGGAACTCTGCATCGCCAGTCCCATCATCCGTCAGCCGACCGCACCACACCCGCCTGATCCCCTGCAACGGCCTCTGCCTCTCCGCCACCCACGACAAAAGCCAAACCGCCTCATCACCATCGACGAGGACTACCGCCTCGTCGTTCCCAATGAAATCCGCGATCACTACCGGAACGACCATGCCCGGAGCTATTCGAAAAACGTCAGGTTGTTGATTTGATGCCGGAAAACGCGGATCATGGCCTGCAGGATTATCTAAAGATCCATAGGAAACAGGTCGCGTCATGAATATCAACCAACATCATACCTGCTCCGCCAAGTACACTGAGGCATGAACAAAAAAGAAAAACAGGACCTGAGCGAAATCGACATTTGTGATTTGTTCATCACTCCGGCGATCAAAGATGCCGGATGGGACCAACTGACTCAAATTCGCCGAGAGGTCACGCTTGCGCCAGGTCCTGTCATCGTTCGCGAGCCCGTCTTCCCGCAACAAGAAGAAGAAAAAATTCGCTTAATATGTTTTTGTCAAGAAGCGGGAGTTCCTATCGCCATTGTTAGCTAAAGATAACAACCATGCGGTCAGCTACGGAATGCAATGCGTCCCTTGGGTACGCGACATCTCGATGTCCCCAGTGCTTTTAGTCCAATGGCGACGCTTTGCCTCACATGCCAACAGTTCCTGCCGCCGGCGAGGATATCGAGTGCGAACTTCCTCCAGGCCCTCCTTTCTCCCGACGAAATTCCGAAACGCCACAAAAACATCGGAATATCAAGGACGAGGAAGAAGAATCTCCCGCCTCGAGCCCCTTACCTATCTTGATGCCTACGGAAGAGCCCTGCCACCACCAGAGCGAAGTATCAACCGAGTTCTGGAGGCTGTCGCCATGGGACGCAACCGCCTGCTCCCTGTCATGGCCACGGGCACAGGGAAGACCTATACCACGTTTCAAATCATCTGGCATGTGGAAAGCCAAGAAAGCCGGAAAACGCACTCTTCCTTGTCGACCGGAACGTGCTTGCTGATCAAACATTTGTAACGACTTCCGCCCTTCGCCCCGGTGATGACCAAGATCAAGAACCGCAAAATCGATCCCTCCTACGAAATTTACCTTGGCCCCCATCGCCCTCACCGGACCCGGACGAGGAAGACAAAATCCCAAAACGGTCTCCCGACTTTTCGACCTCGCTCATCATCGACGAGTGCCACCGCGGCAGCGCCTCGGAGGATTCCGCCTGGCGCGAGATTCTCGACCATCTGACGCCATCCAGATCGCCTTCACCGCCACGCCCAAGGAAACGAAATACACTCTCCAATATCACCTATTTTGGAGGAACCCATTTACAATTTTACAAGCTTAAGCAGGCATTGAGGATGGCTTCCTCGCTCCCTAAGGTTCGCTATCATCTCGATAAAGACTCTTATCGGCTGGACACTCCGAACCGGGTATGACTGATGATCTCGGCGGGCGGGACATCGAGCATCGCACCTATAATCAGCCGACATGGATCGCATCCGATTCTTAAATCCAGCACCAAGCTGGTGGCAAAATGTGATGAAACCGCTCAACGCCACCGATCCTTTTCCAAAACCATCATCTCTGCGCAGAGGACATCGATCACGCCGAACGCATGCGGGTCGCCATCGTCAACGCCGCTGGCAAGCCTGCTCGACAATCCCAACATGTCATGCGCATCACCGGAGATAGCGTCAGTTGCAAGGCTGAGCTGGACAACTTTATCGACCCTGAGTCAAAGCCCCCGTCATCGCCACCACATCCGAACCGCTCACCACCGAGTCGATGCCAAGACCTGCAAACTCATCGTCCTGACAAAACGATCAAATCCATGACGCATTTCTAAACAGATTGTAAACAAGTGTACCCACGAAGAAGAGTACGGCAAATATTTCTTCACTGTGATGGATTCTCAAGAACGCCACCGAGCTGTTCAAGGATCCCGACTTTGGATGGCGATCCCGTGGTCATCTATGAAACCCGGCCCCGATGACGATCCCGTACCGCCGATCCCGCCCGGAGCCTGACGACGACGTGATTGTGGGAGGAGGACCTCTCCCATATACGTCGAACAAAATCCACGTCAGCGGGGTGGAGGTCAATATCCTCACCAAATGTGGAATACCGCGGAGAGGATGGCCGGATGATCACTGAGTCCTATTGCGGATTACAGCCGCAAGCATATCCGCAACGAATACGCCTCCCTCGACGATTTCATCACCAAGTGGAACCGCACCAAAAAGAAGGAGGCCATCGTCAAGGAGTTGGAGGAATACGGCATCGAATCCCCAAATTGGCCGAGGAAGTGGGCAAGGACTACGACGGCTTGACCTGATCTGCCATATCGCGTATGATGCGCCCGCTCACGCGCAAGTGAACGGGCCGACAATGTTAAAGCGTAATTATTTTTACCAACATGGGAACAGGCCCGCGCCGTCCTGAAGTCCCCTCGATAAATACGCCGACGAAGGGGTACTCACCATCGAAAGCCCCCAAGTCTTGAAACTTACCCCGACCAAATGTAAGACCCCGGTCGAAATCATCAATGATCTCTTTTGGCGGCAACGAATATGAGCAAGCACTCGCCGAACTCGAACGGGAAATCTTTAATCAAACCGCATGAAAGTCTTTATCAGCAGTGCGTAAAAAGAATTCAGCCAAGAGCGCCAAGCTCTGGGGTGAATACATCGAACGCATGGGGAACCGGCATCCGCGACATGATCCGGCGCTGCAAAAGGCCGACTTCCGGAGCCCGAAATTCGGATCGATAGCGCACTCCTTTGTTCTGACAGTCCGGAGGATGAGTGCCAACAAGACAAGCGCCCAGCCAGCCCAGTCCAGCGATCTCACTGAAACCAGAGGGGGAACCAGGACCGACAGGTCGCCGACAAGTCACTTGACCCAGATACGCCACCAGTCACGCCACCAGTCACGCCACCAGTCACGCCACCAGTCACGCCACTCAGTCACGCCACCAGTAGTGATTTGCCGTGAAAACCATAAAGCTTCCGGGAACGGAAAGTGAACTCTCCAATCGTGAACTTCTTCTCGCCTTTGGGTTAAAGGATCGCTTTGAGACTTCGCGGAGATCTTACATCTATCCTGGCGATCGAGGCCGGTCTGGTCGAACCCACGATACCCGACAAACCCACCAGCCAGTCTCCAGAAATACCGACTCACCGACCATACCGCAGCCTTCTGAATTTGACCTCTGACCTACATCTTATGATAATGTAAGCGGAACTACCAAACCATCCAGACATCATGCGCAAGGACGTCGGCGTCACGACGGCGACGCCCAGCGCATCAGCCAGCCCTCCGTTCGATGTTCTTCTCAAAATCTACGATGACCGCGAGGCTGATCGAACTGCTCGGAAGACAAGTACACTTCGCCTCTTCCCGAGCACCTGCGCTGGCGCAACTGGGCGGCTGATCCCGAAGGTACATGACGGGTGAAGACTCAGCAAATTCATCAACGATGATCTCTTTCCCACGCTCAAGGACAAACTCGTCCTCGAAGGCCCGGCACGGCACCCGCGCCCAGGTCATCTGGCAACGTCTCTGAGGATGCTTTACAACTACATGAAATCCGGGCACCTCTTATCCGCCAGGTCATCAACAAGATCAGCGACGATCACAACCTCTAACAATACTGAGTGACCGCCACACCTTCGGCAGCATTTACGAATAGATTCTCAAGGACTTCCAGAGCGCCGTGGCAACGCGGGCGAATCTCTACACCCCGCGCGCGGTCACCCAGTTCATTGTCAACTGCGTCGATCCTTAACCTGATGAAATCGTGTCGACCTTGCCTGCGGCACCGGCGGATTCCCGCCCGCACCATCGACCACAAGGCAACACTACGTCAAATCCGCCATGACGAAGAGATCCTCATCGCCGGTGGCATTCGCGGGGTGGAAAAGAAGGCCTTGCCGCACATGCTTGCACCACTAACATGATCCTGCACGGCATCGACACCCTGACGAACATCCGGCACGACAACACCCTCAGCTGTCCCTTTACACGGATTACGGCGCAAAAGACCGCGTACACGTCATCGCGTCACCAACCCGCCCCCGGTGGCACCGAAGAAGACGGCATCGAGAACACCCCCGCCACTCATCGCACCCGCGAAACCGCCCGACCTGTTTATGGAGCTCATCATCAAGCTGCTCAAAACCACGGCCGCGCCGCCGTGGTGTCAGCTCGATGGACTTTCTTCGGCGAAGGCATGAAACCCGCTGAAACAGGATCTGCTGGAGAAATGCAAACTCGCACACCATCGTCCGCCTGCCTAACGGCGTGTTTAATCCCTACACCGGCATCAAAACCAACATCCTCTTCTTCACCAAGAAACCCGAGAGCGAACAGCCTGCATAAAGGAAGTCTGTCTATGAGCACCCCTATCCGGAAGGCGTGGTCTGGCTATAACAAAACCAAACCCATGCGCTTCGAGGAGTTCCAGACTGAGATCGACTGCGGGGTTCTGAGGCCGACGGCTTCAAAACCCGCAAAGAAACCGACAAGCCTGGAAAGTCGTCAAATATCGAGGACATCGCCGCCCGCAACTACAACCTCGACATCAGCAACCCCCACATCGCCGAAACCGTCAACCACGACCCCGAAGAACTGCTGGCGAACTACGGAAAATTGATGGCGGAGATTTCCGAAACCCGGAACAAGCTGCGGAACGAGTTGAAAGCCTGTCTGGAGCGGGGGGAGTGACCCGGAATTCGCCCAACGCCTGGTCTCCGCCCTATGAGGTGAGCGAAACCGCGGCCACAGCCCTGGCCTGGATTTGCGAGGACGTGGGACGACGGACCGCGTTGCGGGAGCGGCAGGAACTGAAACTCCGCCGGGTGAACCGGATACGGACGATTCAGGGCTCACTCGCGATTGAAGGCAACACCCTCACCGAAACCCAGATCTCCGCCGTGTTGCAAGGCAAGCCGGTGATGGCATCGCCCCGCGAGGTGCAGGAGGTGCGCAATGCCCTGAAGGTCTACGAACACATGGCGCAACTGGATCCGTACGCCGAGGCGGACCTGCTCCATGCGCATGGCATTCTCATGGAGGGGCTGGTGGATGCGCCCGGCCGCTATCGACGGTCCGCGTCCGGAATCATGGGCAAAGAGGGGCTGGTGCATGTGGCCCCCCCTGCCGACCGGGTCCCTTTTCAGATGCGGCAGTTGCTGGATTGGTTGAAAACGACCACCGCCCATCCCCTGATTGCCGGCGCGATATTTCATTACGAATTCGAATTCATTCACCCCTTCGTCGACGGAAACGGACGCATGGGGCGTCTATTGCAAAGCCTGATCCTCCAGCGATGGAATCCGCTTTTCGCGGATCTGCCAGTGGAAAGCCTGATCCACACCCGGCAGGCGGACTACTACCGGGCCTTAAACCAAAGTACGCAACAGTCCTCCTGCACCCCCTTTATCGAATTTATGCTTCTGGTGCTTCAGGACGCGCTCAAAGCCAACCCACCCGAAACTACCCAGAAAACTGCCCTGAAAACTACCCTGAAATCCCCGGCGGAACGAATTGTGGACCACCTGAAGCAAGATCCGCGGGCCTCCCGCAAACAACTGGCCGAAGCGATGGGCGATATCAGCGAAGACGGGGTCAAATATCACCTGAAAAAACTCCAGGACAGCGGCAGACTCACCCGCATTGGCCCGCCCCGCGGCGGCAAATGGGTGGTGAAGGAGAAAGAAGCATGAATGCGGAAACCCTGATCACCGAACACCTCGACACCTGGACTTCGGCCATCAAAGCCAAGTCCTCCGCCGGACGCGGGGGAGGGAAAAAGCAGGAGCTCTATGGGATCAAAAAACTGCGCGAGCTGATCCTGGAACTGGCGGTCCGGGGATTGCTGGTGCCGCAGGATCCAAAGGATGAGCCAGCGTCGGAGTTCCTGAAGAATATCACAGCAGAGAAGGCAAAGCTGATCAAAACGGGCAATATTAAGAAACAAAAGGACTTGCCACCACTTTCCAAAGATGAACTCGACTTTGAAACTCCCGACGGCTGGAAGTGGATCAGACTTCAGGATGTCGCTGAGTATATTCAACGCGGAAAAGGACCAAAATACGCCGACACTGGTAAAGTCCGAGTGGTATCACAAAAATGCGTTCAATGGACGGGATTGGATTTGAGTGCAGCTAGATTTGTGAGTGATGAATCGTTGGCAAAATATCAACCAGAGAGATTTTTGCGATCCAATGATCTGCTATGGAATTCGACAGGAACAGGTACAGCGGGTCGGATCAATCGCATCAATGATAACCCAGAAAATGCACTCGTCGCGGACTCACACGTTACCATTGTGCGTGTGCTGAATTTTAACAGCAGCTTTATCAACTGTTACATTTCGTCTTCAAGTATTCAAAATCGTCTAACGCCTACTCACGAGAACTCTCTCGTGTCGGGAACGACCAACCAGGTAGAATTGAATACAAACTCTGCAATAAAATTACCTGTTCCACTCCCTCCCCTCGCCGAGCAACAGCGGATCGTGGCAAAAGTCGATGAACTGATGGCGCTGTGCGACCAATTGGAGCAGCGGCAAGAGGACAGCGTGCGCACCCACGCCATCCTGGTGGAAACGCTCCTCGGCGCTTTGACGGCCGCCAGCGAACGCGGCACCTTTGCCGAAGCCTGGCAGCGCATCGCCGCCCACTTCGACACCCTCTTCACCACCGAATCCAGCATCGACCAACTCAAACAAATCCTCCTCCAACTCGCTGTCATGGGCAAACTCGTCCCACAGGATCCGGAGGATGAACCGGCTTCTGAGTTATTGAATAAATTGCGTGAGGAAAAGAAGAGATTGATTAAAAAGAAGGCTGCGAAAGACAGCGGTAAAATGCATCAAAAGGCTCCTGATAATCCTGCGTATACCATTCCTGATAGTTGGAACTGGGTTCGATTTCGGGAGTTAATATGGTGTTTTCGAGGACATAACCCTCCGAAATCGGAGTTTAGCTATGAACCTAAAGTCGGATATGTACGTTTTGTCCAGATCACTGACTTCAAGACAGATAAGAGCGCAGTTTATGTTCCTAAGTCACCCAAGAATAAAATGGTTTACAACGGTGAAATTATTATGGCTGCCTATCGACATATTGGGAAGCTTTCGCGAGAAATGGAAGGAGCTTTCAATGTTGCACTCTGTAAAATTCTGGAATTTCAACCCATGAATCGAGATTATGTTGAGCTGCTGATCGGGACCGATGTTGTCAAAGGCGAATTGTTACGAGCATCCGAACGCGGTCATATACCATCAATGCATTCCGATCATCTCTTGTCACTGTTAGTGCCACTTCCTCCTCTAGCAGAACAAAAACGCATCGTCGCCAAAGTCGATGAGCTGATGGCCCTCTGCGACCGCCTCAAAGCACGCCTGCAAACTGCCCAAATCACCCAAGTCCACCTCGCCGACAGTCTGGTCGAAACCGAAATCCATTGAACCCGATCAGAACCAAAAGACTGGTAGAACCATGCATGAGAATCAGAACATTGAATGGAAAGCATCTTGGAAAGATGAGTATCTCAAGTGGATATGTGGGTTT
>JAGYLC010000067.1 GCA_018401235.1 Kiritimatiellia bacterium
CTACCCAATCACGGGAAAAATTCAGGGATCGGAAGGGGATAGATCCGCTGGAGGTGGTGGCGGAGTATGAGCGTCAGGGGAAAGTGCCGATGGTGAAGATGCTGCATCAGCGAATGCGCTGGCTGACGCGGGGATTGGGGGTGGGAAGTCCGGAGTTTTTGGAGGATCTGATGCGGGAATATCGCGGATGCTTCGGTCCGAAGCGAAAAAAAGCGGGAAAACCACTGCCGGTGGATATCCCGGGGGTGGAATCGCTCAGAGGGGTGGATGGGATTAGATGGAAATCTATGTGATGTCGCCTGAATAGGCGCGGGGAATTCGGGGATGTATGGCGGTGAGGATTTCG
Source organism: Kiritimatiellia bacterium (assembly GCA_018401235.1). Taxonomy (GTDB): domain Bacteria; phylum Verrucomicrobiota; class Kiritimatiellia; order SS1-B-03-39; family UBA6053; genus UBA6053. The sequence continues at coordinate 347 of JAGYLC010000067.1, forward strand.
TAGGCAATGGTGCCCGCGCGCCGGCCCAGCCAGTCGGCCCAGATTTCGTTTCCGTTCTGTTCACCAATCAACACGACTTCGTCTCCCGCTTTGCATGCAAGGTCCGGTCCGAGGTCGAGGGTGATCCAATTCATACTGATCCGCCCTACTACGGGAACGATCTCACCGTGAACGAGTGCATCTCCGCGGTTGCTGAGGGAGCGCAGGTAGCCATCGGCATATCCGGCTCCGACCACCCCGATTTGGGTGTCGCGGGTGGTGTTGTAGGAGGAATAATACCCGATGGGGTATCCACATGGTACTCGCTTTACTTGCATGAGCCGACTGTGCATTTGTAGAAGAGGACGGGTTCTGATCCTCATGCGGGGATCCCGGCATCCGTAGCCATAGAGCAGAATTCCGGGGCGTACCGCGTCGAAATCCCAGTCGGGATAATATTGTATTCCCCGTGAGCTGCAAAAGTGGCGCATGAGGCGTCGTCCGGTGATCGCTTCGGCGGCGGTGAAGGCCTTGACGAAGCGTTGGTGCTGCTTTTCCTGGAGCCAGGGGCGTTTGAGATCGACTGCAGCGAGATGACTGAAAATGCCGGTTACATGGAGGCTTTCGGTTTTGAGGATAACTTCCAGTTCCGAGAGATCATCCGATTCCAGAAAACCGATACGCCCCATTCCGGTATCCACTTTGAGGTGTACGTTGAGTTTTGCATGTTGGGCCGTCGCAACGGCGGCCAAACTGCGGGCATGGTCGGCATCCACCACGGTGGGGGTGATCCGGTGCTGAATGGAACCGGGCACTTCGTCGGGTGAGATTGGTCCGAGCACGAGTATGTCGGCATGCGGGCAGGCTTCCCGCACTTCCAATGCTTCTTCGTAATAGGCGACAGCAAACCAGTTTACCCCCTCTTTACAGGCCCGACGGGAAACGGGTTGGATGCCGTGTCCGTAGGCATCGGACTTGACTACAAAGATGATTTCAGTTCCAGGAGTGATTCCGTCACGCAGGTTTTGTATATTGTCGGCGAGGATGTCCAGGTCTATTTGGAGAGAGGGCGATTGCATGGAGGTGGCCTTGTCAAAGCGGATAGGGGATGGCAATAATTTTCACTAAGTGCTCTGACCGTAGGATTCATCTACCAAGGGTAGCAACTCCTGCCAGAGTTCTGGCGGGAGAGCGTTGCCAGGTAGCTGTTCCTGCATCGAGGTCATGGCTCTGGACTGAATCTCATGAAGGGTGAGAGGCGGTTCCTGAGAGATGTATCCTTCTTCCCTCAAGAAATCGCGAAGTTCGTCGAGTTTGTTTTTGCGGAATCCTTTGACGGCCCCCTCGGAGAGTTTTTCAAGCAATGCGCAGGCATCTCCCTTGCACCCCCGGCAGAGTTCGAGCACCTGTTCGAGAAAATTGTCGCTGATACTGCCGGATTCTATCAATTTTTTTTCGGGCAGCGTGGGGGGGCGTCCAATGCGCCAGGCCTCTTGTAAATGGCTGAGGGCCGCGATTTTCCAGTCCAACTCCGCAAGGTAGTCGGGATCCGACTGGAAAGTTAGCGTTCCCGCCTGTTGATAAACCTGATAGGTGCCGACGGTTTGAATTCCCAAGGTGAGCAGGGTCGCCAGGATATCGGGTTGATACTTGAGCAGGTACCACAGGGGAAGTTCGGCCAGCGGCTGATGAGGATGCCAGCCGGCCACCTGCAAGCGCTTTGCCCATTCGGAAAGGGATTCGCCGGGGTGGGGAGTGTAGTCTACTACGGGTTGGTGCTTGTGTTCGAGATCGGGAAGGTCGGCGGCCTGTTCCTGATTTCGGATCGCCTGCAGATCCAGGATCCGGGCCTCGGTATGGGTGGACTGAAGTACGCTCCGCCATTTTTGGACTTCGTCCAGTTGGGCAGTAAAGTAGAAGAGTTGCCGTCCCTGCCGGCTCACGTCGATGAGGGCTTTCATGACTTCTTCCGCCCGTTGATCGTCACTGGTTCCGAGAGCCTCATCGACGAGTAAAGGTAAAGGCGCGCGTTCGTGCAGATTCAAAAATGCCAGTCGCACGGCCATGAGCACTTGGGTACGTTCACCCGTGGAGAGTCGGGTCAAAGGAAGCGCGGATTTCCCGGGACGGGATGCGGTGAATTCTCCATCCGGCCCATCCAGAGCCAAGCTTAATTGCAGGGCACCTCCCGAGAATCGGGCCAAGTTCCGGTTGGCCTGCTCGAGCACCCGGGGGCGTTCGCGGGTGCGGCAACTTTCCTGCAGCCAGTCGATGAGTTCCATACCCAGACGGGTGTGTAGGTGTTGGGTACGTTCCGCCAACAGTTCCTCCCGAATTCGGGCAAGGCGTTCGCGGGCTTCGTGGACTCCGCGTCCTTTGCTGGTGAGTTCGATTTGTTTTTGCAGTCCGATAATTTCATCCTGAAGCTGTCTCTCCTCCTCCCGGGCCTTTTGGCAGATGCTCAGTTCGTTCTGGAGATCCTCCCGGGCCTCTTCGACGAGGGTTTGTTTATCTCCCAGCTCGTTCCGAAGCTCGGAAAGGCGGTGTTTGAGTGTTTCCGAGTCTCGGAACTGCTGCTGCCAGGCTGGAAGTATCCGCACCCGCTCCCGAAGGATGCCGGGGTCAGGCTCTGCGAGTTCGAGTCGGGTACAGATGTCGGAAATGTCGTGCTGAATATCTTTTTCCTGTTGGAGAAGCTGTTGTTCCTGTTGCTGAACGCTTTCCATCCGGCGTCTGCGGTCCAGTTCTGTCTCCATGCGTTCGAGCAGGGAGTGGGTGGAAGCCGTATGGGCATCCTTGGAGCCGGTAGCGTTCCAGTGGGTCAGGTGGGTGTGCAGTTGCTGTTGCAGATCCTGAAGGTGGCTGTGGAGTTCGGAGTGGGCGGTTTCGGCCACGGCGGCGTCGCGACGCAGTTGTCGCCATTTTTGCAGGTCCTCGAGAAAGTGTGCGATCCATTCCGGCTCGGGGGTGGGATCGAGTCCCTGTTCGCGAAGGTGATCCCCCACCTTCCGGCAGCGGACCGTCACTTCTTCTAACGCCTGCTCCGCATCTTCGAGGCGATCCCGGTCGATTCGTTCAAGTTGGTGTTGATGGACGGACGTAGACAGAGTGTCGAGTTCCTTCAGGGTGAGTTGGACGTCTTCAGGCTGCCAACTTTCGGGTTGAGGGAGGTCTTTCGGGTACCGGGATTGCAATTCCTGCAACCAGTTTTGCTGTTTGCGTTGACGCCAGTAAAAGTGGAAGGCGATGAAGGGCACGGAGAGTAGGACTAGGCTGGCATGAACGTTGAATTTGAGCACAAGCAGCAGGAGCCCTCCGGTGAGCCCGATCCAACTCACCCAAAAGGGGGCCTCTGCGAGGGGGCGCCCGGGGGCCCGGCTTTTGAGCCAGCTTTCGAGGTCGCGCCTGGCGTCCCGGAGCTGATCCGGATCAGCTTGGGAGGTAATCGGAGCAAAATCGCCCAGGGCGTTGCGGAGCAGGTGGGTGCGCTCTTCCAGTTCGATTTTGCGAATAATCTGTTGAATCCAGTTACGCAATTCCGGGAACTGATACCCTTGCTCCAAGTGGAGTATGTCCGGATTGCGTATCCCGAGTCCGCCGCGAAGATGTTGCTCCCGGGTTTCGAGTTCGGCGAGGGCATTTCCGGCATCCGCGAGTTGCCGATCCGTCTTCTCGATTTGCTTGAGCAAACCTTGGAGGTGGATACGGGCGGTTTTGAAATCTTCGGGAGCGAAAAGGGCCCAGTTGGCTTCGCCTCCGCCAAGTTCGGTTCGTTTTGCATGGAGGACGCGCAGTTGTTCGCGCAGTCGCTGTTGCTTTTCCAACAGAGTCTGCAAGCGGTCCGCGTCGTCTCCGCGTAGACGGTCCATGTGGGGGGGGGCGGCTTCGAGCTCTTTTTCCAGGGATTGAAGCTGTTGCTGCTTCTGAATCCACTCACTTGCGGTTTGGAATTCCCCGGCCCGCTGCCAGGTGCGCAGAGCTTTATCTCTGGCTTCCGTGAGGGCATCCAGCTTTTGTGATTCCCGCATGAGTGCCTGTTGAGAATGCAAGGCTTGGCGGACCTGTTTTTCCGCTTCAAGATACTGTTGATGCAACTTGGTGGGAGCGGAAGGCTTTTTATACCAATTTAAATCGGAAGCGAGGGCTTGAAAATCGATTCCTCCCGCCATTTCGGCAGCGATTTGGCGGGCAAGATCGTGGTCCTGCTGTTCAAGAAGATTTTGCAGGGACCACTGATAGCGGTTTCGGGTTTCAGTTGCGGCCCAAGCGGGGTGGGGTTGGGGGGCATCCCCTGACCAAGTTTTTACATCCTGACCCCGGCTGCTGAGAAGCCACGTTCGATCCTCCTGTCGGACGTTGGCCTGCACATCCGTGTAGATGGAGTGAGGTTCGGGCCAGAGTAGGTGTTGGATGGCCCTGCTGGTGGTGGATTTTCCGCATCCATTTGGACCGTAGATGATATTGATTCCCTGCGAAAGGTTGGACAGGGTAAAGGCATGATCGGGGTCAATACCGGCAAACTGTCGGAGAGTGATGGAGTCGATGCAGACGGGCGGGGTGGAGGAGGAACTCACGACAGATGCCTCAAGGTTGAGACAAGGGCTTGTTCGATTTTTTCGGAAAGGAGGAGATCCTGCGTTTCGATAGGAGGGAGGGTTTTGTCCCGAAATTCGGTTTGACGCTGGAGGGAGTCCCGGAGGGTGTTCAGACGTTTCATCAGGTCAGGGGGTGGGGAATCCAGTGCTTGACAGAGCAGAGCGGGAACGGGGCCCGCTTTGGCGATTTCCTCAAGGTTCAGTTCCGGATGCACATCAAAAATGACCGATTCGACGGCCAGATCCGGAGTTGTCCACTCTTCGATGGCGTGAATGCAGGCGCGCAGAGCTTCGGGGTCGCGGGTGTATCCGTGGAGTCGCAGGCGGAGAACCTGCATTCCGGGGGAGGGATCCGCATCGACTTTTTGTTGCAGGCGGAGGGTGATCCACTCGCGGGAAGGCGGGTCGTCCGGTTGCACCAGGAGGGTGATGGAACGGTAGAGGAGGGGTGAGGGGCAGAAAGGGCTGGGTGGGGAGAGCTGTCCGGACTGGAGGTCGGTGATCCAGGCGTGGTGGGGGCCGGGTTCGCCGGGGTCGAGAGGTTGGGGAGAGCCCGGCATTAGAACCCAGGGAGTGCCGGGAGTAAGGGAGGGACGGTGAATATGACCCAGAAGCCAAGCGGAAACGGGGAGGGACTGCAGGCGCGATAGGCTGAGCGGGGCGTAGGTGGAATCGGCTACTCCGGGATCTCCATGGACCATCGCGAGCACGGGTAGGCCGTCGATGTCCGTATGACTCGGGTAGGAGAGGGTGGGGTCGGTGTGTACGTGAGAGGAGGGAAATGACCATCCGTCCACGTGAAGTACGGGAGCGCCTTGGTCATATAGCGTTTCCCGCTGCCAGGTTCCGTCTGCTCCGAGGAGAGTAAACGCACCGGGAGGCAGTAGGCGGCTGAGGCCGGGGAGCACATCGGCATCGTGATTCCCGCTCACGGCCAAAGTGCGGATCCCGGCGGCGTGGAGTTTGAGAATTCCCTCTTTCAGTGGGCCGATGGATTCCCAGAATCGATTACTGTGGTCCACGATATCGCCGCTGAGTAAAACGGCGGATACGCCCTCGCGGATCGCGGCCTCCACCAGCCGCTGCCAAGCGTTGATTGTGCGTGCGAGTTCCTGCGCCTCCGAAGGGAGTCGGGTGGAGGAGCGTCCAAGATGGAGGTCACCACTGAGAAGGAGTTTCATGGGGGGGGAGGCTGAAGTAAAATAGCAGGGTAATCAAGCATATCTCAGGGAGATCGTCATTTGCGTTTGTAAAAGGTCTTAGGCTTGGGTTCGGGGGTGCCGAGGAGGGCGGGGTCAAATCCGCAGGCTTCCAGCACCTGGCGGGTGGTGCGGAAATGGGTTTTGGCCACGCGGGTGAGAATCTCGGGGCCGACGCGTTTGACCAAGTCTTCTCCGGTGGGACGCACGTGGGTGGCACCGCGGGGGAGGGGAGTATTTGCCAATTCGCCCAGATGTTTCAATTCGGTGACAAAGCGGTGTCGAGCGAGAATGGAGGCGGCGGCCACTGCGGGATCGGATTCGGCTTTGTGACGCTGTTCGAGTTCGATTTGTTTGCCGCGGGTTTTGAGGGCGCGGGTAATTTGGTGTTCGGGTCCAAATTGATCGGCGACCGCACGGGAGGTGTCAGGGAAGCGGTCGAGAAGGTTTTCCAGCACCGTGGCGTGGGCCCAGGCCAGCAGACGATTCACACTGCCCATTTTCTTGACCAGAGGGTTGTAGGTTTCGGGATTCAGGACCATGATCTCGCAATGAGAAGCGGTGCGTGCGAGCAGGCCTTCGGCAATTTTTCCGATTTGGACATCCGATTTGATTTGTTTGCTGTCACGGACACCCAGTCGGGACAACCACGGCAACTGATCCGGGGTGAGGTGGTAGGCTGCAATGACCATGGGACCGAAAAAATCACCCTTCCCGCTTTCATCGATACCGATGTGAGGGTGAGTGTCCGGTTCGGATGTTGCCTCTGCATCAGAGGGCCCCTCACCCGCTTTCGCCCGCTGCAAAATCTCCGGTTCAAGGCAGAATTCCATCCATTCGGCAAGTTGTTTTCCCTGGGCCACCAACTTTCCGCTTTCGTAGAGCGCGAGACTTAGACCCGGTTTTTTGGCGGCGACACGCGTGTAGGGAACTTCCCGAAGGTCGTAGGGGGTCTGCTGGATATGGTGAATGAGGCGTGATTGTTCATCCGTGTTAAGGGTTTGGGTGAATGTGTGCATAGGTGGGATCTCTGTAATGTATAAAAAACCTTAAATATTCGCGTCATATAGGGTTGACAATATGGTTGGTTAAGGGGTAGATTTAACATTCTAAGATAAAAAATCCATCACAAAACCCCCATATGGAGTCCCTACTCATGAGAACGATCAGCAAATCAAACCTTTTCCTTCAGCTTTTTCTCGCAGTGTCCATGCTTTGTGGAACCGCATTGTTTGCGCAGGAAGCGGACACCTCTTCCCAGGAAATCACCCCTTCCGAGGAAATCACCCAAGGCCAAGCCGCGATTCTGCTAGTTCGACGACTGGGACTTTGGCAGGACAGTGGCATAGTGCTTACCCAAAATGAAGCCATCCTGCGTCTCCAGAATTTAAATATCGCCCCACTGGGAGGTTGGGATACGGGCGAACCACTCAACCTAAATGAACTGGCCAGGATGCTTGCGCAGGCGTTGGAGTTGGACAGTGATTTCAGCGAAGCGGAGAAATCGGACCCTGAAGCCAAAGCACACAAAGAGGCTTTGATTGCACAATATAACTTGGATGTAGATGAGTTGGTACAGCAACTGGACCGGAACCGAGTGCGAATTCCTTCTGCGCTTGGAAGAATACTCGATTCAACCGAAACCGATCCCGTGAACAAGCCGAATCCGTCTGAAACAGATGAGTTTATTCCCGCTGCAGAAGAACAGAACTTACTCGCAGCAGATGTAGAGGCCGTGCTGACAGCGGCAACAGGTGTTACCGCCCCTTCCCAAGACATTACACCTTCTGCACCCTGAGTATTACCCGGACATTCCATCCATCACTATTGGATTTCAACCTACTATACCCTATTAAATCATGAGACAATTACAACGCACCCTCCTTTTGGCCTCTTCTGTTCTGATCACATGCTCCGCGACCGCTCAGAATCTTCCCTTTCAGGTATTCAACTTCCTCAGTGTTGAGTACGATGATAATATTTTCACTTCGGGGGATAGTACAGAAGTACCACCTCAGGAAAGCTTTAAAATCATGAATCAAATTGAGTTTCTCTTGGATTCACAACAGGGAAACACCTACTATGGGGTACGTTATTCCCCCTCACTGGTGTGGTTCGAAGATCGTCCTGGAGACAGCACGGATGTGAATCATCAATTGGACTTGATTTTGAATCAAGATTTCAGTCCCCGTACGAGTCTTAATTTAAAGCATGTACTACGAGCGGCAAATGAGCCGGAGTTAGTCGATGAGGATGTCACCTTTCGCAGTAACAATGACTATCTCTATAATTCTTTTGACGCTCGCTTGTTGACCCAGGTCACTCCCAACAAAACGTCGGTCCAGGTAAGTGGTCGATTTGTGGATTTTTCTTATGACGATGATCAAGTGGCCGATGCGAATGATTATCAGGAAATGACTGCGGGACTGGATTTAATTCAAGTGGTCATGCCGGAATCCACGGTTTCCGGTCAGTTACGATATTCTGAGGTTGATTATGATGCCGATTTGCGAGACTATGATAATCTCCAAATTGGTTTGGCCGCCAGCCGGGTGTTCAACCCTAAATTTGAGGCCCAGATTCGGGGTGGGGTGGAAATGCACAACTCCGACGATCCCATCGCCGAGGATCTGGATAGCCCATACTTAAGTGGTAGTCTGGTATTTCTTCCGGCACAGGGAACCCGCGTTACCTTGGGCTTAGGATATGCGCAGGACAAGTCGCCGGTTCAGATATTCTCCACCCAGGAGAAAACAACATTGAGTGCAACCTTAAGTAGGGATCTATCCGCCGCACTACGACTGCATTTGACCGGGCGGTACTCTATGGGATCCTTTTCCCGGAGCAACGCCACGGAAGCGTTTAATCCTGAAGTGCATTCCGCAGGGGATGAGGAACTCCTGCGGTTTGTTTCCACATTGTCCTATCGGGTAGATGTGCGTAATTCTGTTGAAGCCACGCTTCGGTATACCGAACTGGACTCGGATGTGCGTCCAGGAAGTGATTATGACCGCACCCGGGTTTCACTGGGATGGAAATACAGCCTCTGATTTAGTGATTGCAAAAGCGCTCCTTTTGTAGTTTTAACTCTGGCGTACTGGTTTTCCGACTTGTACGCCGTTTTTTTTATTGTTTCGTTTTGATTAAGAGAATTTATGGACCATTTGAAGGACACCCAAGAGAACCACTCCCTACATTTTTTGGATTATTGGCGGGTAATCCAATCCCGAAAAGAAATTATCCTGATCGTGACGGTCATCGTACTGTTGACCGGGCTTTTTGTAACCAACCTTATGGAGAAGCGGTATAAAGCCACGTGCCGAATCAAGGTGTATCAGGATTCGAACAACATGCAGGTGTTCAGCCCGAATATGCCCGGGCAATCAGCCTACAGTCCATATTTTCTGTTAACAGAGCTGGAAGTGCTTAGATCCGAGCTTATTCTGAATCGAGTTCTGGAAAATCTTGAACTGGCAAAAAATTGGGGTAGAGAATTTTATGAGGAAGGTGTGGTGCTTCCGCACGAGCAGGCAATTAAATTATTAAAAAACCGAATTTCTGTCCAGCAGCAACGTAATACCAGTAATATCGATATAATAGCGGTGGCTTCCACACCCGGGGAGGCGGCTCGAATTGCAAACGAAGTGGCAAGGGTTTATCGTCAACAGCGGGTGGAAGATAGTATAGAGGAGGTCCGAATCGGTTTGGATACACTGGAATCGTTGATGGCGGAACAGAATCAAAAGGTGATCGGAGCGGAGGACCGTCTGGAGGAAATCCGCGAGGCCTTGGGTTTGAGCACAATTATGATGGGGGTGCGTATCACAGCGGAGGCCGAGCGAGTTCGCCAATTGCAGGCTGATTTGATGTCGTATCGGGTGGATATGCTTACCCGCAAAGCCCGACTGGATGAATTAGAAAATCTGGAGGGGGAAGGATTGATCAATTCATTGTTGATGACGGTGCCGGATCAGAGTCTTGAAATGTTGCGACGGCAGGAAACGGACTTTGGAATTCAGCTATCCATGCAACTACAAAATCTGGGGGAAAATCACCCTGATGTGCGCCAAGTTCGGGAAGGGTTGCGGGAAACCAAACTGCGACTACAATCTGCGATTAACGGAATAAAAGCTGGGTTACGCACAGATTATCTGGTGGCGAGAAGTCGGGTGGAGGCCTTGCAAGCTGAATTGAATCAGGTAGAATCCGCAGAGCGTCAAGCACAGAGCATGAAAGTACTTCCCTTTGAACGAGCGGAACGTGAAGTGCGGGTGAAGCGTGCGATTTTGGCATCCTTGCAGGCAAGAGCTGCTCAGGAGGGAGTAGATGTAGCACTTCCCCGGATCCCTATTAAAGTCTTTGAAGAAGCCAGCCCCCCGAACGAAAGGGATTATTATACGCCGAATTACATGCTGAATATAGTACTTTCCCTCTTTGTGGGAGGGTTCTGTGGCGTAGGTCTGGCCTTCTTTATCGAATATCTGGACACATCCGTCAAAACCGTGGATGATGTGGAACGTTATTTGAATGCGTCGGTGATCGGAGTTATTCCGCAAAAAGTCAAGACCTTGAATGTGGAGGGTATTGAGAGTCCTCATGCCGAAGCCTATAGGGTATTGAGAACCAATCTTCAATTCTCACGCAAAGGAAAGCCGGGAGGAGCCTTCGCGGTGGCCTCCGGTGGGGTAGGCGAAGGGAAATCGACCACCTTGTTTAATCTGGCTTTTGCCTGTGCCGCTATGGGAGACCGGGTCCTGATTGTGGATGCGGACATGCGCCGTCCGGTACAACACAAAATCCTGGGGATCTCCAATCGGTATGGATTGGTGAATGTGCTGATGCGTGACAAACCCTTAGAGGACGCAATCAAAACCACGGATTTTCCGAACTTACATTTCCTCCCCAGCGGGCAAGTGCCCAAGCATTCCATTGGTATGCTGGACACGCAGCGGGTAAGGGACCTCATCAGTAATTTGAAGGCACGGTATGACTACGTTTTTTTCGACTCACCGCCGATTATGGGAATCAGTGACTCCTCGATTCTCGCCAGTTTAGTGGATGGCGTCATGTTAGTGGTTCAATACCGGAAATATCCCAGACAAATGTCCGCGCGGGCGAAACGGTTGATCGAAAATGTGGGCGGGGAAATTTCCGGAGTGGTGTTGAACAATATCAATATTATGAGAGATGATTATTATTATTACAACTCCTACTATTCCCATTACTCAGACCCGGTACGAGAAGATGACGATTTGGATAAGGGAATATCCACACCCGCCCAGGAGAGGTTTTAGATGGTAAATCGGTACATGAAAATTGGTGTTTATTCCTGTCTGCTTCTCGGATGCCTGTTGCTTGCAGCATGCAGGTCTTCGCAGCCCGTGTTTGAGCGTTCACGCTCCGAATATGAGTACGTGCCTCCGATGTTGCGGCCGACACCTTCCCCGATTCCCGCCCCCGTTGCGGAACCGGAAGTCCCGGTGGAGATACCTCTGGAATCTGTGGAGCCTTCCGAAGCCGAAGAGGTAAGCGGGGAGAAAAGACCCACATTTTTTGGAAGATTATTTGGACGTGACCGACCCGATGACGGAGCGAATATTGATAGAGTTGGCGATGGGGGTGCCGCTTTGAATGTGGAAGGGGTCGACCTGCAACTCGAACCGGATCAACCCACAGACAATGTGTATCGACTGCGGGTGGGGGATGATCTCTTTATCACACTTTCCGGTTCCGCTGGATTAAATGAGCAAATCGAGACTAAGATTGATTCGGAAGGAAACATCAAATTACGTTTTATTGGAGATGTGGAGGCTCAAGGCCTTAGTTCCACCGAATTGGAAAAAGAGATCAGGGCCGAGTATACCGAACGA
>JAGYLC010000068.1 GCA_018401235.1 Kiritimatiellia bacterium
CGGGGTTTCGTTCAAGTTGATTATTTGTCGTCGTCGACTACTTCGGCATCGATGATGTCGTCGTCGCCGGAGTCGTCCGATCCCTGTCCGTCCGCTTCCGGACCGGCTCCGCCTGCGGCGGCCTGATCGGCCCCCGCCTGGCTGTACAATTCCTGGGAGACGGCCTGCATCTCGGTATTGAGGGCCTCCATTCCGGCTTTGATCGCTTCGGTATCGTTAGACTCAATCGCCTTTTTGAGTTCTGCGATCTTTTCCTCCACCGGTGCCCGTTTTTCGGCCGGAATCTTGTCCTCGTTTTCCTTGAGCACTTTCTCGATCTGGAACACGGTGGAATCGGCCTGGTTCTTGACTTCGACCTTTTCTTTCAAGGCCGCGTCTTCGGTGGCGTGTTCTTCCGCCTCCTTGACCATGCGGTCGATGTCCGATTCATCTAGTCCGCTGGAGGCCTGAATAGTAATCTTCTGCTCTTTGCCGGTTCCGAGATCCTTGGCACTCACGTGCAGAATTCCATTGGCGTCAATATCGAAGGTCACTTCGATCTGAGGGGTTCCTCGCGGCGCGGGCGGAATTCCATCCAGACTGAAACGTCCAATGGTCTTGTTGTCGTTCGACATTTTGCGCTCACCCTGAATCACGTGGATGTCCACCTGGGGCTGATTGTCGGCGGCGGTCGAAAAGATTTCCGATTTTTTGGTCGGGATCGTGGTATTGCGCTCGATCAGCGGAGTGGCGATGCCACCCATGGTTTCAATCCCCAGGGTCAAGGGTGTCACGTCCAGCAGCAGCACGTCTTTGACATCGCCCTTGAGTACGCCACCCTGAATGGAGGCGCCCACCGCCACCACTTCGTCGGGGTTCACGCCCTTGTGCGGTTCCTTGCCGAAGAGGGCTTTCACTTTTTCCTGCACTTTGGGCATACGGGTGGATCCACCCACCAGCACCACTTCCTGAATATCTGAAATCGAGGCGTCCGCATCCTTGATGCAGGCCTTGACCGGCGCCAGGGAGCGCTCAATCAGATCGTCCACCAGCGATTCCAGTTTGGAACGGCTGAGGGTCACGTTCATGTGCTTGGGTCCGGAGGCGTCGGCGGTGATAAAGGGAAGATTGATGTCGTAGCTGGTGGAGCTGGACAGGGCGATCTTCGCCTTTTCCGCTTCCTCTTTCAGCCGCTGCAGGGCCATCGGGTCCTTGGTCAGGTCAATGCTGTTTTCCTTCTGGAAGGTATCCGCCAGCCAAGTGATGACCGCCTGGTCCAAATCGTCGCCACCCAGGTGGGTGTCGCCGTTGGTGGCTTTCACTTCAAATACGCCGTCACCGATTTCCAGCACGGAAATATCGAAAGTACCGCCCCCGAGGTCGTAGACCGCGATGTGCTCTTCCGATTTTTTGTCCAACCCGTAGGCCAGCGAAGCGGCGGTGGGCTCGTTGATGATTCGCAGCACTTCCAAGCCGGCGATTTTACCCGCATCCTTGGTGGCCTGACGCTGGCTGTCATTAAAGTAGGCCGGAACCGTGATCACGGCCTGGGTGATGGTTTCGCCCAAATACGCTTCCGCATCCGTTTTCATTTTCTGCAAAATCATCGCCGAAATTTCCGGAGGGCTGTAGGTTTTGCCGTTCGCTTCAATCAGGGCGTCGCCGTTGGAGGCTTTGCTCACTTTGTAGGGAACGTATTTCAGTTCCTGAGTCAGCTCATCGTAGCGGCGTCCCATAAAGCGTTTCACCGAGGCAATCGTGTTTAAGGGATTGGTCACCGACTGCCGTTTGGCCGCCTGACCCACCAGCCGCTCACCATCTTTGGTGAACGCCACCACCGACGGGGTGGTGCGCGCGCCCTCCGCATTCGGGATCACCACCGGTTCGCCGCCTTCCATGATGGCCATACAGCTGTTCGTCGTTCCTAAATCAATTCCAAGTACTTTGTTCGACATGTAAATTCCGTTCGTTCGGGTTATTGTTTTTATTAAGTTGCACTACTCATAGCACTCCCCATGCCAACAAAACTAGTTTTTTTGTAACCACATTAATTTAAATGGTTTAGATAATTTTAGTCTATATACACTTTTTATACGACGTAGCATTTTGTCACATTGTGCGACATACCCTGTCACAGTGGGACACGCAAAATGGTGCTGAGGCATCCCGCCTTCGTTCTTAAACTCAGAGGCGGGACGCCTCCGTTCTTAAACTCAGAGGCGGGACGCCTCAGCTACCAATTTAGATATCTATTTTCACTATACTGAATATTATCCCCCTTCCGCATATCATTACTTCCAAATTTAAATAGATATTCATTTTAATGAAAATAAAATGGTTTTCATGCTGGCTAAACTTGTTACAACATGGTCAATTCATTTTAATGAATACTAAACTATCAGCAATCATCCGCACCCGCCGAAAAGAGCTTGGGGTGGATCAAAAAACCTTGGGGAGGATTTCAGGGGTGTCCACGCACGCGTTGAGTGATCTGGAGTCGGGGAAAGGAAATCCCACTCTTTCGACCTTGCTCCGAATTCTGGATGCGTTGGGACTGGAACTGCATGCCACGGTGAAATCTCCGGGAGGAGACGATGCGTAGTGGAATCGTCCACATGACGGAGAAAGAGGCCGGACTCCTCGAAGAATACGCCGAGGGATATCGGTTCACCTATCTGGACTCGTATCTTGCAGATCCGGCGGCCCCGCCAGTCAGCTTGACTCTGCCCAAGCAATCCGCACCCCATCTCTCGGACAGCTTGTTTCCTTTCCTTTTCGGTCTGCTCGCGGAAGGAAATCTGAAATCCGAGCAGTGCCGCCGCTTGAAACTGGACGAGGATGATGCCTTCGGGCGTTTGTTGCTCACGGCGGGATCGGACACCATTGGTGCGGTAACGGTACAAACATGTGGAGGCGGTACCCGCAAACTAGCATCTCACCATGCAACTTGCAGGTCAGGTGTTTGGGATACCAGTGCCACCCTGTGCCTTGGTCGACCTTGCGGATGGTGAGCCCGCCTATCTGGTCAAACGCTTCGACCGTGGCAAAGACGGAAGTCGAATTCCCCAGGAGGATTAAGGATATTATGGTCGACCGGATTTCCTGCTGCTGGCAAAACGCTTTGGCATCGCCAGTGAGATCGCCACCGGGATTCTGGACAACTTCTCCCGTAAACTCCCCGAAGTCGAACAACTCGTCCGCAACTCCTTTCTCCCGGACTCTCTTCAACTATCCTATCTGGACCGCCTGGCAGATCGACTGCTTGCGCTGCGCTGATCAGAAATTCACCTGAAAAAATCGAAAATTATTCAATCAATAGCAAAAACACTCTATACTTTTGTGAAACCCCAACCCGAGATCATTTCTATGAAACAGTTCCTTCACCTACCCATGCTGCTCGCCTTTTGCCTGTTCCATCTCGGCTGTGGCCGCCCCACCCCGTCCTCCGATTCGATAGTGCTGGGAGTCATCCCCAAAAGCTCCGGCGGTGAATTCTGGGAAGACGTGAATGTAGGCGCCCAACAGGCGGCTGACGATCTGGGCATCTCCATCCGCTGGGAGGGCACCGTCACCGAAACCGCGATTGCCGAGCAGAACCAGATCATTGAAAACATGATCACCATGGGCGTACAGGGAATCGCCCTGGCTCCCCTGAACGCCCGGGCCATGCGACGGCAAGTCGAAACTGCGGTCAATGCGGGCATTCCCGTGATTGTCTTCGACTCCTCCATCGAGGGTGACAGCCATTCGGCCTATGTCGCCACCGACAATAAGCAAGGTGGACGCCTGGCTGCCGAACACCTCGCTTCCCTGCTGGAGGAGGGAAAAACCCGGGTAATGGCCATGCGTTTTATCCAGGGTGCCGGCAGCACCGAGGAACGTGTCGCCGGATTTGCGGAGGCGGCGGAAAAGATGGGCTTGACCGTACTCGCGGATCCCTATTCCGACACCGGCACCATTGAAGGATGCAAAACCGCCGCCGCCAACACCATGGAAGGCTTTATTCAGGACGGTCGTCTCGAACTGGACGGGATTTTCGCCTGCAACCTCTATGCCACCCTGGGGGTCAGTTCCGCGTTGATGGATCTTCAGAACAGCGGCATCGATATCAGCGGACTTCGCTTCGTCGGCTTCGACACCTCCACCGCCCTCACCCGGGCGCTCGAAGAGGGGCGAATTGACGCTCTGATCGCGCAAAACCCGGAACGAATGGGCTATCTCGCGGTGGAAACCCTGCTGAAGGTCGTGCGGGGCGAAGCGGTGGATCCGGTCATTGACACCGGAGTATCTGTGATCACCCGCGCCTCTCTCTCCGCCGAATAACCCGGATTCATCGGTCACATGTTCTCTGCTGCACCTCCCCTGTCCGAAGTCTCCGAAAAGGCTGCACCGGACCGCCTGCGCGTCCGCGATGTTCGCAAACGTTTCGGCCCCACTCTGGCCCTGCGGGGGGTCACGCTCAGCGTCCGCCCGGGAGAAGTCATGGCCTTGGTCGGAGAGAACGGGGCCGGCAAAAGCACCCTGATGAAAATTCTCTCCGGTGCCCACCGCAAGGACCAGGGGGAGATGCTTCTCGATGACGCCCCCTACGAACCCCGCAATCCTCTGCATGCCAGGGAATGCGGAATCGCCATGATCTATCAGGAACTCTCCCTCGCCCCCCACCTGAACATCATGGACAATATTCTGCTGGGAATCGAACCCCGGCGGGGGCCCGTCCTCGACCGAACCGAAATGCGCCGCATCGCCACCGCCGCGCTGGCCGAGGTCGGCCTGCAGGATCTCGCTCCCGACTGCATCGTGGGCACCCTCTCCCCCGCCCGGCAACAACTGGTCGAAATCGCCCGCGCGGTCGCCCTGGACTGCAAAGTGTTGGTTCTGGACGAACCCACCAGTTCCCTCACCCTCCCGGATATTCATAAACTCTTTGCCCTCATTGAACGCCTCAAGCTGAAAGGTATCTCCATCGTCTACATCTCCCATTTCCTGGAGGAGGTGAAAAAAACCTCGGACCGATTCACCGTGCTGCGTGACGGCGAAACCGTCGGAGAGGGTGTCACAGCTTCCACCCCATCCGACGAGATCATTTCCATGATGGTCGGGCGCGATGTCACCGACCTTTATCCCCGCTCCTCCCACCAACGGAGCGAGCCGATTCTCACCCTCACCGGACTGACGGGAGCCTCACTGCCCCGTGGAGCCGACTTGACTCTTCACCGGGGAGAAGTCGTCGGCATCGCCGGCCTCGTGGGGGCCGGGCGTACGGAATTACTGCGCTGCGTCTTCGGTCTGGACCCCGTCAAGCAGGGAACCGTCCGGGTGAACGAAGTTGCCGGCCAGGCCTCGCCCGGCGGCCGCTGGCGGCAGGGCGTGGGAATGGTCAGTGAAGACCGCAAACAGGAGGGGCTGGCCCAGGGGCTGAGCATTGCGGAAAACCTGACGCTCTCCCGCCTGCAGGGTCTGGGCCCCTGGCGTTTGATTCGGCCCTCGAAACAACGGGAGGCCTGCAAACCCTGGATCGAGCGTATGCCAATCAAATGTCAGTCTCCCGCCCAACGGGTCAGCGGACTCTCCGGCGGCAATCAGCAGAAAGTGGCCCTGGCCCGTCTCCTGCATGCGGAAGTGGATGTGCTTTTACTCGACGAACCCACCCGCGGCATCGATGTAGGCAGCAAGGCGCAAATCTACGACCTGATCGACACTCTGGCCCGGGGCAATCCGGAGGAAGGGATTTCGCCCAAGGCCGTGCTGGTGGTCAGCAGCTATCTTCCCGAACTCATGGGCATCTGCGACCGCATCGCGGTCATGTGCCGCGGCAAACTGGGCCCGGCCCGCGACATCGGCGAATGGGATGAGCATCACCTCATGCTGGCCGCAACCGGTTCGGAAACCACATCTTAATGTTCACACGTTCTCAAAGGACTTCTATGCCCGGAAAAAATAAATCCATATCCGCTCTTCTGCAATCTCAGGGATTCAACACCCTCAGCCGCTTTATTGCCCTGCTGGCGGTTTTCACATTTTTCTCGCTGCTGGTGGAGGGTGGGCGTTTTTATTCGGGCCGCAATTTAGAGAATATTCTCCGGCAAAGTGCTGTCTACGCCACTGCGGGACTGGGCATGACCCTGGTAATCATTACCGCAGGCATTGATCTCTCCGTCGGCTCCATTATCGCCGCCATCCCTCCTGAGCATGAAGAACATTCCGAGTTCTATTCCGAGTTCAGAAGCATAAAATCTTTCGCAGATTCTATACAAACTGGTGAGGGCGGGGCATGCATTCAAACATGATTTATCCTTCCGCCGCCGCCAATTCCTTAGCCAGGTCGCCGGCGAGTTGACCGCAGGCGGCGTCGATGTCCTTGCCGCGCTGGATGCGGACGGTGGCGGGGACTCCGAGATTTTCGAGGTAGTCGCGGAATTCGTTCACCCGGTCGCGGCTGCTGCGGGTCATACCGCTGTCGACCACGGGGTTGAGGGGGATCAAGTTGACGTGCATGGGGAATTTGCCTTTCTCCAAAAGCATGTCCGCGAGTTTGCGGGCTTCGTGGAGATCATCGTTTTTCCCGGCAATGAGCACATACTCGAAGGATACACGGCGGTGGGTTTTGGCGGTGTAGGCGCGCACGGCGTCGAGCAGATCGGCAATGGGATAGCGGCGGTTAACCGGCATCATGTCGGAGCGGATGGCATCGTCGGCGGAATGCAGGCTAATGGCAAGATTGATCTGGAGGGGGTCGTCCATCAATTTGACAATGCCCGGCACCAGTCCCACCGTGGACACGGTGAAATTGCGGGCACCGAAGTTAAATCCGGCGGGATCGTGGAGCAGATCCACCGAGCGCCTCCAGTTTTGGTAGTTATTGAAGGGTTCGCCCATGCCCATATACACCACATTGGTGAGCCGTTCGGGGACATCTCCGGGGCCGCGTACCCGATGCCGTTCGGCACCGGAATCAAGGTCGTTCGGCACCTTTGCCAATTCGCGTTGGGCCCATAGCACCTGTTGCGCAATGTCTCCCGGGGACAGATCCTGTCGAAATCCCAATTTGGCGGTGGCGCAGAAGGTGCAGCCCATGGGGCAACCGGCTTGACTGCTCACACAAACAGTCGCGCGGCCGGGGTAGACCATGAGTACGGCTTCCACGGTTTCGTTTCCCGGAAGGGCAAACACGGCTTTGCGGGTAAGCCCGCCGTCTCCACGGCGGACCAGGAGATTACGGAGGGTAGAAATGGCTGCTGTCTCCTTGAGCAGTTCCCGAAAGGGGGCGGGCAAATCGGACATGTCGTCAAAGGATTCCCGCTGATTGACCCAAAGCTGGCGATAAAGTTGTTTGGCCCGAAAGGCGGGTTGGCCCCAGGCCTTGACCTGTTCGGTGAGGGCGGGCAGGTCCAGATCCAGTACGTTGATTGGGGCTTCATTCATGAGGAATTCCGTACGCCAAGGAGGGTCTGTCGTCAACTTAATCCAGCGTGAACCAGGGACGCAGGTTTTCCAATGTCTTCTCGCCAATTCCACGCACACGGGTGAGATCTCCGATCTGTGTGAATGGACGGGATTCGATAATGGCGTTTGCGGTCACCTCACCAATCCCGGGAATTCGCATCAGTTCCTCCTTGGCCGCTGAATTGAGGTCCAGCCGCTGGGTGGGCGGTACCGTTCCCATGGCCATTTGGGTTTCCAGCTCCTCCCGGCGCTGATCTTGGCGTTCATCGGACAAGGTGTCCCAGTCGGTGTAGGCCCAAATGCCCCTGCCGTTGCGGGCGGCAATCAATTCGGCATCGCTTACTTGCTCTCGATAGTCGTCGCGGTGAAGTCCGTCCGGGGTGGATCGATAGACGCCAAAGGCGCGGGCGAGTCCGTGTTGAACCAGCAGGGTGGCGAGGTCTTTTCCTTCGGAGGTGCTGACAAAGGCATAAATGCGGGGGTATCGTGGGGAGCCGCGGCCATCGGCAAAGGTGGTATGGACGGTAAACGGATCCTCAAGCCAGGCGCGCACCTGCAACGTGGCGGCTTCCCCCAGGGATTTTGCCAAATCGATGGATTTTTGCGGAGAGTTCCCGTAATTGGAAATGCCGAAATAACGTCGTTGTGCGCGGAGGCGACGGGCATCGCTGTCGGTATGAACGGTTGCCTCCACACAGTCTGCCCCGTATAAGCGCAGGGTATGTTCAGTTCCATCGGGAAAACGAACGCGAAAACTGTCCCCATCCGCCCAGGGGGTTGGCACATACCGTACCCCTTCCACGGTGGTGAAATCCGTAGCGAGCAACCCGATGGGAGCGATGAACAGTAGTAGGAGAGACCAGAGACGCATTAATGAAGTATTACTCGTTTTTTGACAGGATTCAATACCCGTTGACCGAGAAGCCCTACTCCGATCAAACCCAAGCCGAATATCCACACCTTTGGGTCCACCTGGAAAGCGAGAAAGGCGCAGGCCCCCAATCCGCAATAGGAGAAAACGCGGGGGTAGAGTCTGTTTTCTGGAGGAAGGCGCAGGGCCGCGAAGTTGGTGAGGGCGTAATAGACCAGCACCGTGAAGGCACTGAAGGACCAGGAAAGCATCACCTGACCCGGAAGCGCGATCAGTGCGATCAGAACCCCAACCCCTACTACGGCAGTTCGGGGGCTGTCATCCCGAATATGGGCGAAGACGGCGGGCATATCTCCCCGTCGACTCATGGCCAGGAGCACCCGGGAGAGGCCCAGTATCAGATTCAGCAGGACCCCAAGCATGGCGGTCAGAGCTCCCAATGTCACCATTCGGGCCATGGTGGGTTTGCCGAGGGCGTTCAACACGGATTCGAGGGGCGCGGTCCGTTGGTGGGTAAGACGACCCAGTTCGTCTGCGCCCACTGCTCCGACGGCGGTCATGGCGACAGCGAGGTACAAAAGGGCGGTGGCAAAAACCACTACGAGTATGGCTGGGGGGATGGTGCGTTTAGGATCGCGTATTTCCTCTCCCATGGTGGCAATGCGCCCATATCCGGTGAAAGCGACGAAAATAAGGGCGCAGGCATGGAGGAAACTCGGGGAAGCCAGATCCGAAACGGAAAAGTACAGATGTTCGGCGATAAAAAAGCCGGGGCCCGCGCTGATTACGAACAGGATCAGCGAAAGCAGAGTCACCGAAACGATCACTGCATTCACCCGATTGGTTCGGCGTAGACCGCAGCGAATCAGCAACACCATTAGTAGAAGAATACCTAGAGCTGGAACCACGATGGGAACGCGCGGGTTCGGGGTGAAGGCGTGGAGGAGGTATCCGCCAAACCCCAGCGCGGCCGTGGCGGCGGAGGCGGATTTTGCACAGAGAAACATCCAGCCGGCGGTAAAACCCAGACGGGGATTCAGCCAGCGATATCCATATTCATACGTACCCCCACTCACCGGATGCGCGGTGGCCAATTGCGCGCTGGATATGCCGTTGCAAAGGGCGATAAATGCGGCCAGTAGAATGGCGGGGAGAACGGGGGGGCCCGCCACACCGGCGGCGAGGCCAATGCTGATAAACACCCCGGTTCCAACCATGGAGCCTAGCCCCATCACCAGGGCACCGGGAATTCCGATTTTGCGTTTGAGAAAAGAAACGGTCATTTGGGTGTCGGAGTGGACGTGAAAGATAGCAGTGCCGGCAGCAACAAAACCGCGCCCAAAAAGGCGGTGGCTATGCCCAGGGCACTGAGCAATCCAAAATGTGCAACAGGTGGAAACGAGGTGAAAAACAGCATCCCCAGAAATACGGCCAGAATCGAGGAGGTGCAGGCCATGGGCTTTAGTTTATCACGCAGAGCAGCGCTGGCGGCCTGGCGGGGTTCCTGCCCCTGTCGACAGCGAGACCGAAAGGCGCTGACCAAGTGGATACCATCGTCTACTGCGATACCCATTAGGATGGCGGCGACCATTACGGTAATGGAGTTAAGGGGAAAACCGGAGAAGCCCATCATGCCGAAGATACAGAGTAGTGCGGGAACATTCACCAGCAGAACCAGCGCCGCGTGCCTCGGAGATCTCCAAAGAATTGCCAGCAGCAACCCGATGAGCGCCGCGCTCCACCCGAGGGTACGCGCCTGATTTCGCACAATTTGCCGGTCTCCCTCCAGGATGGTATGCAGGCCTTTGACGGGTTGGAGCGTTACCCCGGATGGTGCTGTGGCTTCGGCTTGGGCAATAAAGATTTCCAGCAATTCCAAATACTCTACTCCCGGCATATCCCTGGAACGCAGAATGACCAGAGAGGATCTTGCCTTATCGTCCACAAAGGCTTCTTCAAACAGGAGGGGGGTGGTATTGAGTAGTTGACTGAAGAGGGTTAGCTTCGCACGGGATTGTGGAAGGTCACCTTCGGGGTTCGGATCCCCGTCCCAGATTTGGTTGAGGGCTAGGTAAAGCTGGGAGTAAGCATACGCATCGGTAACTCCTTCGAGCGAGTAGGCAAAAGCACGCAGATTCTCCAGATACTGAAGCACGGGCAGGGTTTGCAGTCCATAATCGCGTCCGGTGTCGATTTCGAGTTGGAAGATCGTGGTCCCCCCCAGTTCCCTGTCCAGTAATTCCAGAGACTCCCGGATGGGGTGGCCAGACTCGATAAATTCGATAGCCCGTATATCCGTGCGGATTCTGGGAATCCCCGTGGCCAGCCCTATCGAGCAGCCGAGGGCTATCAGCAACAGGTGCGTACGGGACCGAATTTGAAATAAAGTGGCTTTCGGAGCTTCGGACCGTTCATCCACGACGGATCTGTTTCCAACCGCATTCAGGGCGGGAAGCAGGAAAGTGACAAGAAAGACAACCGTGACCCCAACCGCGCCGATACGGCCAAAGGTAGTGAGGGTGGGTAAATCGGAGACCGCTAGTGTTAGTAGTCCGACCACCGTGGTGAGTGCGGCCAGACTGCTGGGCGGAAAAACTTCACGAAAGGCCCTGCGGGCGGCCAAAGCGGGAGAAACACCGCGAGCTTCCCGCTGCAGGGCCGCAAGATAGTGCACAATGAAGGTCAATTGCAGTCCCCCGATCAGGGGAAAGAGGATGCCTGTATACATATCGATGGGATGTCCCCATACTTGAAAAACACTTAATAAGACGCCTATGCCGATCCCCTCCAGCAGAAGCACCGACACTACTGCGGGCAGAGAGCGGAAGGTGATTAACAATACCACAAAAATTAGCCCCCCCGCTACCAGCAGGTATAGGGTTAGATCTTGTTTGAGTGAATTCACCGCCTCAGCCTCGATAAAAGGGAAGGACAATACGTGCACCGCATCGGTTTCGGACTGGCTGGGCTCCAGCGCCTGCATGAATTCGTTTCGAAACGCCTCCCGCGCGGCATGATCGGGTAGTGAACGTTCAAAAACACCAATCAGGATCGCGTAGCGGGCATCTGCGGAGACCAGCACATTCCGAGACATGGGAGAGCGGATGGGGAAATCCTGAATCAGCCGCCAATCCGTCTCCGAAGCTCTCAGCGGAATGAAAGGTTCAATCTCCAGGAGGAAGCCTGCACGGACCGGACGTCCGCTGTGGGTGAGGCTCTTCACTTCCAGGCAGCCTGATACCGAATATAGCTGTTCGGAAGCCCGGGCAATGATCTCGGCACCCCGATTACTGAACAACTCTTCGATTTCAAGTGCCACCAGCACCAGTTCGGCGTTCGGCATGAGGGTGTTTATTTTCTCAAATGTTTCCAGATTACGCGGATCAGAGGCCAACAGACGATCCGCCGAACTGTCCACACGGGGTGTTTCCTTGTTCAGCCACGCCCAACCCCCTCCCACCGCCAGCAGAATCAGCAGTGGCAGCAGAAATCGAAGGGTAAGAAAACGGCTCAGAGACATGTCCAAGAGCAAGCACTGAAAATCGATTTTTACAACCAAATTCAGACGGAAACACTATGCGAATCTGTTGCGGATCGGGGAAATTCACAGCGAGTCCTCGTAGACCTTCAGCACCTCAAACGACTTGAATCCCCGGCGTTTCCGTCT
>JAGYLC010000069.1 GCA_018401235.1 Kiritimatiellia bacterium
TGCGGGCAGGATGCCCGCGTTCCCGGGGGGGAGGCAGGGGGTGAAGGTTGCGGAGGGGGGTGAGGAGGGGGGTGCGGGCTGGAAGCCTGCGTTCCCGGGGAGTGTTCTTTTGTTGAGGGTTGCGGGCTGGAAGCCTGCGTTCCCGGGTCCTCGCGGATGGAGCTTCGTTCGACCCGGTAGGGGCGGTTGGTTTCCTCCCATTCTTTGCCGGCCTGCTGAAAGGGTTCGCCCGCATCATTGATTTCGCGTTGAATATCGCGGGAGATTTGCCGCAACTGTTCGGACCAGCGGCCCAGGGTGCGCAGGGTTTGGGGCAGGGATTTGGCCCCGAACAGCAGGAGCACCGCGATGATCACCACCGCCATCTCCATGGGGGAACCGCCCAGGGCGTTTAGAAAGGAAAGAGAAAAGATCACATACATGGTTCTTGAATTTATCTAATTTTGTGGAATGATCGAGAAACTTCCACATTAACTTCACTTATGAAAGATTCCCTTCTTCTCGCATTCAACCCCGGCGTCACCGAACTTATTATCGTTCTGGTGGTCATTCTGTTGCTGTTCGGCCCCAAAAAATTGCCGGATCTTTCCCGGGCCATCGGCAAAAGTATCGGCGAATTCCGTCGTGGGCGGCAGGAAGTGGATGAGGAAATGAAATCCGTGAGTGAAGAGCTGAAAACAGAAGTGAACGAGCAATCCTCCGATTCTAAAAAAAGTTAACGTCCATGAAGACACTTTATCTTCTCCGGCATGCCAAGTCCTCCTGGAAAAATGAAACCCTTCCGGATCAAGCCCGCCCCCTCAAAAAGAAAGGACATTTTCAGGCGGATCAGCTTTCCGATCATCTCGCGGCCCTGATTCCTCCTCCGCAACGGGTTCTGTGCAGCCCGGCCGTGCGCACCCGCGAGACTCTCGACTATTTTCTGGAAGTCTGGCCGCTGCCCGACAAGGCGGTGATGTACCCGGACGCGCTGTACATGACGGAGGTTGATTCCCTGCTCGCGCAAATCCGGGCTTTGCCGGATGCAAGCGAAATCGTTTTGATGGTGGGTCACAATCCGGGGCTGAGCGATCTGGCAAGTTTCCTGTTGGATTCAAAAGTGGAATATGTGAAAACCATTCGGCCCTGCGGCTTTCTGCAGGTGGATTTCGACCTGAAATCGTGGAAACAGGTGGGGGAACAAGAGGGGAAACTGAAACTGAATTTGCGTCCCAAAGATCTGCAGAAGTAAGCCGTGGATGTTGTAACCGATCCCGTCCGAATGCAGGAACTGGCTCTCGAAGGAAGACGCCGGGGTGAAAAATCGGCCCTGGTTCCCACCATGGGCTTTTTGCATGAAGGACATCTCTCACTGGTGCGCCTGGCCAAAGAACGGGCGGAGAATGTGGTGCTGAGTTCCTTTGTGAATCCCGCCCAATTCGGTCCGCAGGAGGATCTGGATCGCTACCCCCGCAGTGTGGAGCGGGATCTGGAGTTGTGTGAACAGGAAGGGGTGTCGGTGGTGTTTATGCCGGAAGCGGGGACGATGTATGCGGAAGATGCTTCGGTGAAAATTGAAGAAAACGCACTGTCTCGCGGACTTTGCGGGGGAAGCCGGCCCGTTCATTTTTCCGGGGTGCTCACGGTGGTGGCCAAATTGTTTTTGCTGGCTCAACCGGACCTGGCCATATTTGGAGAGAAAGACGCACAGCAACTCCGCCTGATCCGTCGCATGGTGAGGGACCTGAATTTTCCGATCGAAATTGTCCCAGGACCCATCGTGCGCGAAGCCGACGGGCTGGCCATGAGTTCCCGTAATTCCAACCTCTCCGTCGAGGAACGGGCACAGGCCATTGTGTTGCGACGGAGTTTGCTGGCGGTGGAGAAGGCGGTTGCGAAGGGGGAACGGCGGGTCGAGATCCTGCGCGACATCGTGACACAGCACTTGGCTGAAGCCCCTCTGGGTCAGTTGGATTATCTGTCCTTCGTCGACGATGAAACCCTGGCACCGATTGAAGATTTGGGTGACCAACCGGCACTTGCGGCCTTGGCCGTGCAATTTCCCAATGCCCGATTGATTGATAACCTAACCTTGGATTTCTGATTTATGCATTCTTTACCTTTCCGACAAATTCATCTCGATTTCCACACCTCCGAACACATTCCCGGGATTGGAAAAGATTTTGACAAAAAGCGCTATCAGCAAACGTTGCTCGACGCGCATGTGAATTCGGTCACCACCTTCGCCACCTGTCACCACGGTTGGTCGTATTATCAAAGCAAGGTGGGTCCCATGCATCCTAACTTGTCGTTTGACCTGTTGCGCGCTCAATACGACGCCTGCAAAGAAATCGGGATCAATGTGCCCATCTACCTCACCGCCGGCGTGAATAATATGGCGGCCACCGCTCATCCGGAGTGGCGTCAGATCGGGCCCGACGGGCGCTTTACCGGCTGGGCGAGGTCGAATATCGAAGCCGGTTTTTTCTACATGTGCTTCAACACCGGCTATCTGGATTTTCTCTGCGAGCAGATCCGGGAAGTGGTCACCCTCTATCCCGAAAACGACGGCATCTTTCTTGATATCATTACCCAGCCGGAATGCACCTGTCATACCTGCATTGCCTCCATGCACGAACTGGGCTTCGATCCGCTGAATCAAGAAGATCGAAAGGCCCACAGCCGCAGGGTGCTGGAGAAGTACTACCAAGCCACCACAGATGCGGCCCGGGTGAATAATCCGGAAAACGCCATTTTTCACAACAGCGGGCATATTGAGCAGGGCAACCGCGATATTCTGAAGTATTTCAGCCACCTGGAATTAGAATCCCTGCCCACCGGCGGCTGGGGCTACGATCATTTTCCCATTTCGGCCAAGTATTGTGCCAACCTGCATCACGACGTGATGGGCATGACCGGAAAATTTCATACCACCTGGGGTGAGTTCGGCGGGCTCAAACATCCGAACGCCCTGCGCTACGAATGTGCGCAAATGCTGGCGGTCGGCTCCAAATGCAGTGTGGGCGATCAGTTGCATCCCTGCGGCGACCTGGACGAATCCACCTACCGGGTGATTGGCGAGGCCTACCGCGAGGTGGAGGCCAAGGAGCCCTGGTGTGTCGACGCGAAACAGGTGTCGGATATCGGGATTCTCGCCTCCGCCGCAGTGAATCACGGTTCGCACAAAAGGGAAAGTGCCGCCGATGTGGGAGCCGGGCGTATCCTGTTGGAGGGTCAACTTCTTTTCGATGTGCTCGATGCGGACATGGACTTCACAGGACGCAAAGCCCTGCTGTTGCCGGATGATATAGTGGTGAACGAGGCCCTCAAAACCAAACTGGACGCCTTCCTGGCCGGGGGAGGCAAGTTGATCCTCTCCGGGGCCAGCGGTCTGCGTCCGGACGGGGCCGGCTTTTGGTGGGATATCGGTGCCGAGCATGAAGGGGAAAGCGAGTATCAGCCGGACTACCTCCTGCCCGCCGAGGAAGTTCGACCCGAATTCGTAACTTCACCCCTGGTGATGTACCTGAAGTCCCGGCGGATCCGCGTTACATCCGGAAAAAGTCTGGGCGACGTGTATGATCCGTATTTTAACCGCAGTTACAAGCATTTCTCCTCCCATCAGCACGCGCCCAACCAAACCGAAGCCGCCGGGTTCGATTGCGGGGTGATGACGGACAACATTCTTTATTTCGCTCATCCGGTGTTCAGTCTGTATCGTGCATACGGGGCGGTGGCTTATCGCCAGTACATCACCAACGCGATCCGCGCGTTTCTGGGCGATGCGCTCACGGTGCGGACCAACCTGCCCACCACCGCGCGCCTGCACCTTAACACCCAACCCTCGGAAAACCGTCACGTCCTGCACCTTCTCTTCGCCAACACCGTCTTGCGCGGCGGATCCATGGAGATGCACGGGGGCACCGTGAGGGCGACGCAGCCGATTGAAGTGGTGGAGGACCTGTTGCCGCTGCGTGACATTGACCTGACGCTACGCATTCCGCAGGAGGTCACGCACATCCGGCTGGAGCCCCAAGGCGAGGAGATCCCCTTTACCCGAACAGAAGACGGCCGTGTGACCTTCCGGATCGACGAATTCACTTGCCATCAAATGTGCGCAGTGGATGTGAAGGGATTCGGAATTGCTTGAATGAAGCCGAAGAATACCCGCAGTCTGTTTTGCTTGGCAAAAAGTCCTATTCTATAGGAACCACTTCCGATATGACGATAACACTTCCCACCGCTGTACATCTCCACAACATTGTCGGAACCGCCCCACTTTCTGAAAACGGCCGGGAACTCTGGCTGCGGATCCCGGAAACGGTGCGGGGCTGTTTGAATGACAACGCACGCCAGCGCGCGTTCTCCACCGCGGGATGCGAACTTCGGTTCCGTCCGCTTTCCCCCGGGTTCCGCATCCGGATTCGCGCATGCGACGTCGGCGCCCCGCAACACGGAGGGGGCCTGGCCCAGGTATTGTTCGGTGATTTCAGTCATATTTATTTTCCAGTGGGTTTTGAACCCTTTGAAATCGACATCACCGCCCCGGACCTGGATGTACTGGAGGCCTCCGCACGAACCCCCTTGTTTCATCCACGGCTGGCACGGCTGTTATTGCCCTCCCATTCGGCGATTTCCGAACTGTCTCTCGAGGGCGACTTCGCCCCTCCCGAACCCGGCGATGTTCCGGCCCGCCGCGTGCTGCACTATGGATCCTCCATTACCCAGGGTGCAGGGAGTCTGACCTCCCGCGAAACCTGGGCGGCCCAATGTGCGTCCCGTCTTCGGGCCGATCTTATCAACCTCGGTTTCGGCGGGGGCTGTCACTGCGAGCCGGAGATGACCGATTACCTCTGCTCCCGCGACGATTTCGACCTGGCGGTGATCGAAACCGGCATCAACATGGGCGGGCTGGACCGGAATCTCGCGCACGAACGGGTGGATCATCTGATACGCCGCTTCACCGCCGCCCATCCGAACAAGCCGGTCTTTTTTGTGGGCGTGTTTCCCTGTGCCGACGATCTGCGCACAAACTACACCGGCGCCATGCAGGGCTTTCGCGATCTGGTGCAACGCGTGGTCGGCGGGATCGATTCACCCCATGTCCACTACCTGCCCGGAAACCGGGCCATGGACCCGGACACAGGCCTGACCTCCGACCTGGTGCACCCGTCCCCCGCCGGAATGACCCAAATTGGACGTTGGGTGTCGGACCAAATTCTGGCGCGACTTCCCTCCTGGCGCAGAGAAACCGAAATTTCATGAGTCAACATTCCACAAATCTTTCTCTTCCCGATTGGGGACCTTATGGAAAAGAATTTGTAGGCCTGTCGCATGTGGCCGACGCGGCCGCAGGGCACCGCTGGGATTGTTTTCTCATGCCGGGATACCATCGGCGCGCGGTGGTGGGGCCTTATGCGCGTCGGGAGAATCATTGGCATCCCTGGCGGGCAAACGCCGATTTGACCTCTTAACACCCTCGCCGAACAGGCCATGGAAATCTGGGAGCGCACCCTGGACCTCGACTGGCTGGCGGAAGTGTACCCCAAGCTCTGCAATTATTATGCCTGGCTGGCCGGACGCTCGCGCGGATCGACCACCGACCGCTTTCAAACCGGGCTGCTGCAGACCTGGGACTATTTTTACAACTCCGGCGGCTGGGATGATTATCCTCCACAGCACGCGCTGAACTCCGATCCCGCGCGACGCCGTCGCATCACCCCCTGCGTGACCACCGCCTACGCCATTCGCTTCGCCCGGCACCTGTTCCGATGGTCGGAAGCGTTAGGGATGGACCCTTCCGAGTTTCGGAAAGACATGGAACGATGGCATGAGGCCCTGGAGCGGGCCTGGGATCCGGAGGCGGGACACTACAGCTACTTGGAGCATGACGGTCAGGAGAAACCCCTCGGCTTTTTCCGGCATGCAAGCGGGGAAAACTATAACCGAGGCTTCGACGGGGTGATTCCGTTGGTGGCCGGGGGTCTACCCCCGGAGCGGTCCCGGCGGCTGATCGATCTGCTCTTCGACGAAGAGGAGATGTGGACCCCCTGGGGAATCACCACCGTGTCGAAACGAGCGGCCTATTACAGCGATGCCGGCTATTGGAACGGGGTGGTGTGGATACCGCACAACGTGATGATCTGGAAGGCCCTAAGGGAGTTGGGAGAGGAAGAGAAGGCGGGCAGACTCGCCGAAGCCCTGCTCTCGGTCTGGGAACGCGAAACCCGGGCCAGCTATCACAGCTTTGAGCTGTTCCGCGCCGCCACCGGCCGCGGCGCGGGCTGGCACCAGTTCAGTGGACTCAGCTTTCCGTTAGTATTGCTGGGCCGAAATAGTTTCTAAAACCAATAATCCGGCAGCGCATCCCGTTCGGCGGCCATAAGATCGTTCATCAAGGCATCGGTGTCGGCAATGCTTTTGGTGAGAGGATCGGTGAGGAAGGCGCGGCGGAGGAGGGTTCGATCCTGTTCGACGATGGCTTGAGCGGTGAGTTCGTGGGTGTCGAGTACCTGTTCGTTCAGCCCGCGGGGGCCGCGGGGCAGCGGTGGACAGGGCAGGGGACGGGGTCCCTCCATGTCGAGGTCGCAGTAGAGTTCCAGGAATGCGTCGTCATCCATGTTGGGAACCGCGCCCTGGTTCCAGGTGTTGATGTAAAACCGTTTGCCAAGGTTGCCCCACATGGATTCGATGATGTCGGTGGCGGGGTCGGGGCCGAACTCGGTGTCAAATTCCGAGATGGGTGCTTCGCCGGACAGATAGGCGTCGACGCGATCCCAGACTTTATTTGTCCACTTGAGCCGTTCTGCGGAATCAAACAGCATCAGGGGAGGCACTTGGTCCTTGCATACACCATGACCCTGCCAATAGCGGAGGTATTCTTTGGTGTGAGCGATTACCGTGGGAAGCGCACCGAAAAGATCATATAATTGTGTTTGAATGGTGACGTTGTAAATCCCTTTGGACCCTTGGTAAGCGGGGTCCTTCTCGATTTCGGCCTGTTCATCAATCGCTTTTTTGCGCATGGCCTCGATCAGGGTCGGAGTAAGGTCTGTTCCGTCCAGCTCCAGCTTGAGCAGCCAGGTGAAATGGTTGACCCCGGCACTGAGTGCGGTGAAGCGCTCGTCCAATTCACGGGTCCACTCCGCGTCCTCGGAAATCACTCCGGTGAGCTTGGCATAATTTTTCTTCATGCCATGCTGGGCGTCGCAAATGGCGAAGCTCTTCAGGTCGGGGAAATAGCGTTTCATGGCAATGCCCATAACCGAAGTGGGATTGATGTAATTGACAATCCAGGCTTGCGGACAGAGTTCGCGAATGTCTTCGGCTACTTTTAGGATTTCCGGCAATTCCCGCATGGAGCGGAGGATGCCCCCGGGGCCAATGGTATCACCCGAGCACATGCGAATACCGTATTTTGCGGAGAGTTCACAATCGATGCCGCGATATTTTGCGTTGTCGCGGGCGAAACTCAGCACCACGAAATCCGCATCCGCCAGCACCGCTCGCCGGTCGGTTGAGGCCTCGATCTTGAGTGCCACCCCGTTATGGGCCACCACCTTTTCGGCCAGCCGCTTCATTTTGTCCAGCCGCTCCGGATCGATATCGACCAGGCAGAGGGTTCCGTTTTGCAAATGGGGGGAATGGACCAGTTGCCAGATGGCCTTGCGACCGAAAAACAAACTGCCGGCGCCGACGAGAACAATTCTGGGATGGGACATGAGAGGACTCCTTATGGTTGAAAGTACGGATAGTAAAATAGGAAACTATTCCTTTCGACAAAGTCAAAAAACATGGATAAATAAATAAAAAACATGGAAAAACGTATCCGATCTACCCACCAAAGTTTTTTGCGGGTTGAACCGCCTCCGGCCCAAACCCCTTTTCGAGTGCGGACTCTGGGGCTCATTGTCTCCCCGCGGGCGCACATTACGCGGGGGACCTATTACGGGGATGCGATGTTGACGCTGGTGGTGAAAGGAAAAGGACTGTATCGGAATAAGAGGGAAAGAATTGTGGTGGAGGCGGGCATGGTGGGATTAGTGTTGCCGGATGACGATGTCGGGTATTTAGAATCCGATTCCTTGGAACCGTACACCCACTATTATTGTCGTTTCGCCGGGGAGGAGGCATTAAGAATATCTCGGGCGATTCGCAAAAACATGCCCAAACCCTTCGGGCGAAATTCCCATTGGCTTGAGTTGCGCCGCGTGTTTGAAGAAATTCTGCAACATGGAAATATCCATCAAACTCCCGATGTGCCCTTTGTGACACCCGAAGAAGCCCAGGTGGCGCGAATCCTTTCATTGCTGATGTTTCCTTCGATCGAAGACTCCGCGCGAAAATGCCTGGATACCGCCTCACTTTCCGCGCATATGTTGGATCGACTCGGCGATCCGGTATCACTGGAGCAAAGCGCCCGGGAATTCGGCATGGGCAAAGCCCGTTTCTGCCGTGGGGTGAAACCCCTATTGGGAACCACCTACCAGAAAGCAATGGAGCGTGAGAAAATGGCTTGGGCCGCTACCCTGTTGCGGGACCGCTCCCTGGGATTGGGGGTCGCCGAGGTCGCCCACCGCGTCGGTTACAACGATCCCCTCTATTTCTCCAAAGTGTTCAAGCGAACGCACGGCCTCAGTCCGCGGCGGTTTCAGCGGGAGTCGACTTCCGTTCGAGGTACTTGACCGATAGCTTTTCAGAGTGTGCCAGGACATTCTCCCATGTTTTACCAAACCTCGAGCTCACTCGGGGTGCGGAGAAATTCAGTTTACGACATGCTCAGGCTCCCTCTCACTGATTATTTCATCTGTGCTCGCGCTGCGGGCACGAACTCGGCGGGTGATGGGTTTTTTGCTCTGTGGTTCCTAAATTGAATTTCTCCGCGCACCCCGACAAGCGGGGTACTTGGATTAAAAAATGGGAATAGTTTGAATGTGTGCGTCCTAAATAGAAACATTTTCGTAAAAACAGACCTTTCTTTTTACAAATATTATGTAAAAACATGGGTATGTTTTTACATTTACCTCGAAAATCAAACGAATTTCTTAATGAATGGTTTCATTCCTCCAGGCGGAAGCCTTTGGTCATACGCGGTGCGCGGCAGGTGGGGAAGACATCGATCGTCCGGGCATTTGCGGAGGAAAACAACCTTGTCCTTTGTGAAATCAACTTGGAGAAACACCTCCACCTCGACGAGGTCTTCCGCACCTGCGATATTCGGAAGATCAATCTTGAAATTGAAGCCATTACCGGAATCAGTCCGGATAAAAAAGGGCACCTTCTATTTTTAGATGAGATTCAGGCGACACCATACGCACTGGCCGCTTTACGCTATTACTATGAAGAATATCCAGATCTTCCTGTGATCGCGACGGGTTCTCTTCTGGAATTCGCACTGAGTCAGGGGAACTTCTCCATGCCGGTAGGTCGAGTGGTGTATTATCACCTGTTTCCGCTTTCATTCCGTGAATTTCTGCAGGCCGTTTCTCCCGATCTACTGAAATATCTTGATACCATCAACTGGGAAGCTGAAATACCGCAAAGTGCGCACCGGAAGTTGCTTGAGAAGCAGCGGGAGTATCTCTTTGTCGGAGGTATGCCGGAGGCAGTATCCGTGTACAAAAAAACCGGCTCCATCACCGAGGTATCCGAAATACACCGCTCCATTATCGATACCTATCGTGACGACTTTCACAAATATGCGTCTCAAAAAGAGTTGATCCGGTTGCAGAAAGTTTTCTCGCAAATTCCACTTCGGCTGACCCAAAAGGCCAAATACAGTCAATATGATGAGGGTGCGCGAACAGATGAAATCAAACATGCGATGGATTTATTGATCAAAGCACGCGTCTGCTACCCGGTCCTGCGTAGTCACTGTAATGGGGTCCCACTGAACGCTGAAGTGGATGAAAAGAGTTTCAAATTACTCTTTCTTGATGTGGGACTGGCCTGCCATATTCTTGGACTGAAATGGAAGTTTATTCAGGAGTTCACGGAAGCCGAATTGGTCAATGAAGGCGGACTGGCCGAACAGTTTATTGGACAACACCTCCTGAACATTGGGGAAGGAAAGCAACGCCCTGAATTGCATTATTGGCTGCGTGAAGGCAAGGCGAACAATGCGGAAGTGGACTATGTGATTGCCAGAGGAGGCAAAATATACCCCGTCGAAGTCAAGGCGGGCAAGAGCGGCAGCCTGAAGTCTCTTCACCAGTACCTATTTCAAAAGGACTGTAAAGTCGCTTTTCGATTTGATGTCAATCCGCCCA
Organism: Kiritimatiellia bacterium; assembly: GCA_018401235.1. Lineage (GTDB taxonomy): Bacteria > Verrucomicrobiota > Kiritimatiellia > SS1-B-03-39 > UBA6053 > UBA6053. The sequence goes on from JAGYLC010000069.1 coordinate 10,248, forward strand.
GCCGCCAGGAACTGGAGACTTCCATACGGATCAGCGGCACCCGGGAAGAAATGGGTAAGATCGCTTATAGCCTGATTTCCCTTCCGCTCTACGCGGTTGAGGAACTCTACCGTCTGTGCGAAGGATTATAAATTTACCCGCCAGATCCCAGGCGTTCCAGTTGGTAGGTGCCGGCGAGGATGTTTGTCCACCAGTCCTCGTTGTCCAGATACCAACTCACGGTTTTGCGGAAGCCGGATTCAAAACTTTCCTTGGGGGTCCAGCCGAGTTCGGTGGAAATTTTGGTGGGGTCGATGGCGTAGCGCAGGTCGTGTCCGGGGCGGTCGGTGACGAAGCGGATGTTGTCGGCATAGGGGTTGTCGCCCGGACGCAGTTCGTCCAGGATGGCGCAGAGGGTGCGGACCAGTTCGATGTTTTGCCGTTCGTTGTTGCCGCCGATGTTGTAGGTTTCCCCGACCCGTCCGCGGGTGAGCACGGTATACAGGGCTTCGGCGTGATCACCCACGTAGAGCCAGTCCCGAATGTTTTCGCCCTTGCCGTAAACAGGAATTTCTTCATTACGCAGGCATTTGAGAATGACCACGGGGATCAATTTTTCCGGAAACTGGCAGGGTCCGTAGTTGTTGGAGCAGTTGGTGACCAGAATGGGAAGGCCGTAGGTGTCGCCCCAGGCCCGGGCCAGATGGTCGGAGGCGGCTTTGCTGGCGCTGTAGGGCGAGTGCGGATCGTAGGGGGTGTGCTCATGGAAACCGGGAGCGTCATCGGCCAGGGATCCGTAGACTTCGTCGGTGGAGACATGCAAAAAGCGGAATGCGTCCTTGGCATCGCCTACGAGGGAGCGCCAATAAGCGAGAGCGGCCTGCAGAAGCTGGAAGGTGCCCACCACATTGGTTTGAATGAAATCGCCGGGACCGTCGATGGAGCGGTCGACATGACTTTCCGCCGCCAGATGCATCACCGCGTCGGGTTGATGTCGCTGGAACAGCCCCTGTACCGCCGTGCCGTCACAGAGGTCGACCTGTTCGAAGTGATATCCGGGGTGATCCGACAGGTCCGCCAGCGACTCGGGATTGCCCGCGTAGGTGAGTTTATCCAGGTTGACCACCCGGCAGCCCTTTTCCAACAGGAGCAGACGCACCAGATTCGAGCCAATAAAGCCGGCTCCGCCGGTCACTAAAATGGTTTGTTGTTCTGAATCAGACATGAGGTTTCTTTTTCATGCACGGATGAAAATACAACCTTTCTTTCTCTAAAGATATTCAGGACCACGGATAGGGTTTCGGGTTAAGACCAACGGATAGCTGCGCCGGACCACGGATAAAAATGAAACGGGAATAGGCAGTTTTTGATGATCTTCCCACAGAACCATCCGTTGTCCGGCAAAGCCATCCGTTGGAAATATTCTTCTCCCCCCCCATGGGACGGCTTCGCTATTCGTTGGAATATTTTCCTTTCATCCTTTCCGGGTGCAATTGAAATCCGCGTCAGGAATTATCAAGAAACTGCGGAAAAGTTCATAGACCACGTCGCGGGTATTTGCTCAGAGGCCGAAATTTTCATCTTCACAACGCCAACTCCCGATACACTCCTACTTTACGATCTTGGGTTTGATTTTGAAAAATATACAGGAATGTCAAATGATTCTCTGCCGGGACATCCCCAGTATTGATATCAAACTTCGAGCTTGCTC
>JAGYLC010000007.1 GCA_018401235.1 Kiritimatiellia bacterium
ATGGCTCTCAACGGAGTGTTGCGCACGGTGGGACAGCGCATGGAATGGGATGGAATGCTGCGGGCCTCCGCGTGGTTCCAGTTCGGAAGCACCCCCTCGATGTGGGTGTACGGGATCATGATTCTGTTTTTTTCCTACTTCTGGGTCGCCACCCAGTTCAATCCCGTGCAAATTTCCGACGATCTCAAACGTAACGGTGGTTATATTCCCGGCATTCGTCCCGGACAGCCCACCGCGAACTTCCTGGACAACGTGATGACCCGCATTACCCTGGCCGGTGCGTTGTCGCTGACCGCGCTGGCGGTGTTTCCCACTCTGTTGGGTCAGCACTTCAACATCAACTTCATGATCACCAGTTTCTTTGGCGGAACCAGTCTGCTGATTATCGTCGGGGTGATGCTGGACACCATGCGGCAAATCGAATCCCATTTGCTTAACCGACACTACGACGGTTTCCTGCGCAAAGGCAAAATTCGCGGTCGCCGATAGGGGAAGGTGACTCTGTGGAGTTCCTGGTAATTCTGGGTCCCCCCGGTTCCGGAAAAGGAACTCTCAGCAGGATGCTCCAGGGTAAAGATCGATTTATTCCGATCTCCACCGGAGAGGAAATTCGTAAGACGATGTCGGATCCTACCTCTGAATTCGGCCAACAGGCCGCGCCCTACATGGACCGTGGAGATTATATTCCCGACGAGTTGGCTCTGTCACTTTTTCATTCCATTCTGGAACCACTGGATCCCCAATCAAGGGTGGTGTTGGATGGTTTCCCCCGCACCGTTCCCCAGGGCGAACAATTCGTAAAGTGGCTGGAGCGGCAGCATCATCAATTACTCGGATGTGCCTTTCTGGATATTGACACCGAAGTGGCGGCGCAGCGGATGCGGGACCGGCTGGTGTGCCCCGATTGTCGCAAAACCTTTCCTACGGTGGCGGGACTGCCGGCAGGGGAGCGCTGCGCGGACTGCGGGGGATGTCTGATTCCCCGGGAGGACGATGATCCGGTCCGCATGCGGCAACGTATTTTGCGTCATCGGGAACAAACTCTTCCGCTACGGCAGTGGTTTCGGGATCGTCACGGATGGGTGGAACTGGATGCGAACCGGGAAACAGCGGATTTGCGCATGGAACTCGTAGACAGGTTTAATCTCTAATAAGGAAATACACTTTGGCTAAAATCATCATCAAAAATGAAAACGAATTAAACGGAATGCGGGATGCGGGCCGGGTGGCGGCGAATATTCGCATGCAACTGGCCAAGGAAATTGCCCCGGGCGTGACCACCCAGGAATTGGACTTGTTTGCGAGGGACCTCATCGACAAGGCGGGTGCACGCAGCGCCTTTATCAATTATCAGGGACCCAGAGGGGTGCCACCCTATCCCGGGTATACCTGCATTTCTGTCAATGAGGAAGTGGTGCACGGCATCCCCGGAGACCGGAAAATTCGTTTGGGGGACATTGTCAGCATTGACATTGGGGTAATTTACCGAGGGTTCATTGGCGACAACGCCATGACGGTTCCGGTGGGGGTGACGGATCCAAAAGTGTTGGAACTGATCCGGGTGGCGGAACAATCGCTGATGAATGCCATCGAGAAGGCGGTGGAGGGGAATCGGTTGACGGATATTTCCCACGCGGTGGAGCAAACCGTGATCCCCCACGGATTCGGGGTGGTGCGTGATTTCGTGGGGCACGGAGTGGGACGCAACATGCACGAACCACCGCAGATCTACAATTTCGGACCTCCCGGACGCGGGCCCATCCTAAAAGAAGGTATGACCCTGGCCATCGAGCCCATGGTGAATTTGGGAACCCACGACGTGGAAACCCTTTCCGACGGATGGACGGTGGTCACCCGTGACCGCAAACCCTCGGTACACGTCGAGCACACCGTGGCGGTGCACGCCGGGAAGGCGGAGATATTGACGTTGCCGGAAGGGTGAGTGGGGGAATAAGCGTAGTTCCCTCGGTCCCCGAGGGAAAACAGCGGATGGCATGGGCAGAGGCTCAGGCTCCGGTTCAGCCAGCATCCCATTCGAATAGCACGTATCCTTGAGCGAGACCTGTATGAAAGCCTTCTTAATTATACAAAATAGTAGCTTTGTTTATGTATAGAAACAAAAATGTACCTAAAAAAGGATCTGCTTTTAAAAATGTAGGGGCTTTTGTTGGGATATGGTATTTGACTGTGGGGTTGGCATTTGAATTGCTATCTATTTTGCATGATTCCACCCACCTTGAATCCGATTATACACGAGTATGATCCGGAGGGGTTCTATGATGAACTTTTCTCCGGTCCCGGAGCGATACGCCCTGAATTTTCAACGTTCTATGACAAGTTGTCCGAGCTGTCGCGGGAGGAACTGTTTCGGCGTCAGCAGTCCGCTGACCGGGCATTGCGCGAGATGAACGCCACTCCGATCGGCATGTATTCCAATGACGCGGAGCGTCGCTCCGGGCAACTTCTCTCCGAGCTGAGTTACCTCACCGTGGACGAGATCGTGCGGAAAGGGCTGCACGAGTGTCTGGACGACCTACAGATTCGCATGAATCAATTGCATGTGTCCATCAGCGAACGCTATTTTAATCCGGATGCCCACGACAGGGCCGGATCATGAGTGGGGGGGGGAACCAGGGGACTCAATTCTACTTTGGCCGGATACGCAATGGAACAACATCCCCCCCGGGAACATTCGTGTTCGAACTTGGGTGGGATCAAGTCCCGGTTTGGGTATGGAAGTTCTGCGTATCCGGCCTCTTTTAATGAAAGCGTGGGGCTAGACGGAACCGTTTTGCCATCCTGGAAACCCTTTCTGGAAAAAATCCAGTCCGGTTCCGTTGAGGACCATACCCGTTGGCGGGAAGCTATACAGCGGGATATGCGGGAGGACGGGCTCACCTTCACCTTGAGCCAGGAGATCACCCGGACGCCGCCCCGCGAGGAACTAAATCCGATTCCCTGGATCTTTTCGAGTGAGCAATGGCAACCGGTCGAGGCGGGGGTTTCCCAGCGGGCACGCGTATTGGCGGCCTTGGCCCGGGATTTGTTGGGGCCCCGCACCCTGATCCGCAGAGGGGTGCTTCCCACCGAATTATTATTTTCGGACCCGGCCTATTTAAAACCCTGTATCGGCCTCCCCCCCAATATGGAGTCCTGGCTCTTTCAATACAGTGTGGATGTGGCCAGGGGGCCGGACGGGCGATTCTGGATTCTGGAGGATCGTGCCCAAGTGCCCTCCGGGGCGGGGATCGCCTTGGAAAGCCGCACCATCATGGGGAGGATTTTTCCGCAGATGCTCTCACGGATGCAGGTACGGCGCTTGGCCCCTTATTTCCGGAAATTACGTGAATCGATGTTGAGCATGTATCAGGGACGCCCTCCGGAGCCGCGGGTGGTGCTGATGACTCCGGGACCCTATAGTTCCTCCTACTTCGAGCATGCCTATCTGGCCGCGTATCTGGGGTACACCCTGGTACAGGGCAGTGATTTGGTGGTGCGGAACGGTTCGCTGAAACTCAAAACCCTGGAAGGCCTGCAGCCGGTGGACATCGTGCTGCGTCAGTTGGATGCCGAATATCTGGATCCCCTGGAATTGAAACGGGACAGTTATCTGGGAGTGCCCGGATTGTTGGGAGCCATGCGAACCGGCCGCGCGGCGGTCCTGAATCATCCCGGTTGTGGAGTGCTGGAAAATGCCGGATTGATGGCCTTTGTTCCCATGCTCTGCAGGGAATTATTGGGGGAGGAGTTGCTTATGCCCTCTTTTGTAGGGCAGGAACAAATGGAATTCAGCTCGCTGCCCACCTTGGCCGGCAACCGGTTGGAGGAACGGACCTCGGTGATGCGGGCATTCGCGTTTGCCTCCGGATCGGATTATGAGGTGATGCCCGGTGCACTGGCCCGCTCTGCCCGCGAAACGGATGGAGGAACCATCGGGCTGGACACCCGGGGCTGGATCAAGGACGTATGGGTACTGGGGAGGGTGCTGGAGTCGGGGATCGGACTCTGCGAACTCATGACCGGGCTGTTGGAGGTAAAAGAACCCGGAGAGGCGATTTCCTACGGCCTGATGGAGTTGGCGCTTCAGCAGAATGAAAATCTGATTACCTACCGTCGACATTACCGGACCACCCCGCAGCTTCGATCCGTGCTGGCGCTGATGACGGCCTCCGAGATGAATCCACGCAGCTTGGCCTTTTATCTGGAGCAACTCACCACCTACGCGGGGCAATTGCCTCCCCCGGTGCAATCCGAAGTAATGGAACCGCTAATTCTCGACATCAAACGCATTCGCAGTCGACTGCTTCAGACCGAAATGAACCAGCCGGATCCCGACGGAACCTTGTCCTTTTTACAGGAAGTGCGTGCCTGCATTGAGAATGTCTCCACCGTGGTATCCTCCGCCTATTTTAGTCACACCACCTTGTTGGCCCGGGAGAATTTCTAATGACGGAATATGTGATTCGACACCGAACCGTTTACACCTACAAAAATACGGTATTGGACTCTCAGAACCTGAGTTGCCTATTGCCGTCCACTTTTCCGGGGCAGGAGGTGATACACTGGAAACTGGAGATGGATCCCGTACCGGAGTGGACGCATCACTGGCAGGACGTGTATGGAAACTGGCGGGACGCGTTCAGCTTATCGGTTCCCCACGACAGCCTGGAAATTATTATGGCGGCCAAAGTGAACCGTAATGCTCCTTTAAGAAAGGATTCGGTCTTGCCATGGGAAGCGGTGGTGTTTACGATCGGTGCATCCCTGAAGATGCAAAGGCAATGATGGGGACCAGCTTGCGCATACCCTTCATGATCAGTATCTGACGGACGGTGGCCAGAGAGACGTCCATCAAACGGGCGATAAAAATTAAAATCGGGATAATCACCCAGGCCATGTAGTCAAAATTATTCATGGGGTGGGACTTAGCGTTTGTGGATGACAGAATCGAGGGGAATCCTGTCATAATTACATGAAAACAATTCGGTTTCCGGTTATACTCCGCGCTGGCGTCGGAGTTGGCGCAGATGCCGTTTGCGGGTTTGCCGGATGATGTAGCGGGAGAGGAGCGGCGAGGTGGCCAGGGGGAACAGACGACGAAATCCGGCCACGAAGGCTTTGCGCTCGGCTGCCGGAATAGTCCGGGGAAGGGAGCCGTTGAGCTGGTAGAGATTCCGCACGAAGGTTCGGAGGGAATGGTGGCTGGGCCGCAGATCCTCCAAATCGATCCAATAAAAGGTCAGGCTGTCCGGATCGACACCGTTCACCAGGAGGTTGGAGAGTTTGAGGTCCGCATGCGCCAGTCCGTGCTGATAGATGCGCATGATTTCGGAGCGGAAGCGATGCCGAAACCGGATACGTTGCGCTTCAGACATACGCGGATATTCCCGGCGCAACCACACCCGGAGCGTTTCCATGGGAGGTAATTGACGGCTGATGAAATAAGATTCTTCCAGACGTCCGTGGTGGTGATATTCGAGCCAGCCGAGTCCGCGAACCGAGGGAATGGACCACTTTTCGAGTACGTGCGAGGCCGCCCAGGCCCGGCGCGCCCTGGACTGTTCCCAGCGTCGCTTCCATTTCACCGGGTTGGCGGAGTAGCGTTTGATAATGACGGGTTCTCCCACCAATTCGCAACGAATGATCTGCGCACGTTTGCTATGTCCGGAGAGCGGCGGGGAGTGCTGGAGAACCTCCTGTAACATGTCATAGAGCACCTCGGGTGCTAACTGAGGATGAGGGGCCCAGGCCGCCGATATCTGCCTGCCGGTTTCGCGTCGGTGATGCACATGAACCAGGTAGGTGTCCCGAACCTCTTTTTGATGTTGATCGCGTTGCTCGCGAATCCAGATGCGGGCCCATTTCCGGTATCCGGCCTGACTTCTCTCCAACTCCCGACAGAAACTCAGCAGAAAGCGCAGGCCCTGTCGGGTGGTCAAATCATGGGAGTTCCACAGCGTCCACAACTGGAGAAGATCGGATTCCACCTCGGAGCGTTCCGGACAGGAGGTTTTCTTTCCTGGGGAGTGCGGAAGCAATTGCAGGGGAGAATGCAGGAGTTGGGAGGACTCGGCATCAATGTGGGTGAGTCGTCCGCCATCCAACACATAGCGGGCACAGGCGCGACCCGCTTCGCTGAGCAATGCGGGGCGGAGGCAGGCGAGGGGTAATGGGGGTGCGGAATGACTCATGTGCGAATGGCGTTTTTTTCGGCCGCCCGCGCCTCCGCTAATCGACGTTGCCGTTCCCGTTCCCGCGCGCCGGCCAATTGTTTCGGGGTTTTTCGTTCGAAGCAATGCGGGCAACACACGCCTTCTTCAAAACGGGGGTCTTTTTTATCGGCGGGAAGCAGTGGATTCCAACAGCCCCGACAGCACTCGGTTTTCCCTGGGCGCAGGTGGTGGTCCACGGTGACCCGGTCGTCAAATACAAAGCACTCCCCGGTCCACAGGCTTTCCTCTTCGGGGACCTCCTCTATGTATTTCAGAATACCGCCTTTGAGGTGATAGACCTTTTCGAAGCCCTGTTCGAGCAGATAGGCGGTGGCCTTCTCGCAACGGATGCCTCCGGTACAGAACATGGCCACTTTCTTGTCGCGCTCCGGATTCAACGCGGATTCGACGTAGTGGGGGAATTCCGAGAAACGCTCAGTATGGGGATTTTCGGCCCGATTGAAAGTGCCCACTTCGCATTCAAAATCGTTGCGGGTGTCGATGACCCGAACCTCCGGGTCGGAAATCAACTCATTCCAGTCCTTTGGCTCCACATAATGGCCTACTGAGTGGCGATGGGGATGTAAATCGGGGCGTCCGAGGTGCACAATCTCGGATTTAAGTCGTATTTTGAGTTTGCGGAAGGGTTTCAGACCTTCCGCATAGGAGAATTTGTGATCGATGTCCCCCAGGTTGCAGTCGCTTTGCAGGAACTGCATCCAATTGCGAATGGCAGCATCCTCCCCGGCCACGGTGCCGTTGATGCCTTCGGGGGCCAGCAACACGGTGCCGCAAATTCCCGCTTTCTCGCAATAGTCCTGTAAAAGAGGTTGGAGGGAGGCGGGATCGGACAGATCCAGAAATTTATAAAAAGCGACAAGAGTCCAGTTCATGGGACCCACTTACAGGCGCAGCCCCTTGGGTTCCAGCGAAAAGAGAGATTGGGTAATGGTGAATGCCTGGTCGAGGGGGAGGTGTTTTTTATCGTGACCCTGTCCCCAGGTGTCGCTGTAGATGATCAGGTTTTTTGTCCAGTTGTATCCGATGATCAGGCGGAGGTGTCCGCCTACTCCGGTGGGAGTGGATTCTTCAAACATGCCCAGCGACACGCCCCAAGACAGGGGACAGCCCGCGTCGACATATTTTTGGACGCGCTCTTTGAATTTGTTGACTTCCGTCTGACGGCTCATCCGGCTCTGTTTGTAGGTCTCCGGGTCCAGGGCCTGATAGATATGCGCGATCATGATGATGCCCTGGGTAGGAATGTGAACTTCTTGCTTCTTATTTTTGCGCGCCTGCCGGTTGTAGCGGTCGATTTCCCGGGTGAAATCCCTAAAATCCCATTCCATATGGGTGTTCAGGGAAAAGTCGTATTGTCGGCACACCGCCGAGAGCGCTTTTTTGAGGTCCTCGGTGCTGGTGCCTCCGCCGGAGGTGGTGTTGGCGATTTGGGCGATTTGGTGTTGATCGACTTCCTGTCCGAAAAACCGAAGTACCCGCTCCGCAGTGGCGGCGGCACAATATCCTTTGGGACCCTGATCCACCATGGGGATATTTTGAATCCACACGTCCCCGCTGTCGGCATCACGGGTGACCTGTGCGCGGACAGTGTAGGGGTTCACTGCGGTAATGGCGTGACTTGGCATTTCTCCTGCGGTGAATTTGCGGGCGGTCAGCCGCACATATTCCGAACGGAAGGGTTCTCCACTTCGTGGGGGCGTAAACGAATAGGAGAGTTCAAACTGGATCTGGGGACGTTGCCAGATGCGGCTGTCGTCCCGAACCGAACTGCGCGCGGATTGGGTATTCCCCGGACGCGGTTGCACCCGCAGGGTCGAAGTGAGGGTGGCCATCAATTCACGTACCAAGCTCTCGAAATCGGCTTGATTCAGAGGATTCGCGGTATCGCCGCGGTTGAAATAGGAGATATTGATGCTGTTGGGCACCCCGTCCGCGAATCGGACCACGGATTCGTAGGCGGGTTTTCCGAAAAACTCACCCTGGAGAGGGGAGGCCTGGGCGGATTGGCCCTCCTGGGTCCAGCGAAATCCCAGAGGAGCGGCTTCGCGGGCGAAGGTGGCCGGATCCCAGTTCCAGAAAGGGGCGGAGTCCGCCAGCCAGTATTCGAGAGGATCCCCGGCTGCGGTGCTCTCCGCGTGACCGTTGCACGACAGAAGGAGAAGTAGTCCCAGCCATGGACGAAGGGTGCCGCCTATTTTAATCTTTAATTCCATAGGAAATCTCATAAGGTACGGGTTATGAAGTTATTGAAATACAACATTTGGACGATCGGATGTCAAATGAATGAAGCGGATTCCCGCCATTTAGGCAGCCAACTGGAAGCGATCGGTTTCGCGATGACCGAAGATCCCGAGGAAGCGGATCTGATGGTGCTCAACACCTGCGTGGTTCGCCAGCAGGCGGAGGACCGGGCGATCGGCCGTCTGCAATTCGTTTCCGCCCTGAAAAAGCGTAAACCGGAGCTGAAAGTGGGATTGATGGGCTGCATGGTGGGCATGCGGGAGGCCCCCCGTCTGCAAAAGCAGTTTCCGTTCGTGGATGTGTTCATGCCCCCGTCGGATCCGGGGCCGCTGCTCGATTTTCTGCGAAAAACTCCCGATGACGACGAGGACGCGCGCATGGAGGATATTCGCTCCAAAACCGTTCAAAACGCGATTCAAGACGAGGAATACATCCTGCCCGCCCTCAGTCGACACAATACCATTCAGGCCAATGTCCCCATTGTGTTGGGATGTTCTCATGCCTGCACCTTCTGCGTGATTCCGTATCGCCGCGGACCCGAGCGGAGTCGTCTGCCTCAGGATATTTTGCAGGAAATTAAAAAATTGACCGCTCAGGGCGTGCGGGAAATCATGTTGCTCGGGCAGATTGTGGACCGCTACGGAACCGATTTTGACGAACCCTACGGATTGGCCGAACTGCTGCTGGATGTGGCCGCTATCCCGGAAGTGCTGCGGATTCGGTACTTGACCGGCCACCCGAACTACATGACAGACCGGATTATTGAAGTCACCCGGGACGAACCCAAGGTGATGCCTCATTTCGAGTTGCCGGTGCAGGCCGGGAACAATAAGGTGCTGGAAGACATGAAACGTGGCTATACCCGGGAGGATTATCGGGTCCTGATCGAGCGGGTGCGCCGCATTTGTCCCGATAATACCATCAATACCGATATTATTGTGGGATTCCCGGGGGAAACCGATGAAGAATTCATGGATACCTATGAACTGATCAAAGAGCTGGAACTGGACAAAGTCCACCTGGCCAAATACTCCGAGCGGCCCAAAACCATTGCCGCCCGCAAAATGCCCGACGATGTGAGCCACCACGAGAAAGAGCGCCGTCGGCTGCTGATTGATGAACTGGTGGACGACATTCTCACCCGCAAAAATCAGCGATGGCTCCATCAGGAGGTCGAAGTGTTGGTGGAATCCCGCCATAAAGGAAAATGGCGTGGACGCACCCCCCACAACCGATTGGTTTTCTTTGCAGCCGATGAAAACATGCGGGGAGCCCTGGTGGACGTAAAGATTTCCTTTACCAGCCCCTACAGTATGCAGGGCGAATTGGTGCGGGTAAAAGTCCCCGCCATCCCGCAACCGGTGGATGTGAGCAGCGTGCCCATGTTTCATCGTCCGCTCAAAGAAACCTTGAGCGCGGTATAAATCTCCATGCAGTGCTGGGCGGATAATTCCGAAGGTCTTGAGCAGGCCGTTGAAGCGCTGCGGGCGGGAAAATTGGTGGGAATGCCTACCGAAACCGTATATGGCTTGGCGGGGAACGCGCTGGACGGGAAGGTGGTGGCCTCGATTTTTGCCGCCAAGCAGCGTCCGACCTTTGATCCGTTGATTGTGCACACGGCGTGCCCGGAGCAGGCTTTTGCGCTGGCCTCCTCCATACCCCGCGAGGCGGAGGTGTTGGCGGAGCGATTTTGGCCGGGTCCGCTGACCCTGGTGCTGCCCCGCCGAAAGGGATTACCGGATTTATTGTCCGCCGGATTGGACACCCTCGCGTTGCGGGTGCCCTCCCATCCGCTGGCGCATCAACTGCTTGTCAGATCCGGGCTGGCGTTGGCCGCGCCCAGTGCCAACCGCTTCGGACACATCAGCCCCACCACTGCCCGGCATGTGATGGAGGAACTGGGACACGTGCCTGAGGTGGCCGGGGTGCTGGATGCCGGGCCTTGCGAAATGGGGGTCGAATCCACCGTGATCGGATTTCCCGGGGAGGGCAGGGTGGTGGTGTATCGACTCGGAGCCACTCCGTTGGAGGAACTGCGGGAGGTAGTGGAAGCGGTGGAATGGGTGCGGGCAACCGACCGGGACGCGCAATCGGATCGGGTGCAAAAAGGCGAGCAGTCCCCCGGAATGCTGGATCGTCATTATGCGCCCCGCAGCCCGATGTTGCTGTTGGAACGCGGAGAACCCGCGCCCGCCGAGGTTGGACCCACTGGATGGCTCTTTTTTGATTCAGCCCTGGATGTGGAAGGCCCCCGGGAACTGCTATCGGGAAAGAGGGATTTGCGCGAAGCCGCCACGCGACTGTTCGCCTGCATGCGGCGATTGGATGAGCAGCCGGTCAAAAGGATCGTGGCCTGGAAAGTACCGGACCAGGGACTGGGACGGGCGATAAACGATCGCCTCACCCGGGCGGCGGAGAAGTAGTCAGTGGTCATTGGTCAGGGGCGGTGGAGCCGCGTCATTGGCCATTCGTCAATGGTCATGAGGATTTTATCTGACCAATGACCAATGACTATTGACCAATGACTAATAACTACTTGTCTTCCTTCGTACAGACCCCATCCTTCTGGTTGGGGCAGGTCTTGTTGGCACAAATGGGGCAATCAATCTGCTGTCCTTTGTATTGCAGGGAGGAATTGCCGCAATGCTGAATCGGCTTGCGGCCATTCAGCACCCCCACAGACATGCCCGTCACGCAAAGCAGTAACACACCCAACACGATCAATCCTAAAAGAAGTACACTCATATCTTTTGACTACGGGATTCCCCCCGAAAGTCAAATGTCCTGGAGGTAAATCGTGATGAAGAGGAATGATCAGGGCGTGAGTTCCGCTCACGCGGAAGGGAAAAATTAGAAATCTACCCGTCGCCCCTGCACGATGGACCACGAGCTGATCCTGATGAACACGGAAAAGAAGACATACAGGCCTGTTGCCTGCTCCAGATTTTGGAGAGTTGGCGATTCTGAAAGGAAACCGTACCCGACGGCCCCACCTGCGGCACTCCCATGGAACTTAGCACCGCGAAAAAAACGTTCCGAGTTCCTCGTTGACGAGGCTTCACACCCCCGGCCTTTAGGTCGAGGGAAACCGGAGACTCCCGTTCCCGAAGCGGAAGGAACTCGGGCTCTGAAACCCGGCCCGTGAACGGGCCTATTAAAGCCTCGTAAACGAGGGACTCTAAACGTATTCAACCGCGAATTCCGTCCCCACCCCATAAATCAAGTAACCGTCCGGGAAGTAAGACCGGGATAGGAGGGAACGAAGCCGCCGGAATGCATCCCCCACCCCCGCACCGATAAGCTCCCGCCATAAAAGGGCTGAAAAACGACGCAATATCAAATTGCACGGGCTGACACATTTCCCGGGAGGCGCCGATAAATTGCGGGCTCCACGTCGGGCCAGGCGCATTCCGATGCCTCGCGCAGGAGGCGGATCTTTTTTTTGTCCAGGGTTAGAGCGCGGGGATCGGCGAAGAGGCCGCCGTTGAATTACAAAATGTTCTGACGGAGGGCGGTGGAATAGCCGCCGCGATCCATCTTTTTCCACAGCTCTTCCAGCAGCGGAACAAAGCCTTCGGGGTCGTCCGCCATGTCGCCGAGCAGCTTGGTGTAGGGCTGGTGTCCGTAGACCCCGATCAGCCCCACGTCTTCGGCGAACATGGTGAACAGGGCGCGCATGAGGAAGTGCGCGACATTCTTCGGGGATTCGCCCCGACCCTCCAGCGACAGGGCGAGGCGGGCCAGGAGGTCGGCCACTTCGCGGGTGACCCAGGCACTGCACTGCATCGGGAGGGGTCGAGGGCAAGCGGATCAGACCACACCGTGCGCAGGCGGACGCGAATTTCGTCTTTCCTAAGGACGGAAAGCGCGATTCTGTGACTTCCGACGTCGGAAGTCCGGGTTAACCCAGTCGATTACGGAATTCCTGATAGCCGAAGTGTCGGGTGAGGGTCATGGAGGGGAGGGTGGAGTCCCAGAGGGCGATGGCGGGATGGGTGACTCCGTTGAAGTGGCTGGTTTTGACCATGCTGTAGATGGCCATGTCGGTGAATACGGGTCGGTCGCCGCGTTGGAGGGGGTGGTCGAAGCTGTAGTCGCCGATGCGGTCTCCGGCCAAGCAGGTGATGCCGCCGAGTTTGTAGGTATGGGCCTTTTCGCCGGGTTGGCCGCTGTGGAGGATGTGGGGGCGGTAGGGCATTTCCAGGACATCTGGCATGTGGGCGGTAGCGGAACTGTCGAGTATGGCATGGCGGATGCCCTGGCTGTCGAACACGTCCAATACTTCGGAGACCAGCCAGCCCGCGTAGAGAGCAACGGCCTCACCGGGTTCCAGAATTACCTGAAGGGAATAGGTCTTGCGTAGTCGCTTGACCAGGCGGATCAGCCGTTCCCGATCATAGTCGGGGCGGGTGATGTGGTGGCCGCCGCCGAGGTTGAGCCAGTCCATTTGATGGAGCAGATCGGAAAACCCCTCCTCGATTTTCTCCACCGTGCGCTCCAGAGTGTCGCTGCCCTGTTCGCAGAGGGTGTGGGAGTGAAGGCCGGTGATGCCGGTGAGGTCGGCTTCCCGCAGATCCTCGGCGGTCATGCCAAAGCGGGATCCCGGAATGCAGGGGTTGTATAATTCCACCTCCACTTCGCTGTATTGGGGATTGATGCGGAGTCCGTACTGAACATCGGGCCGGGCGAGGGCGGCGGATTTGAAGTGTTCCCACTGGGACAGGCTGTTGAAGCTGATGTGTCCGGCCAGATCCTGCATGCGGGGAAAATCGTTGTCGCTATAGGCCACGGCGTAGGCATGGACCTCGCCGCCGAATTCGAGTTTGCCGAGCAGGGCCTCGTTGAGGGAGCTGGCGGTGGTGCCGTTCAGGTAGTCCCGCAGCAGCGGAAAGGCGGGGTGCATGGAAAAGGCTTTGAGGGCCAAAATGATGGTGGCTCCCGAGGCCTTGCGAACCTGATCGAGGATGCGGCCGTTGGCCCGTAGGGCCTCCGCATCGACCACATAACAGGGGGAGGGGACATCGTGGATGTCAAAAGGGAGAATTTCACCAGAGTTCAACATTCGGACACCCCATCCAACTTCATAATCGAAACCGTAATCGTTCTCATAATCATAAGCATAATCTACATCTTAAATTTTTGAAGGGGTCCCACGGATAGCTCTGCCGGACCACGGATGGAAGAAAGTAACAATCCAAGGATTTCGTTCTATATTGTCCTCAGTTTTACTCAAAACTTTTCGTGTATCCATTATTTTTCATCCGTGGTCCGGCAGGGCTATCCGTGGTCCAAACCATTAAGGTTTCCGTCAACTCACCCTTTTGGGTTTCGGATGTAATCGATCTCCTAATCGTAATCGGAAATCATGTCTCTTTTTTGATTTCGATTATGTGAAGGATGACGATTAAGATGGGAATGGTGCGCTCATGCTTGCTCAAAGTAGGTGTAGCCCTGCATGCCTTCGCGGTAGGCCTGCATGATGGTTTTGCGTTGGGGGGCGGTGATCAGGCCGCTGCGCACGGCGCGTTCGGCCAGCGAACGGAAATTCATGGTCATTTCCTTGGGATCGTACTCCACGTAGCTGAGCACGTCGGCGACGGTGTCGCCTTCCACTTCGTGTCCGTAGGCGCGTTTTCCTTCATCATCCAACTCCACGCTGACCACATTGGTGTCGCCGAAGAGATTGTGAAGATCGCCGAGGGTTTCCTGATAGGCACCCACCAGGAATACCCCGATGTAGTAGGCTTCGTCTTTATTGAAGTCGTGGAGGGGTAGCGATTTTTTGGAGCCGGTGTCGGCAATGAAATGGTCGATTTTTCCATCGCAGTCGCAGGTGATATCGGCGAAAATTCCTTCATGCTCGGGTTTTTCCAGCAGGCGGTGAATGGGCATGATGGGGAAAAGCTGATCGATGGCCCAGGTGTCGGGAAGGGACTGGAAGAGGCTGAAATTACCGTAATAGATTTCCGGGCGGGAGGTGGAGAGTTCCTCCAGGCTGTCGGGAATCCGGTCGAGGGTTTTGGTGGCTTTTTCGATTTGACGCAGAATAGCCGCGAAACACTGTTCGGTGAGGGCGCGTTCCCGGAGGGAGATCAGGCCGAGTGAAAAGCGGGAGCGCAATTCATCCCGGTAGTAGAGGGCATCGTTCAGGCTTTCCTGCAAGTTGACTGCTTTGAGGTGTTTGGGGATATCGGCGAGATATTTCAGTTCGGTGGGGACGTTCGCGGGCAGGGTGGGGAGGTCGAGTCGGCTGGAGATTCCCGACACATCGAGAATATTGAAGACCAGCACCCCGTAATGAGCCACGGTGGCGCGCCCGGATTCGGTGATTAGGGTGGGGTGCTTCACCCCGGACTTCGAGCAGATGTCCATTACGGATTCGACCACGTCGGCGCAGTATTCCTCCACCGCATAATTTCGGCTGCTGGTGGTGTTGGACTGGCTGCCATCGTAGTCCACTGCCAAGCCGCCCCCCATATCCAGATAGCCCATGGGGGCTCCCTCCTGCACCAGGTTGACATAGACCCGGCTGGCCTCGGAAACTCCGGAGCGGATGGTGCGGATATTGGGAATTTGCGAGCCGAGGTGGTAGTGCAGCAGTTCCAGACACTGCAGGGCATCTGCTTTTTTAAGCAGATCGACTACGTGGATCACCTGTTCGGCGTTGAGGCCGAACACGCTATTGTCGCCGCCGGACTGAATCCATTTGCCGCTGCCGGGCGTGGACAGTTTCATGCGGACCCCCAGGCGTGGCTTCACCCCGATGGCGGTGGCCCGTTCCAGGATCAGCGGAACCTCTCCCACAGTCTCCACCACCAGCATCACTTGCATACCCATTTGTATGGCGTAGAGGGCGAGATCGATAAATTCCTGATCTTTATAGCCATTGCAGATAATCAGGGCCTCCGGATCCTGCATATAGCTGAGGGCGGCGATGAGTTCCGGTTTGCTGCCCGCCTCGAGGCCGTGGTGATAGGGTTTGCCATACTGGCAGATTTGCTCAATGACCTGCTGCTGTTGATTGACCTTGATTGGAAACACCCCTTTAAATGCTCCCTGATAGCCCACATCCGCGATGGCTTTGCGAAAGGATTCGTTCAGCAGTTTGATGCGGTGTTCGAGAATATTTCCGAAGCGCAGCATCAGCGGCGCGTCGATGCCCCGGGCTTCGAGTTCCTCCAAGATGCAGGCCATGCTATTCCAGTTCGGGTTCTCCATTTCTCCAAGGTTGACTTCCACCTCTCCCTGATCGGAGACACGGAAAAAGGGAGTTCCCCAGAGGGGAAGGCCATAGAGGTCGGCGGAATCGGATGCGGTCCAGGGGGGAGGGGGGGCAGTTGTCATTGGTCAATAGTCATTGGTCAGTCGATAGTCATTGGGTCATCAACGGTGTAGGGTGAGGATTCTTCGTGAACTTGATCGGAAGAAGAGGGGCCGATGGAGGAGCGGCCATAGCCTTCGCTGATATTGGCCGCAATTGAATCCACCGCCCGAACCCATTGTTTACCAACTGTATCTTTTTCAAAATACGACCAGGAAGAAACGATTTCCCATACGCTTTCACCAATCTCCAGACTTTGCTGGTACACTCTGAGTTCTTCCAATTTCATGCGCTGTATTCCTCTTGCTCGATTTTCCTACACCAAATGACAACTGACCAATGACAACTGACTGATGACTACTGACCAATGCCTACTCCCCCCACACGGGGGGAGAGTCGGGATCGAGGTCTTCGATCTGCCAGGGGAGGCCGTGTTGGTTGAGGGCGTTCATGAAGGGGTCGGGGTCGAGTTGTTCGAGGTTCCAGACTCCGGGCTGCATCCATTGTCCGGTCATCATCAGCTTAGCACCGATCATGGCGGGAACCCCGGTAGTGTAGGAGATAGCCTGCGACTTCACTTCGGCGTAGCATTCCTGATGATCGCAGATGTTGTACACATACACTTTTCGTTTTTGTCCGTCTTTGGTTCCTTCGATGATGTTTCCAATTACGGTTTTCCCTTTAGTGAGCGGGCCCAGGGAGGCCGGATCCGGAAGCACCGCTTTGAGGAATTCGATGGGGGCGATTTGCTGTCCTTGAAACGGGATGGCTTCGATGGAGGTCATGCCCACATTCTGCAGCACGGTGAGATGGTTGATGTAGGAGGGACCAAAGGTCATCCAGAATCGAATGCGCTTGAGGCCGGGGATATTCCGGCAGAGGGATTCCATTTCCTCGTGATAGAGCAGGTAGATTTCTTTTTCGCCCACCACCGGGAAGGTGTAGGGACGGTGCCATTCCAGCGGTTGGGTTTCTTTCCAGTCGCCGGACTCCCAGTAGCGTCCGTTGGCGGTGATTTCGCGGATGTTGATTTCGGGATTGAAATTGGTGGCGAAGGGGAGTCCGTGATCGCCGGCGTTGCAGTCGAGAATGTCCACGGTGTCGATTTGATCGAAGAGGTGTTTTTGCGCGTGGGCGCAGAATACATTGGTGACGCCGGGATCGAATCCACTGCCCAGGAGCGCCATCAGGCCTTTTTCCGCAAAGCGCTGGTGGTAGGGCCACTGATACTCGTAGGAAAAGCGGGCCTCGTCTTTGGGTTCATAGTTGGCGGTGTCCAGATAGTGGACTCCTGCCTCCAGACAGGCCTCCATCAGGGTCAGGTCCTGATAGGGAAGGGCCACATTCAGGACCAATTCCGCGCCACAGTCCCGGATCAACTTGACGGTTTCCTTCACATTGTCGGCATCCACCGCTGCGGTGTGAATGGGTCGGGACAGTTCGGAGGCGATCTGGTCGCATTTGGATTTCGTGCGGCTGGCGAGGGTGATGGTTTCAAACACGTCCTGATTTTGCGCACATTTATGCACCACCACCCGGCCCACGCCGCCGGCGCCGATAATCAAAATATTTTTCATAGACATGGGCGCATCATTTAAAGAAAAAATCTGTCGTGGCAAGAGGCAATTACTATTCGTATGGAGTGCGGAAGCAAGCTTCCGCACTCCATACGAGTTGCAAGCTTGATCCATACACTGACTACGTTACACTGAATATATGAAAGTGTCTCCATTCGCCTATGCCTGTTTTATTCTGCCCTGCGGGGTGATCGTCCTGTGTTTTCTCGTATCCAGCCACACGAATCCGGGGATGGCGGTTTGGCACCACCCTGTATTTCGGATGCACGGGATTTGCCCAGTTGATGCTGGCGGCGCAACTTATAAAGCTGCCGGACGAGCGCAAGCAGCATTATGCAAAGGATTTGGGGCCGATGCGCATTTTCTTGTGGATCTGCGCAGCCAATTTGGCGATGGGGATTTCCTACATTCCGGCCGCGCATTTTTTCGGTGCTTCCAACATCGAAAATATCATTGAATGGAATTTCGCGTTTTTGATGCACATTAACTTCGGAGTGCTTTCCTTGGTGTGGAGGCGTCAGAACCTGAAACTACACCTTGAATTGCCCGCGTAGTCGTTAGCGCAGTCCGCCGGCAATGACAGCCTGCACATCCTGATGCAGAGTGGCTTTTTCGTCCGGCGATAGATTGGCCGGATCAATCGCCGGGTGTAGAATCATCTCCGCGTGTCCGCCCGGCAAGCCCCAGCTTCCTTTAGGCTTCAGGGTGTAGGAATCTTTCAGGGTGACGGGGACGATGCGTACACCGGCCCGTTCCGCGATATTCAGACTGCCCTTGGCGAAAGGGGCCATTTCCGGACCGCGACTGCGGGTTCCCTCCGGAAAAACCACCATGGACAGCCCCCCTTTGAGCAGAGTGACCGTTTCCCTGATCTGGGTCACTTGCTTGCGCCGGTCGTCACGGTCCAGAAAAATGCAACCAATCAAGCGCATCCAGGAACTGACCAGTGGAATCTTCTCCAGTTCCTTTTTGGCCACGAATGCGAGATTTCGCCCGGCATATCCCACCAGAATGGGGATATCGAAGTCCCCCTGGTGGTTGCTCACGAACAATACGGCCTCGTCCGGCCCGATTCCCGATTCATCCCGGCGGGCGAGCTTTACGCCCCCCAAAAAGCAGACCATTTTCCCCCAGCGTCGGGCGATTCGGCAGACCTCAGGACGGACACTGGGGTCGCCCGCTTGCTTTCGTTTGAGCCAAAAGGTTGTCAAACGGGGTAAAATGAGCAATTGGTGCAACCAGAAAACCACAAAAAAGAATAGCGTTCGCAGTAAAGTTACCATATAGGATTTCCACACATTGACAGGGGACATCTTTCTTGCCTTACGCGTTGTACGCAGCTCTGTCACTTAAAAAATGGGCGGCGACCCTGGGTGCCGGGTGCCGAGGAACTTTTCCCCGATATGATTGATTTAGAACTTAGTGAACCTTTGGATGGACTTGAACAGCAGGTGGGTGCCGTGTTGTTTGACTGCGATGGAACCCTGGTGGATACCATGGGCGCCCACTATCGAAGTTGGGAGGCTATTCTGAAAGAAGTGGATTCGTCCTCTTTTCTCGACTATGCTCATTTTTGTACCTGGGGCGGGATGGCCGGCGATGTGGTGGCCCGCAATATCTGTGTTCATCTGGAGTTGGATCACGACCCCTTGGAGTTAGCGGGGCGAAAGCGGGATCATTTTCTGCTGCAGGACGACGTGCATCCGGAGATCCCGCAAATTGC
Organism: Kiritimatiellia bacterium; assembly: GCA_018401235.1. Taxonomy (GTDB): domain Bacteria; phylum Verrucomicrobiota; class Kiritimatiellia; order SS1-B-03-39; family UBA6053; genus UBA6053. The sequence goes on from JAGYLC010000007.1 coordinate 19,096, forward strand.
GGATTTCGCCCGCCGGGTCGCCCGCACCCATCCGGTGGCGGTGGTGAGTGGAGGCCATCGCGCGGCGGTGGAGCGAACCCTGAGGTCCGCGGGATTACGAGATTTATTCGAGGTGATCGTCACCCCGGAAGATGTGGTACATGGCAAACCGGCCCCCGATATGTATTTGCTGGCAGCAGAAAAGCTGGGAGTAAAACCGGAGGATTGCCTGGTACTTGAAGACGGGCCGCCCGGAGTTGAGGCGGCCCTTTCCGCAGGAATGCGGGTGGTTGCTGTGGGTCCGGCTGCCTCATTATTGAAGCAAATGGAATAACTTATGCCTGAAAAGATATTGAAGAAAGTAAGATCGCTATTTCGAAAAGAGAAAACAGCCACCCCCGCTCCCGCCGCAGCCACTGCCGGTGCTCCAGCAAGCGTCCAGACACCTCCGGCCGCTGAAAAACGTCCCGCCGCAACCTCCACACCCGACGCTTCTCCGAAAAAAAGTGTAATTCGGGAAGAAAAAGTCCCGGAAACGCAAATGCCGCAAGCCCTGAAGGAAGCGAAAAAAGTGCGTGCTCCCCAATCCGAAGAGTGGCGGCCCGGACGGAAAAATCCCGGTGATGCCGAAAAAGCCCCCTCCGAAAGCAAGCCCCGCAGGGAACGATCCTCCTCCTCTTCCCGGGCCTCCTCTGGTGACGGAGACGGTCGTCCGCCCCGTACCCGCAGACCACGCAATGAAAGTCGCAATGAAAGTCGGGGAGAGTCACGGGGATCCACTCGCTCCACTCGTTCCACTCGTTCTGATGACGCTCCGCGTCGCTCCCGTTCGAACGGAGAAGCCAAACCGGGTTCCACCCGGGGTAAAGGCTTCTCTTTTCCCCGCAAAAAATCCGATCCAGGAGAGTGGAAGCGCGAGGACTATCAGGTAGCCGCCGAGGAGGGCAAGACCCGCTTTTACGATATGGATCTGGCGGATGAATTGCTGCACGCGATTTCCGATTTGGGATACCAATACTGTACCCCGATCCAGGCGGAAATTCTACCCGCGTTGTTGGATAGTCGTGATGGTATGGGACAGGCACAGACCGGAACCGGCAAAACCGCCGCGTTCCTGCTGGCCAGCATGACCCGCATGCTCCGGAATCCCCGTCCCGATTTGCCCAATGGCACTCCACGCATGCTGATTCTTGCGCCCACCCGCGAGTTGGTGCTGCAAATCGAGGAGGAAGCGGCGCAATTGATGAAATACACCCCTCTGCAAAGTCTGCCGGTATACGGCGGATTAGATTACGAACCGCAGAAAGAGGCCCTGCGCAATCATCAGGTCGATCTGGTGTCGGCCACCCCCGGACGTTTGATTGACTTCATGCGGTCCAAGGTGATAGATCTTTCGCAGGTGGAAATACTGGTGTTGGACGAAGCCGACCGCATGTTGGATATGGGTTTTATTCCCGATGTGAAGCGGATCGTGTACGCGACCCCCCACAAAGACAAGCGTCAGACCCTGTTCTTCAGTGCGACTTTTACCGAAGATATTAAACGATTGGCCACCTCCTGGACCCGGGATCCGATCACTATCGTGATCGAACCCACCAGCGTGGCGGCGGATACGGTGGATCAGACCGTATTTATCGTCACGGACAAGGAGAAATTCGCGTTGACGGTCAATTTGCTCCGCGATTTGAAACCAAACCGCACTCTGATATTTGCCAATCGGCGGGATACGTCTCAGGACTTATGCGATCACCTCAACGCCTACGGCTTCACGGCCGCCCTGTTGTCGGGCGCGGTGCCCCAAGCCAAGCGGGTAAAAACGCTGGAAGCGTTCAAAGATGGCACTATGCCGGTGGTGGTGGCCACGGATGTGGCCGGACGAGGCATCCATGTGGAGGATGTGGGACTGGTCATCAATTACAATCTGCCCGAGGACCCGGAGGATTACGTGCACCGCATCGGACGCACCGGACGGGCGGGGGAAGAGGGCCGTTCGGTCTGCTTTGCCAGTGAATTCGATTCCATGATGTTGCCTGATATCGAAAAATTCATCGGCCGCGAATTGGCCTGTACCCATCCCAAGGAAGAGTGGCTGACCGTGGAGGATCGGGACGTACCCCGACGCCCCCGTCCGCGTAGTTCCGGTGGCGGTGGAGGCCGACCCGGCGGTGGAGGAAATCGTGGCGGCGGTAGCCGTGGCGGCCGGTCCGGCGGCGGCGGCCGCGAAGGCGGAGATAGCTGTTGGACGAAAGCTTGGACTCTTGGGTTGCAATGTCCTTTGGAAAAAGACTATAGGGACACGTCCGCTTTTTTAAAATAAAAACCACCAAACAGGAATAAATGATATGGCGTATTTGACGGATGATAAAGTAGTGATTTTGGGTGCCGGAGGAGCGATAGGCTCCAACATGATGCAGGCGGTTCTGACTCTGGAGCTGAGTCCCAATGTATGCGGCTACGACCCCTATGGGCCCGGAGTGAAGGGAGCGGCCGAGGAAATGTATCACTGTGCCTTCCCGGGGGCGAATTTGACCTACACCACGGATATCAAGGAAGCGCTGACGGATGCGAAATACATTATTTCCTCGGGCGGAGCGCCTCGCAAAGAGGGGATGACCCGCGAGGATCTGTTGAAAGGAAATGCGGAAATCGCCGAGCAGTTGGGCAAGGATATCAAGGAGTATTGCCCGGATTTGAAATTTGCGGTGATTATTTTCAATCCCGCGGACATCACCGGATTGGTGACGCTGGTACATTCCGGTCTGCATCCGTCCAAGGTCGGAACATTGGCTGCGCTGGACTCCACCCGTTTGCAAACTGCTCTTAGCCAGCACTTTGGAGTGAAGCAGGACGAAGTGACCGGTTGCCGGACCTACGGCGGACACGGGGAAATGATGGCGGTGTTCGCCTCCACCGCCAAGGTGCAGGGAACGCCTCTGACGGATCTCATTGGTACTGACAAGCTGACGGATGAGCAGTGGCAGGTCCTTCGCGGTCACGTGTCGCAGGGCGGCAAGAAAGTGATTGAACTTCGCGGACGCAGTTCCTTCCAGAGCCCGGCCCATCAGTCGGTAATGATGGTGAAGGGTGTGATCGAGGGGCAGGGCTATCCCTGGCCGGTGGGAGGCTACGTGAACGACTTCGGTTTCGAGAAGATCATGATGGCCATGGAAACGAAGCTGACCTCGGACGGGGTTCAGTTGTCGATGCCCGAAGGCCTTCCCGAGGAAATCGATGCGTTGAAAGCCTCTTATACCCATTTGACTAAACTGCGCGATGAAGTCATCGGCATGGGCGTTTTGCCCCCGCTGGCGGACTGGTCGAGCCTGAATCCGAATTTGTAAGAAATTGGGGGAGGTCCCGGTAACATTAGGGTTGTATTCATGCTCATTTCTATTTAGCTTTGAGGCATGAGTGTTGACCCGAACTATTATCAGGATCTATTTGAAGAGCTGCGGCATTTGCACAACCGCCTGCGCTGGCTGGGGGATCAGGTGCATGTCAAGGCCGGGCAAACCAGTGCCAAACGTAGTCTTCTGATGAGTTTGCACCGGGAGGGTCCCACCCCGGTGCCGGACTTGGCCCGCGAACGCTTGGTCTCCCGCCAGATTGTGCAGACCCAGATCAACTTACTGATCAAGGATGGCCTGGTTACCAGCAAAACGAATCCCCGACATAAACGATCCAACCACATCGTGTTGACCCACAAGGGTAAGGCGCTGGTGGAGTGCATGTTGCAACGGGAGGCGGACTTGCTGCGTCAGGCGGATATTCCTGTTTCCGACTCCGACATCCGGGAAACCATCGATCGCTTGCGTCGAATTCGGAGTCATTTGGAAAAACATCGTCTACCGATATAATATTTTTTAACAGTCTACGTTGATAGTAGTTGAACCCCAGGTGCTCTTATAAAAAAATTTGAAAAAATCCTACTTCCCTTGATTGTAGTTTCATCGGTGGTACTGTCTATGCTCTGGATCTCGGAACAGCAAACAACCACCCGTCTTTCGCGGGAACTTCGGGAAAAAGAGGATCAACTGGACTCTGTGCAGGCGGTCCGAAGCGGGCTGGAGGAAGCCAATGATCAGCTCCTGAAACGCTTGGAAACACTGCAGCAGACGGTGGTCCAGCAGGAAGTTCGATACGCGCAGCGACCGCTAGTGGAAGTGGAGGCGGTTCCCGAATGGGAATTTTTACCCGCTGTGGTGGAAGAAGTGGAGGAATGGTCAGAACGCAACAACCTGCGGAACCCGGACCGGGAGGAGGAAAATTTGACTCCTGAACAGATCGCGGAGCGGGAAGAACGCAGAGCCGAACGGGAACAACGCCGTGAGGAATTTCAACAGCGTATGCGCACGGATTTACAAACGAGAAAGGACTTTTTCTCACAGATTACGGTGGAGGGGCTGTCCCCTGAATACCGGGAGGCGCACGAAAAGCTGATGCAGTCCATGACGGAAATGGAGAGGTTGATGGCTGTAGTGGGAGACCCCTCGCTCAGCGCGGAAGAACGGAGAGACGCGGGGCGTACGCTCTGGCGTCGGTCCCGGGAAGCGAGCGGGTTGATGTCCATGCAGAGGGATGTGCTCCTGAACGATTATGCGGAATATCATTTGGGATTGGATCAACAGAATACGCGGGAATTTATCGAGTACATGCAAACTGTCAATCAAATGACCACAGGCACTCCCGCCGGCAGGGGTGGCCCGCCCTCCGGCCGTGGATGGAACAGATAGCTTAAACAGGAGGTTGACTCGATTTATTCTGAATAGCCTATTTTTTCAAATGAAATCCAATTTTTTACCTTTTCCTCTTCTTATGTATTCCCTTTTTCCCCGGGGCACGTTTGTGTTGTTGGGGGTGTGGGTCCTGAGCGGATGCCAAAGTTCCTCCCAGCATCGTGAGGCGGCGGATCGGTCGGCGGAGAGGTTGATTGCGGAGGCGCAGCGGTCGGGGATGGGGGAGACGGAGCCTTTTTTTGTGGAACCGCCGATGGATACGTTTCGCAGGCGTTTATTGCTGGAACAGGACTTGCCGGTTGCGGGGAAGGCTTCCTTCGGGTCGGAGTCTCTGGATCATCCGGAGCATTGGCCGGATACGGGGGAGGTCACTCGGCGTCCGGATGTGTTGATTCCGAATGCGCGGTCATCGGATGGGGAACCGATTCGGATAGGTTTGATTGAAGCGCTGCAGTTGGGTGCGGGCCATGCTCGTGAGTACCAATCGCAAAAGGAATCCCTGTTTGTCACAGCTCTGCAACTGGATTTGGAAAAATATCGTTTTGATACCTCGTTCCGGGGGGCGGTGGAGGGGGTGTTTTCGGGCAATGAAGAATCGGGGGAGCGGGGAGTGGGCGGGACGGGTGAACTGGGCGTTCAACGTCGCTTGGAATCGGGGGTCACCCTCGGGGGACGCATGGTGCTGGATCTGGTGCGCCTGCTGAGCGGGGAGGGGGGGAGTTCGTTGGGGCTGCTTGCGGACGCTTCCATTACGGTGCCGCTGCTCCGGGGGAGCGGTCGCCATGTGGTGACCGAGGCCCGCACCCAGGCGGAGCGGAATTTGCTCTACGCCCTCTATGCCTTTGAGCGCTTTAAGAAGAACTATGCGGTGCGAATCGCCCGCGAATATTTTTCTGTGTTGCAGCGTCGGGATCAAATCCGCAATTCGGAGGCCAGTCTGGAACGCTTGCAGCTTCTGGTCGACCGCACGGATGCTCTGCACGAAAAGGGGAGGGTGACGGGAATTCAGGTGGATCAGGGACGGCAGGATTTGCTGCGGGCCCGTCAGCGTCTGATCTCCGATCAGGAGAGATACCAGGCCGAATTGGATCGCTTTAAACTGACCCTGGGATTGCCGGCGGACAGTCGGATTGAATTGGATGAAGCCGAATTGGAACGCTTGATGGCGCAGGCTGAACAAATGCTGGGAGACCGCGATGAGGCGGCGGTCGGGCGCCTGGAACTGAAGGAGGACGCAGCCATTCGGCTGGCCTTGGACAATCGACTTGATCTGCGGGTGGCATTGGCGGAGGTGGAGGACGCGCAACGCAAGGTCACAGTGGCTGCGGACGGGTTGCGCACGGGCCTGAATCTTTCGGGCAGTGGTAGGATCGGGGAGCGGCGCAGCGGCATTTCATCCGCTTCGCAGGATAATGCCCGTTTCGATCCGGGGAATGCATCCTACTCGTTGGAACTGGAGGCGGAGGCCCCCTGGGATCGACGTTCCGAACGAGTGGCCTTTCGACGCAGTCTGCTGGAAGTTGAATCCGCAGTTCGTAAAGTCCAGGAAGTGGAGGACGCGGTTAAATTTTCAGTGCGCGACTCCCTTCGCAACCTCCTGCAGCAGCGTCAGCAGTATCACATTCAGGTTCAAGCATTGGATATCGCGGAACGCCGGGTTCGGCAGGCCCAGGCCTTCCAAGAGGTCGGCCGGGCGGACACCCGGGATGTGCTGGAATCGAACGAATCCCTGCTCCAGGCCCAGAACGCGGTGGTGGACGCGCTGGTCAGTTATCGAATTTCGGAACTGACCTTCCAGCAAAACCTGGAAGTGCTCCGGGTGGACGCGCAAGGACTTTGGACAGAATTTACTCCCGAATAGATAAAAAAGTACCCCCTAACGCCACATGACAACCTCAACGTTTACTTTCCGTTTCAATTCCCCCCTTTATAAAGTGGGGGCTGTCGTAGTTGCTGTACTTGTGATCGGGGTACTGTTCACGATGGCGCGTTCCGGAGGGGAAGATGACTATAGCGGTGTCACCGGCGAGGTGCGCCGGGGCGATCTGACCATCAGTGTTACCGAGACCGGTAACCTGCGAAACCGGGACCAGGTCATCGTCTCCAATCGGGTGGAGGGGCAAACGGCCATTATCTGGATCATTGAGGAAGGAAAAGTAGTAAAAACGGGGGATCTGTTGGTTGAATTGGATTCCAGCGGATTGGAGGATCGGTTGGTGGACCGGGAGATCGCCATTCAAAATGCGGAAGCCTCCTATATCCGGGCTCAACAGGAACTGAAAGTGACCAAAAGCCGTACCCAAAGTGAAATTGCCGAGGCGGAGTTGACCCTTCGATTCGCGAAGCTGGATCTGGAGAAATACACCGGGGACCAGGGGGAATATGCCCAGGAACTCGATCGACTGCAGGCGGACATTGATATTGCGCAGGAGGAACTGCTGAGAGCGGACCAGAAATATCAGGATTCCCGGGGGCTGGCGGGGGCGGGATTTATCACCTCGCTGGAATTGGAGGGGGATCGCTTGGCATATCAACGGGCGCAGGTGAATCTTCGGCTGGCCCGGGGCCGCCTGAGTTTGTCAGAAGATTATACGCACAACCGGAATTTACAGCAGAAAGAAAGTGATGTAGAGCGGTCAGGAGAAGCCTTGGAACGGGCGCGGATGCGTGCGCATGCGGATGTCGTACAGGCGGAGGCCAATTATAAGGCCCGGGAGCAGGAGTTCGCCCGTCAGAAAGAACAATTGGAGCATCTGCGAAGGCAAATCGCGCTTTGCCGGATTGTGGCGCCGGCGGACGGGATGGTGGTGTACGAGACCAGTGCGAATCCAGGTCGGCGGGGGAACCGGGAACCGTTGGAGGCGGGTCAGCAAGTACGGGAGCGTCAGGAGTTGATTTATCTTCCCGCCTCGGAGGGCATGGTGGCGGATGTGAGCATTCACGAGTCCGCGTTGGAACGGGTGGAGGTGGGCATGCCGGTGCGGATTCGGGTGGATGCCCGTCCGGGTCAGGTGTTTCACGGGCGGGTGCGGCGGATCGCGCCTATGCCGGACGCGCAGAGCGTCTGGTTGAATCCCGACCTCACCGTGTACAGCACCGAAATCACGGTGGAGGCAAACAACCTGCGCACGGGGATGAGTTGTCAGGCGGAAATTATTGTGGAGGAACTAACAGATATTTATTATGTTCCGATTCAGTCCGTGGTGAGGCGGGGCACACAACACGTGGTATTTGTCCCCGGTGCGCGTGGGGGATTGCAGTCCCGCACTGTTGAAATTGGCTATGATAATAATCGGGTGGTGCATATCCGCAGTGGACTCGAAGTAGGGGAGCGGGTGGCGTTGGCACCTCCACTTTCGGATCAGATGGGTCGGGATCTGAGTGAACCTGAGGAAGTGGCGGATGCCCCTGAACCAGCCGAAGTTCCGAAAGAAGCCCCGGTGGATATTCAACGTACGGAACGCGGGCAAGGCGAAACACGAGCGGAACGCCCCCCGGGGGAGCGGCGGGGTGAATGGAATGGGGAGAGGAGCGAGCGACTCCGGCCTGCACCGGAAAGCTAATCGGTCTTTTTCAACGATTTCATATTCCACAAAATTCTATGACTCACTCGACTCAAGATTCTCTCGTATCTCCTCCAGCCGGTTCCCCGGCGGACCCGATGGTCAGTCTGAAAGATGTTCGCAAGATCTATCAAATGGGATCGGAACAAGTGCATGCCCTGGATGGAGTCAGCATCGAGTTTGCTCAAGGCAGTTTCTGGGCGATAATGGGACCCTCCGGTTCCGGCAAAAGCACTATGTTGAATCTGCTGGGCTGCTTGGACCGTCCCACTTCCGGCACCTACACGCTGGCGGGGGAGGATGTGAGTCAACTGGAGGATGACGACCTGAGTGCGATTCGTCTGAAATATCTGGGCTTTGTCTTTCAGAGTTTTAATCTGATTTCCCAGTTGACGGTTCGGGAGAATATCGAGTTACCCCTGTTTTATCAGGGATGGGAGCCGCACGAATGTGCTGCCCGGGCGATTGAGATGGCCGAGCGGGTGGAGTTGGGGGATCGACTCGGGCATCGGCCCGCCGAGTTGTCCGGCGGACAGCAGCAGCGGGTTGCCATAGCCCGGGCACTGGCCAACGATCCGAGGGTCATCCTTGCGGATGAGCCCACCGGGAATTTGGATTCCACTACCGGGGATCACATCATGAAGTTGCTGGGCGAGTTGCACCAACAGGGAAAAACCATTTTGATTGTCACCCACGAGGAAGAAATCGCGGCCTGGGCCGAGCATCGTCTGCACATGCGCGATGGGTTGATTGACCGGATTGATTAATTTTATGACCAACATTTCCAAATTTACACGCCTTGTCCGGCTGGGGATCAAAACCCTGCTGCTTCATAAACTGCGCTCGCTACTGACCATGCTGGGGGTGGTGTTCGGGGTGGGAAGCGTGATCGCCATGCTGGCGGTGGGGACCGGGGCCAGTGAAGAGGCGCAGTCCCAAATCCGCCGCCTGGGGAGTCAGAACATCATTTTGCATTCCGTGCAATCACAACAGGATCAGACCACGGACCGGGTGCGGATGAGTATCTACGGACTCACCTATGACGATGAACAACGCATCCGCGAAACCATACCCACGGTCAGACGGATAGTGCCCGCAAAGCTGATTCCCCACGAGGCCCGGGTCGGCGGGCGTACCATGGAATTGCGCATTGTGGGAACCACGCCGGACTGGTTTGATTTGGTGGAACGCGAATTGATTGCCGGGCGCCGCCTGCACCAACGGGACCTGGCGACCCGGGCGAACGTGTGCGTATTGACCGAACGCTCGGCCCGCCGTTTATTGGCGACGGAGACGATTCTGGGAAATCGAATCCGGGTGGGATCCAATTACTACGAAGTGGTGGGAATCATTCGCAGTGAAACAGGCGGGACTGCGGGGGGAGTGCAGACTCCGGATCAGGAGGTGGACGCCTATATCCCATTGACCACGGCACGGGAACGTTTTGGCGACATCGTGATGCGTCGAAGTGAGGGTTCATTTGAGCGGTCCATGGTGGAACTGCATCAATTGGTGGTCGAAGTGGATGAATTAGAGAATGTAGAATCTACGGCGGAGGCGATTGAACAACTGCTGCGACGATTCCATCCCCGGGAAGATTATCGGGTGAGTGTGCCTTTGGCACTGCTGCGCCAGGCGGAAGCCACCCAGCGCACCTTCAATATTGTGCTGGGATCGATTGCCGGTATCAGCCTGTTGGTGGGCGGGATCGGCATCATGAATATTATGCTGGCATCGGTGACGGAGCGAACCCGAGAGATAGGAATTCGGCGGGCGATTGGGGCGAAACGATCACAGATTATCGGGCAATTTCTAATCGAAACCATCGTCCTCTCCAGTGCCGGCGGATTGCTGGGAATCGCGGTGGGGGTGATCATTCCGCAAATCATCGAATACTTCGCCGGCATGCCCACCATTGTACCCATGTACGCGATAGTGTTGTCGCTGGGAATCAGCGTGGGAGTGGGAGTGCTGTTCGGAATTTACCCGGCCATCCGCGCCGCCCGCCTGGATCCCATCGTGGCTCTACGGCACGAATAGCCACAGTTTTTTTGAAAAGAATTTTGGGGGGATATCCCACGGATAGCCCTGCCGGACCACGGATGGAAAATAGCAACAATCTATTGCCTTCATTCTATATTTCTCCCCGTTTTCTCTAAAATGTTTCGTATGACCTGCACATATCATCCATGGTCCGGCATGGCTATCCGTGGTCCTACCCTTTGTGGTTCCTGTCCACTTGATGACTTTTCAATGATCGGGGTGAGTAAAAGTAGGCACCGGGAGCATTTGGCGTTGATTATAGCCCGTCAGCGTGGCAAGGAACCCGCATGAAAGAAACCGTATCCGTTACCTGTGCCCGGGGGATTCCTCCGGTGTTGGCCTCAGAGCTTCGTGCCTTGGGGGTGGAGGTCCTGCGGGAAGAGCCGGCGGCGGTGGTGGTGTTGGCGGATTTGGCGGAGCAAATGCGGATGTGTCTGCGTTTGCGGACGGCGCATCGGGTGCTGGTCCCGGTTTGCCAATTTCGGGCCAAGCGACCGGGGGCGCTGTATCGTCAGTTGATGGAGGTTCCCTGGGAGGATCATTTGGGGCCGGATGGGTATGTGCGGATTCACGGGGCGGTGCGCAATGAGGAAATTCGGGATCAGCGCTTTGCCTTTTTGACCGTGAAGGATGCGGTGATGGATCGCTTGCGCTCGGTGTATGGGCGTCGTCCCGATTCCGGGCCCAGCGATCACGGGGCGAGCGTGTATCTGTATTGGATGGACGAGGAGGTGACGGTGTCGGTAGATTTGGCGGGTCGTCCGCTTTCGAAGCGGGGGTACCGGATGCAGGCCGGAGAGGCACCGTTGCAGGAGGCCTTGTCCGCGGCGGTGTTGCTGGCGGGAGGCTGGCCGGTGGACTGCCCGTTGGTCAACCCCATGGGGGGAGCCGGGACCCTGGCGATCGAGGCCGCGTTGCTGGCCCAGAATCGGGCACCGGGGCTGACGCGTGAGCATTTTGGTTTGTTTGCTTTAAAACGCTTTGATCGGGATTTATGGGAAAAGGAAGTGCAAGCGGCAAGATCGGCCATTATACCTGCGGATGCGGTTCCCGCCCTGGTGTGTGGCGACCATGATCCGGAGGCAGTGGAAATGGCCCGGTCCAATGCGCGAAGAGCAGGCGTGGAGGAATTGATTGAGTTTGAATCCTGTGATTTCCGGGATTCGGAGATCCCGGAGGGACCTGCCTGGGTGGTGATGAATCCTCCTTACGGATTGCGTCTGGAAGAGGAGGATTTGACCGGGCTCTATCGGGACATGGGCCAGTGGATGAAGGGGTTGACCACGGGCGGACAGGGATTGGTCATCACCGGAAATCTGGCGTTGGCGAAACGCTTTGGCTTGAAGCTGGCCCAGCGGCACACCCTATACAACGGCCCCTTGGAATGTCGGCTGGTGGGATTCGACTTGTTCAAGGCGGGAGAGCCTGCTTGAAGCGTCCCCGCAAGGCGATTGTGTTGGCGGCGGGTTTCGGGTCGCGCCTGGCTCCGTTGACGCTGGATTGTCCCAAACCTCTGGTGCCCCTGCGGGGGAAACCGATGATCGGACATGTGTTGACGCAGTTGCGGGAATGGGGGGTGCGGGAGGTGTTGGTGAATATTCATCATCTGGCGGGGGAGATGCTGCGGGAGGTTCCAGGTTGGTGTCCGGCAGGAATGCGGCTGAATTTTTCGTTCGAAGCGGAGATTCTAGGGACGGGCGGGGGATTGCGTCGGATGCAGTGGTTTGTCGGAGACGATCCGCTGTGGGTGTGCAACGCCGATGTGTTGCAGGCGCTGAATCCCCGTCCGCTGCTGAAAGCCTATGAACGTGAAAAGCCTCTCGCCTGCTTGTGGATGGTGCCGGATGCGGGGCCGCGCTCGGTGAAAGTGGAAATGGGGAAGGTGGTGGATTTTCGCGGGGGCGGGGTTACGTTCAGTGGTTTGCATTTAGTGTCGCCGAAGCTGTGGTCGTATCTGCCGGACCAGGAGTTCTCCTCGGTGATCACCGGCTATGAACAGGCGCTGTCCGCGGGGGAAACCATCCTGGGGGTGGAAGTGCCCGGGAGCGAATGGGCGGATGTGGGAACTCCGGAGCACTTACTGGAGGCGGCAGGGGATTCGGTCATTTTTCCCGGGGCCTGCGTGGAGGCGGGGGCTCGCTTGACCCGGGCGATTGTGGGGCCGGGAGCGAAGCTGCGCAAAGGGGTGAAGGCTTCCGGGCTGATTGTGAGTCCGCAAAGGGGCCTCTCTGAAGAGGAAAGGAAGTGGATTCCGGAGGTGGAGGCGGTGGAACTGTTGTCGGCCCGGGGATCGGATCGACGTTTTCGCCGGATCTTTACCCCCGAAGGAACCGAACTGCTGATTGTATCCGGGAGTGCGCGACCGGAAAATCTTCGCTTTGCCGGGCACGCCCGTTTTTTGCGGAAGCAGGGAATTCGGGTGCCCGCTATTTTGCAACGTCGTCAACAGGGGGCCTGGCTGCGGGTGGAGGATCTGGGGCGGGTGGATTTGCAGGAGCGCCTGTTGAAAGGGAGCAGGAAACGGAATCGCGAGGACCTGAAAAAGGTGTTGGAATTGGCAGCCTCCCTGCATGGGATACGGGTTCCGAAGGGATTCAAGCTGGAAGCTCCTTTTGATGCCGCTCTGTTTGCCTGGGAACGGAACTTGTTTCGGGAGCAGTTTTTACTTCGGCATGATCCCGCAGCCGATGTGGAGGGGCTGGATGCCGCATTAACAGAGGTGGCGAAGAAGTTGCAATCGCAGCCACGGGTCCTGTTGCACCGGGATTTGCAATGCACGAATATCCTATGGGCCGACCGGGAGCCCGCACTGATCGATTTTCAGGGGATGCGATTGGGACCGGCTGCCTACGATCTGGGATCTTTGTTGGCGGATCCGTATGCAGGACGGACCAAAGAAGAGCAACTGGAGGCCCTGGCTTTCTACAATCGCCATGCGGAACAGCCGATTGAGGAGGAGTTTTATGCCCCGGGTGCGGTGCAGCGACTGTCGCAGGCGTTGGGGGCCTACGGACGCCTGGGAGCGATGCCGGAAACGCGCCGGTTTCTGGAGCATATACCCGAGGCCGTGCGGCAAATGGGGTTTTGGGCGGAGGATGAGTGCCTGCAACTGTGGGCAAGGTCATTTTTAGAGGGACATGAGCAGGAGAATTGGTTATGAAGACGGCTCATATGCATACAAGGAATCACATACGTTGAGCGACCCGATGGAACAAGATCGCACCGATGTCATCGAAGCATCGATGGGCCTGCCTTTCCTGGACTTGGAATTGCCGGAATTTGCGGATCCCGATTATGAGCCCGATAAAATCCGTCAACCCCGGCGCTATGGCCGGGCGGACAGTGACACCATGCCGATTACCCGGTTTCTGGCGGATCGGGGTATGGTGGATATCCTGAAATCCGAAATGGTGGATGAACTCTACCGGGAAATTTATTGGTGTTGCCACCACATTCGGGAACTATCCACCTGTGAATCGGATGATCCTGAATTTTGGAGTAAGGCGTTGAGGAAAACCTTGACCTATGTGCATCGGATGGAAGCGGCGGAGGAGGAATTGTTTATCGCCAATCGACCGCTGATTGTTTCCTGCGTGAAGCCGTTTTATTGGATTGGACAGATCTGGATCTCCGATTTTTTACAGGAAGGGTCCCGCGCACTTGGAAATGCGATCCGGAAGTTCGATTTCACCCGCGGGGTTCCGTTTTTTTCCTATGCGCAGCGGTCCATACAAAATCGCTTGCGGAATTACTTTCGGGATCATATTCGATCCGGTGCACTGGGAATTCGTCCGAATGATGACATGATCAAGATTCAGGCCGTGATCGAAACCTGGCGGGATCGACAGGGGGAGGACCCCTCGGAATTGATCTTGTCCGAAATGACGGATCTGCCGCCGGAACGAATCAAAAAGTTGTTACCTTTGGTACGACAATGGCAGCGCATGCCCGGCACCCCCCTGTCCCTGGATGCCGCACTTGGAGATACCCATTCCTCCCTGCACGACCTGATTGCGGATCATCAACATGTGGATTCGAGCGTGGAGGTGCAGCGAAACGACGTGTGGGAGGCGGTCTCCCGCTTGCCGGAGCGATTGCAACTCATCTTAAAGCGTCGATACGTGGAAGGCTATACCCTGGATGAAGTGGGGAAGGAATTCGGACTGACCCGTGCCCGTATCAAGCAATTGCAGGATGAAGGCTTGGAGAAAACGCGGGCCTTTATGCGGGAAACCTATGCCAGGGAGCAAAATAAGTTATGACAAAGAATCCACTTACCTTCGCCAGCGGAAACGCCCATAAGTGCGAGGAAATACAAGACATGTTGGGCGTAGCGCTTCGGAGTTTGCGTGATCTGGACGATCCTCCCGAATTGATTGAAGATGGGGACAGCTTTGAGGCGAACGCTCTCATTAAAGCCCGCGGCTTGGCGGCCCATCTCAATGGGTGGGCGTTGGCGGACGACTCCGGTTTGTCGGTTGAAGCGTTGGGAGGGGCCCCCGGAATTCATTCAGCCCGCTTTGCGGGAGTTCATGGAGACGATGCGGCAAACAATCGGCTTCTCTTGGAAAAACTCCGGGGTGAGGATAACCGACGGGCAAAATTCGTGTGTGTGCTGGCGCTGTGCGGCCCCGATGGAGAAGAATGGGTGGTTCGCGGGGAATGTCATGGCGAAATCGCGCACGAAGCCAGTGGCGAAAACGGTTTCGGATACGATCCGTTATTTCATCCCTGCGGATACGAAAAAAGTTTTGCGGAAGTGGGCGAGGAGGTTAAAAACCGAATTTCGCATCGTGCGGAAGCCGTTAAGACCATCTTGACTCTGCCTGCCCAGCCCTTACAGCAATTTTTAACATCAGAACAGAAGTAGAAATGAGTATTAAAATTATATCCTGGAATGTGAACGGCATCCGTGCCTGTCTGAAAAAAGGCTTTGCGGAATTCGTGGAGGCGGAACAACCAGACATCTTGTGTCTGCAGGAAATCAAAGCCTTTCCTGCTCAGGTTCCTTATGAATTTCCCTCGGAATATCAGGTGATCTGGAATCCTGCTAAAAAACCAGGCTATTCGGGAACCCTCATGGCCACAAAATTACCGATTTTGCGTCAGGAAATGGGCATTGGGATCGAAAAACACGATCAGGAGGGGAGGGTGATTGCGGTCGAGCATCCCGATTTCTGGATGGTCACCGTGTACACCCCGAATTCTAAAAACGAACTTCAGAGATTGCCCTATCGGAGTGAAGAATGGGATGTGGATTTTTTGGCCTATATGAAAAAGCTGGAGCAAAGCAAACCCGTGGTCTTTTGCGGAGACCTGAATGTGGCCCATCAGGAAATCGATTTGGCAAATCCCCGGAGCAACCACAAAAACGCTGGTTTTACCGACGAGGAGAGGGCGGGATTTGACAATATCGTGGAAGCCGGATTCGTTGACAGCTTTCGTGCCCTGCACCCCGATGAACTCGGAGCCTATAGTTGGTGGAGCTATCGAGCCGCCGCCCGAACCCGAAACGTGGGCTGGAGAATCGACTACGTTTGCCTCTCCCCAACCCTCCGTCCAGACCTGGAACAAGCCTTCATCCGACAGGACGTCATGGGATCCGATCATTGCCCCGTCGGAGCTGTTCTACATTCAACCAAGAGACAAGGAATCTGAAAAGAGATTATCGGAAACCTTGGATTAAACCCTTTAGTTTGCTTATGAAACCTACATTAATTGTTTTGGCCGCAGGAATGGGAAGTCGCTATGGCGGCTTGAAACAACTGGACCCGGTGGGTCCCTCGGGTGAAGTGATTCTGGATTACTCGGTATATGACTCCATTCGGGCGGGATTCGGGAAGGTGGTGTTTGTGATCCGTCGGGATATTGAGGAGGCTTTTAAGCAACAGGTGGGATCTAAATATGAACATCGGCTGCCAGTCGAATATGCCTTTCAGGAATTGGGCGATGTGCCGGAAGGATTTTCGGTGCCGGAGGGGCGGATGAAACCCTGGGGAACGGTTCACGCGATGCTGGCCGCACGTGAAGTGGTTAAGGAACCCTTCGGAGCCATCAATGCGGACGATTTTTACGGTCCGGGCTCTTTTCGCTTGTTGGCAGAGGCTCTGCAGAATCGTGAAGTCGATTCTTCCGAGTATGTATTAGTTGCCTACCCCCTGAAAAATACGGTGAGCCCGCACGGAACGGTGTCGCGGGGAGTCTGCGAGGTGAGCGGGGAGGGGCAATTGGTTTCCGTGGAGGAGTGTCATGAGATTCATCCGGTCGTGGAGGGCATCCAACTCAGCTGCGGATCAGGGGTGGAGGTGGTGGAGGGGTCCCAGTTGGTGTCGATGAATACCTGGGGTTTCACGCCGCGCTTTTTTGAGCAGGGAATGGATGGGTTCACGGCCTTTCTGCAAGACGTGCCCGATCCCCTGAAGTCGGAATATTACATTCCGTCCTTGGTGCAGGAATTGATTGACCGCGGGGAGGGTCGGGTGGAGGTGATTCCGTCGGGAGAATCCTGGCTGGGGGTCACCTATCCCGAGGACAAAGCGGCGGTGCAGGAGGGATTACGCAAGCTGGTCGCGCAAGGGGTATATCCCGCTTCGTTGTGGGGGTGAGGAGCGATGGCCTCAAATCGGTGCATCCTGCATGTGGACATGGACGCCTTTTTCGCGTCGGTGGAGCAGCGGGATTTTCCTGAGTTAAAAGGGAAACCGCTGGTCGTGGGCGGCTCATCCGATCAGCGGGGAGTGGTGTCGGCGGCGAGTTACGAAGCGCGAAAGTTCGGTATTCACTCGGCTATGCCGCTACGGGAGGCGTATCGACGATGTCCCCACGCCATTTTTCGTCCGGTGCGGATGCAGGCCTATCGCCTGGCATCCAAGCAGATTTTTGCGATTTTCGACGGCTATACCCCTCTCATTCAACCGCTTTCGGTGGATGAAGCGTTTATGGATATTACCGGGGTACTGCATTTATGGGAGAACGATGAGGTCAAGATTGGAGAGGCGATACGGGCTGAAATTGCGGAAAAGTGTGGGCTGACCGCTTCGGTGGGGATTGCCGGGAACAAATTTCTGGCCAAATTGGCTTCGGATATGGACAAGCCGGACGGTCTGACCGTAGTCCCGAGGGAGGCTGAAGAGATTTTGGCTTTTCTGGCACCGTTGGATGTGGGGCGTATCTGGGGGGTGGGTGCCAAAACGAAGCAGGTGTTGAATCAGCAGGGATTTCATCAAGCGGGAGAACTTCAGGCGGCGGGCGTCCAGCGATTGGTGGACTTGTTCGGGGAAGCTTCGGGGCAACATCTGTTTGCGTTGGCGAATGGCTGGGATGAGCGTCCGGTGCATGAGCGGGAAGCGGAGAAGAGCATTTCCAATGAGCATACCTACGATGAAAATCAGCGGGATCACGCGGTTCATCACCAAACCCTCCTGCAATTGACGGAAAAAGTGGGGCGTCGCCTGCGGGCGTCGGGATATTGGGCGGGTTGCGTGCAGGTGAAGATTCGCAGTCATGTGTTCAAAACTTTCACGCGGCAGCGTCAACTGTCACTGCCCACCCGACGGGACCAGGATTTATTCGAGGTGGTGTGCTCGTTGTATGAAGCCTTTAATCCCGCCTGGCCGGTACGACTGCTTGGGGTGGGAGTGACGCATCTTCAGGAACGTCCGGAGGGAAAGGGGATGCAGTTGGATCTATTTGAGACACCGGAAACACCCAAAAGCACCACCTTGGATGAAACGATTGACAAGATTCGGGAGAAATACGGGGTGGGGGCTGTGAAACGGGGAAAATGGGCGTAGTTGCCTGGGCGTAGTTCCCTCCGTCCCCGAGGGAAAATAGGAGGGGTCCCGGGCACTGGCACGTTCAGCGTTCGACGTTCAACGTTGGAAATTCAACGTTCGGATTTGAATACGTGATCTTTGGGTGTCATTTTCCAACATGGAACGTGTCATCAATAAAGCCGGTTCATTCGCGGAAGCGGACATGTGGGATCAAGCTCAGCAAAGAGCCATGACTCCCGAACAGCGCATGCGCATCGCCAAGGCCCTGCGGGATCGTTTTTTCTCCTGTCCCAGAAAGGATCTTCGCGAATGGCATCCGAAGAAATAGGCCAAGGCTATTTCTC
>JAGYLC010000070.1 GCA_018401235.1 Kiritimatiellia bacterium
CCGAAAATTCGGCCGTGAAGGGGGAGGTCGACGGGTCGGTGGCCTGATTGATAGTGCGGACCAGGGTATCGAAGGTGGTGTAGCCGTAATTGACGTACAGATTCAGAACCTCGTTGAGGTCGTCCCATTCCACCATGGCGATATCGAGTCCGTCGATCAAGGCGGTGTCGGGGCCACGGTCGAGAATGCGGACAGAGATCGTGTTGGCGGCTTCGCCGGGATTGAGCGCGCGGATGCGGATGGTGTACAGCTCTTCCAGAGGCTGGATCGTGGCCAGGGCGGCGACGGGCTCCTCGCCACCGGCGGTAGTGCCGTACAACCGGGTTGCCACGCCATCGAATGATCCGCCTTCGGCGTCGAATTGGTCTTCACCCCCGGGGGAAATCACAAAGGTCTGCGTCCCGCTGATCGGTCCCCCGCTCAGTATGGCGGTTACAGGGAAATCAGCATCGGCATTGATGGCGTCTACCACGTCGAGTACGCTCAGCCCGCCGCCCTGGGGAATGCGAACCCGCAGCAGACCCTGTTCGGCATCAAAATCGGTTTCAATGGCAACCACTGCGGGAGTCACGTCAAACAACACGCTCAGTTCGTTGCCGTCCGGCCCGGTTTCGTCGGCGAGCAGGGCAATCTGGAAGGGCTCGTCCGCGAAGGCGTGAATGCGGGCCGCGACCGGATCGACGATCACGGTTCCATCATTTATCAGCGAGATGGCTCCGCTTTGCATGGTGGTGACTCCGCCCAGATATCCGGAGAAGATCAGATTCACGTCCGCGTTGGGCTGCAGGCTCGGAACGGTCCAGCCCAGGTTGGTGATCCGCAGGTCGCCGGTGTTGTCGATGTGCACACCGGCATAACCGGAAGACACGGCCATTTGTGAAACCGCGGTAACCAGTACGGCGTCTTCGGCACCCACCGCGTTGGGGGCATTCAAAAGCAAATCGGAGGCGGTCAGCCGTACCGTAGCACTGTCGATTCCCGCCAAAATCGAGTCGCCGGCCACAATAGCGATGGACCCAGTGGTGATCCATTGTCCGTCGATGGTGGCGGTTTCACCCACCCGGGCCACCAGATTTCCGGTTCCCGGATTCAAAGCGGTACCGGCACCGGTGCTTAGGTTTCCGGTCACTTCGATGGCCACGTTGCCGCCGGCGGTGGTGGAGGGGGTGGTGCCGTTCAGGGCCAGGTTTTGGTTGCCACGCAAGGTAAGATCTCCGCCGTCCAAGGCGAACCAGCCGTTCCAAGTCTGGGTCTGACTGCTTTGCCACAGTACAGGCAGGGCATCGTCAACGGCCAGGGTGGACAACCCGGCATCCGCGGCGGTGACGGTCAACGATCCGGTGACGACGGCAAACACCCCGTCACCGTCGACTCCACCCACCTGGAGGCGGTCGGCGGTTTGCGTTTGCGTGGGCAGGGGATTCAGCAATCCGGTCGGGATCGGTTCGGTGGTGACGACGGTGACCGAACCGAGGGTGAGACTGATCTGATTGTCAAAGGCCACCGTGCCGGCATCGACGCTGCCGGCGAGACGACTGATTTGGGTGCGGACCCGTTGACCCGGAAGCCCGAAGGAACCGACATCGTCCAGCAGCAGTCCCTGGGCGGTGATCGCGGGAAGCACCGGGCTGGCGACGCCTAAAATCGCAGCCCCGGCGGAAAGAGCCACCGACCCGGAGGCGGCCGTCACCGAGAACAGAGTCATATCGCCATCCACGGCGTTGGCCCGCATCAAAATATCGCTGCCGGAGGTGATGCTGCTGTCCACCCCTTGCACGATATCCCCCTCAGCTTGAAGAACGATGTCCCCGGTGGCGTCAATCGCCACCCCGCCCCCGTCGGGACCAAGAGTCAGCGTGCCGCCGGAAAGCAGAGACGCCGGAGTGGTGCCACCGGTGGTCAGAATGCCATTGGTGGCAAATCCGTTTGGAGAGGAAACAAAGATGCCGCCGGTGGCGGTTTCGGCGCTCAGGGTGCCGAGGTCAACCGTAATCGAATGACGAACCGAACTTTCAATGCCGATGCCGGTGACGGCGGTGAGGTCGAGCTGGCCGGTGGTTTCAAAATCCAGAACCGCAGTCTGCAGCGGGTCGGAGTCGATAATGGAGGCAGACAGGGATTCGACGGTGATATCCCCGGTGTCGGAATGAATGCGTCCCACCGAGATCGTATGTTGCGCGGTCAGATCAATGGTTCCCGTTGCATTGGTGATCAACGCCAGCTCGCCCATACTGAAGGAGCCGTCAGCGGTCACATCGATCTGCCCCGCGCCGGTGGTGCTGATTTCGCGGGTTCCGGCCAGAGTGGCGTCTCCGCGGACGATGAGTTCGATGTCCCCTTCCCCGCTGATCGCGACATCGCTTTGGGCGGCGATTTCCAGGTCGCTTGCAACCATAAGGGGGTTGTACAAATTGGCAAGGGCGGAGGTGGTGTCAATGACCAGGCCTTGGTCGTTTTCGATGCGGTAAACGGAACCGGTTCCACCGGTCAGACTCAGGGTGTTGACAGAGGTTTGAAAAGGTTCGGAAGTGGCGGAGGGACCATCCAGGAGATCTCCAACCACGAGGGCCAGGGTATTCGAGTCGACCACGATGCGGTCATCGACTCCTCCGGCGGCGGCGCGCAGCGATCCGGTGACGGCAGTGAGCCCCACCGCGCCGGCGGTTTGCACCTGACCCAGGGTAATGTCATTTTGAGCCTGCAGCACAATGGGTCCGCTTCCGGTGAGGATTTGGGTATCGGCATCCGAAAACAGGGAGGCAGTGGCACTCAGCAACGCGACACTGGCGCCGCCGCTGGTTTGAATCACCGCTCCATTATTCACCTCCACCTCCCCGGTTGCCCGCAGGGAAAGGTCCCCGCCCTGGGAGATCACGTCCCCTTCCACAAACAGGCTGCCCGCGATAACCGCAACGCGGCCGATCCCGAGGGTTTGCAGCGAGACCTCGGTGTCGAGGGTGAGGGCCCCGGCGGCGCTCAGGAGAATGTCATCGCCATTGCTGTTCACAATCGCGGTTTGGGCGGCAAAGCCGGGATGGGCAAAACCACTGCCGTCGACCAGAATCACATCCGCGGGGAGCAATCCGACGGTTCCAACCGTGAGGTCGTTTTGTTCGGCCAGGGCGATCACTCCGGCGGTGGCGGTGCTGGCGGAGAGCAGAGCCGCGTCGATTTCCACGGTTTGCTCACTGCCCAGAATGGGAAGCTGACCGATACCGGTTCCGCTCACAATCTTGAGAGCGTTGGCAAACAGATTCACGATGGCGGAATCGTCGTAATCGCGCAGCCACCCGCCGATTTGCAGATCGACATTTCCCCAAGAGGCGGTGTCGAGGATATCGGAACTGCGGGCATCGACACTGCCGAGCATGGCGTTTTGGCTGACCGCCACCAGGATATTTCCGCCCAGACTGCGGATGGCGGCGTCTGCGGCCAGGGTCAAATCGCCGGGCGCGCTTCTGCCGCTTTCAATCAGGATGTCTCCCCCGTTGGATTCCAGAGCGACTCCAGCACTAAAGGTAGCATCGGTTTGCGCGAGCACGGAGATTGAGCCGCCCTGCGAAGTGATGTCTCCATCCACAATCAGATCGGCGAGAACGGAAAGGAAGATACCGGCCGGCGACGCGCTGTGGATCCCGGCGGCACGGACGGTCACCGCCGTGTCGACATCCGCAAGCAGAGAAACCATGTCGGCGGCTCCGGCGGCATCCTGGTCAATGGCAACTCCCAGGCTGTCGCGTTCGGCGATCTGCTCAATCCGGATCAAACCGGTGAGGGTGTTGGCGACCGTCAAGCCGTTGGCCTGAATCAACAGCGGGACCAGGGCTAAGCCCACCCCGTCTTCCGAGGTGAGATCCAGTTCATTTCCCTGGACCAGGTGATCTATATCCGCCAGACCGGCCACCCGGCGAATTTGGCCTTCCGAGGCAAGGGTCACGTTCCCCAGGGTTCCGGCAAGCAGTTGACCGACCTCGATGTCACCCAGCGCGGAGACATCGATGGTGTTCAGGCCGTCATCCGTAAGGGAGGAGGCCAAGTCTACCCGGGTCACCCCGCCGGTGTCCACCCGAATGGCTCCGTTGGCGGTGATGGCCTCGTACACGCGCAGTCCATTTAATTCCTGAAACTCAATATCTCCGTCCACAGTGGATTCCGCCCACAGATTTTCCACATCGGTGAAAAGATAGATATCGCCGGCGGCGGTGACGTCCAGATCGCGGGCGGTCTGGAAATTGGCGGTGGCGGATTGATCCCGCACCTGGCCGAGGGTGGAGGCAATGGTGATGGCGGAGCCCTGGGCGGGAGCGGCATCGTCGTTGTTGTCAATTTTCAGATAGGCGCCGTTGTTAAAGAGCACATCCCCGGCATCGGCGGTGAGGGTGATAGCACTGGATCCCCAGGCGTTGTCGATTTGCTCGTTCTGCACCCGGACCTGGGCGCCGTTGGTGACAGAGATGTCTCCGGTGGCGGCTTCAAGGGTTAGTCCGGTGCGGGCGGAATGATTCCGGTTGACGAAGATACTGCCGGCATAGACGGTGACCTCATCGAGGAATGCGGCGTTGCCGATGCGGGCGAGGTTGGTGGCGCCAGTGTCATAGCCAAAGGTGATGGAGGCCCAGCCGTCGGTGAGGGCGGCGATATCGGTGGAGGTGAATGGAAACAGGCTGGTGGCCCCCTGAGGCGCGCCGATGTTCATATCCACGTCGGCGGCTATGGGCCGGAAAAAGGCGTTGGAAATGGAGAGGTTGTTACCGTCGAGGGCGCCGTTGACCGAGGAGGCGCCCCCGGTGAAATCGATATTATTGGTCACCAGGGTCAGGTCGCCCCCGGTGAGGGTCAGATCGTTCAGGAAATGAATGCGGGTGTCCGCGCGCAGGTTCATGCTGCCGACGCTCACATCGGATTCGAAGCTGCTGTCCGAGAGACCGACGACCTGGGACAGGTGGCCCGAAACCGTGACATCTCCTTTCATCAGCACTTTTCCGGCCCGGTGGATGGTGACATCGCCATCCACGTCCGCGGTCCCGGACACCTGGAATTGGGCGGCGGAACTGGCACCGGTGATGTTGATGTCGACATCCCCTTCCAACACCTCGAGATCCCCGCTGACGGTCACGTTTCCTTCGGTGGTGATGTCCAGCGCTCCGCTTTCGATCCGAGTAAAATTCGAGAGTCCGCTTCCCAGGACCGTGTCCCCGGTCCCGTTTTGCTGGATGAACACATCCACGCGGATATTGCCGAGAACGGTGACATCGGCCGCGTTGAGGATCACAATCCGCTCCAGTTTCGCGGAGGTCCCGATATTCCCGGTGGTTTCAGGATTCGGATCCTCGAAGTTGCCAATGAAAATATTTCCGTGAGTGCCCGCGTCCAGATACAGGGTGCCTCCCAGACCTTCCGATGTGCCCCGTATGTCCCCGGAAATCGCGATGTCGTTTCCTTCCGCATAATCACCCCCGTCCGTGGTGTCTATCAGGAACTCATTTCCGTTGTCCACGGTGTACACGAGCTGAATCGTATCTTCTATGATGAGCGCCTCTCCCTCGGTAATGGTGTCGGCGTTGGTATTCGCGGTATTTCCGGAGCCGATAAAGGTCAACTTACCCCCACTGTGGGAAATGGGTCCTTCCGTATAAAATTCACCGCCCTCGGCAGGGGTCCGCAAGGTCAAATTTCCCTTGTAGGTAAGCGAGGCCAGCGTCATGTCGTGGCTGCCGTCCTCCTGCCCGATAATCACCTCTTCAAACCCGGCCGCGGAAAGGAGATCCAACTCGTCCGCGCTCAACGAAAAACCGGTGTCTTTTCCTCCCAGTAAAATCGAGGCATCTTTCCCGGTCGGCATTAAGGTTAAACGCGCGTCCGGTAGAACGGTCATGGTGCCGGTAATCGATACCCGATCCGCAATCACCGTGATGTCGCCCGACCATACGGAATCCCCGATGTTCACTTCGTCCGCCGTCAGCGTCCCGCCATCCTGAAGCGAATCTCCATCCACGGTTAACACCGTGTCTTCCCCCGCCCCTCCCATCGACTCCCCGGAGTCGAACACCGTACCGAACAAGTCCTGCTCCTGCCCTGCATCCGTCCCTTCTTCCTGTTCACCGGAAATCGGTGTCAAGGTATCTTCCGGTTGGGCCTCCCCCGAGCTTTGGATGACTTCCTGCGCCAACGCACCGCTTCCCCCTGCCATCTCCGCCGCATCGCCGCTGAGCATGATGCGCGGTTCCAGCGCTTCAAGTTTAAACGAGTTAAAATGGGCTTTTAGATGTTTCATCGATCAGAACCGCCAACCGTTATAGGTTATACTTGGACTACTACCTGTAATGAGTGAGGGTGCAAGCCTTTGTTTTCCCAAAATGTCGAAGCGACCGAAGGGGCGGGGCGCGCGGAAGGTGAACGACTCCGTATAGGTGAAGGCGCCCAGGCTGATGACGTGCGCGCCGTCCGCCCGGCCGATGGTGATTCCGGACACGGTATTCAGGCGGACCAGTCGTCCATTGGCGAAATAGGTCGCCGGTTCCGAGGAGTCGAATCCGTTCATGAAGCGGTTGATTTCATCGACGCTGAAGTGAAAGGTTTGTCCGGTCTGATCGCCCGTGGTGGCCATGCCGATGCTGGTTCGTCTGGACAGCGGCTGCAGCACCAGGGTGCCGCGGAAGCTTTGGCCATTAATTTCGCGGACGCTGGCAATTGCCGCCTGGACGTCCATACGCTCGCTGGTGATAACAACGCGCCCGCCGGTGGCTTGGATCGCCTCATTAACGGTGAGGACGCCCGCGAGGTTAACCAAGTGGATATTGCCGCCGGCACCCGTCTGCAAGCCCGTGGTCTCCGCACCGATGTCATCAAACTGAACGTTGCCAATAACCGCATCATTCAGCACGACGATGTAGATTCCAGCCGCGCCCTTGGTTTGGGCTTCGAGCACGCCCGCCTTGACGTAGAGTGGCATATTGATATCGCCGACTCCATTATCGGCGGCAATGCGCATGCGATTCGCTTCGAGCGTAATCATACGGCCAAGGCCGGTTTCAATACTCAAATCCTGGCGAATGCCGATAATGTTAGTGGCCTGCAACGACAAGCCCTCCGCCTTAATGGAGGCACGGATGTCGATGCCCCGTGCTTCGATGCGCAGCTCGCGCCCGCTGTAATCCTGATCAGCCAGCACCCGCACCACACCGGTGCGATTGCCATCCTTGTTAACGAAGCGAACGTCAATCATCTCGATGCCGCTGTGAGTGATCGCGACGCGGTCCCAGATCAGCACGCCGTCACCCAGTTCGAGCAAGCCGCCCTCTTGGCGATGGAGGTTCATGATATCTTTGCCCTCGCCACCGATGAAGCGCTCAATGGTGTTGGCTTCGTGGGCAACGGTGTTCAAACCATCGGCAGTGCGCGATATGCCACGGACATTGATTACCAGATCCTGGTTGACATTGGAGAAGTTGATGGTGTCCGTGCCGCCATTTGGATTCTCATTCACAAAGGCGGTGCCCCAATTATCGAGGAATAGATAAGTGTCGTCGCCGCGACCACCGGTCAGGACACTGTATCCACCCTGCACGATGAGGGTGTCGTTACCCGCACCACCGAACAGGTAGTTATTCGCATGGCCACCCATGAGGTGATCGTTCCCATCACCACCGAAGACGTAGAGGTCAATGGGCAAGTTGCCCACAATCGTCAATGAATCGTTACCGTTGCCGCCGTCAAACAGGATTTGGTCGAAGTCAGCGATGCTAAAGCGTTGCTCCTCACCGAAGGCCCGAACGATCAACTCATTGGTGGACTCGTCGACCTCCAGCTCGAAGTGCTCGTCGGCATCGACGCCATCACCCACGGTCAGGCGGCGCCATGCCCAGGTGCCGGCGCTCAAGACCAGGGTGCGGTCGCCTTCGACGGCAACCACGGTGCCATCCTTGGTGGTGAACAGACGGGTTTGCGGTTCGCTTGGATCGCTATGATCCACGATCACGCCCAGCGTCGATTCCTGTGGATTCACGACACCCGTGAGGTCAATAAAGTTCATCGCCGGCAGGTTGCTGAGTGGATCGAGCACATCGATACGAGTGTAGGCCAAGCTGACCTTTTCGAGCGGCCCCGGAACATTGAGGCGGCCAAGATCGCGGATGATTGTCTGGAAGAGCGTGCGCTCGGGGCCCACGCCAGCAAACTCTGCCAGGCCAGGCGCCGGACGGTTGGCTGGATCCGGCTGCATGAAATTAAAGGCCGGGGCGCGGTCGGCATTTCCACCGCCCATGACGCCGTTGCGGCGGAACAGGCTGTGATCGGTAACAAAGCTGCCGGGTGCCTGATCGAAGCTCCAGTAGCCCACTAGCGTGACACGCTCGCCCGGATAGCCGCTGATCATGTCGGCATTGACCAGGACATTGGAGAAGGCCTGATCCCAGATACGCAGCTCATCCATGTCGCCCTTGAAGTAAGCGGCTGAGCCGGGCTTATTCGGAATCCCCCCGGCGACAATGCTGCCGCCGGCGGGCGCATCACTGACCGCATGGGCAAAGCCGAGATTAAAGCCGTCCTGAATCGACATGCTGGAGGAAGTAAAGGTGCCTCGGGCCACCTCAGTGCCGTTGACGTAGAGACGCTGCGCGACATTGCTGTTTGCACTGAAGACGTAGGCGACGTGGTGCCACTGCCCATCGGCGAAGTTGCTATCATCGGCGCTGCGGATCACTTCGTAGCCATTGTCGGCACCGCCGTAGATGAAGGCGCCGATACGGCCCGACGCGTCGAGGAAGATGGAGCGATCCAGCCCACCTTCCCCGCGGGTGCCGCTATCCATCGAGAACAAGCCCATCGGCTGACCAAGGTTGTCTGTGCGGAACCAGAAGGTGACGGTCGTTTGGATCTCGCTGACAAGCCCTGCAAAGTCCACGTATTCGCCGTCGCCATTGTCATCTTCGCCGTTAAAGCTGAGGATGCCCATGCCGTTATAATCCATGCTAAAGACGCGAAGGTTGGACAGGCCGGTGATGGCACCGGAGACCGGATCGGTGGCGGGCACCAGGATGGAGAGATCCTCGACACGGTTACCGTTCAAGTTGAGGACTTTCAGGTTGCGGGCAAACTGGAGGCCGACGACGCTTTGGATGCCGGCATTGGGAGCCTGCAGCTCCACAAGGGTGGCCAGTTGGCTCGCCATGATCGTGCCATGGATGACGGGGCGACCGTCGAAGCCTTCGGTGACAGGGATATTCAGGGCCCGAGCGATGGCAGCACGCAGATTGGTATCCGGTATCCAGACCTCGGTATCACTCGAACGTGGTTGTTGGAAGCTGAATTCCTGGATCGGCGGCAGAGCGAAGTTTTCGAACGGCTGCAAGTCGCGAATTTCCTTGCCTTCCGCGATAAAGAAATTGGTGCCACCACCGCCGAAGAGGCTATCGTGATCGCCATTGCCGATAAGGATATCATTGCCCTCGCCCCCATTGATGCGATCGGCATCGCCGACTGAGTGCGAACGGCCTGCCACAGGGGCTTTCACTTCAATACTGAAGGGCAGACCGACCAGATTACCCGCTGTCATCCAGAGCCGGCCCGCGTCGTCAAGAATGACCAGGCGACCGTCGCTCTCGATCACGTCGACAGCGGTGATTGCCTCATTTGGATTCAGTATCCGGGTGCCCTCAGCCGAACCATCGGTCGCGATAATGCGCCCGTCGAAGGCATAGAAGGCAACGGCACCGACCACTCGAAGTAGTTCCGGACGAATCGGATCGTCCTCAGCTGTGCCGGCCTTGCCGAAAGGAAGCGAGCCTCCATTACTGCTGAGGATCGGATACGTGCCATCCCGGAAGCCGTTGGAGATCCATAGGCTGTAATCAACGAAGCCGTCGATGACCGCATCATTATTTTGGACGGTGAAGACGATTCCATTGGCCGTCATGGCGATACCGGAAATCCGGCCCGGATTCACCGGAGAGAGCTCAACCACCATGCGGACGCCGTCCGCAGTGCCGTCGGTCACATAAAGTGCATCACCACTCGAGGAATCATTTTCAAAGATCGCGGTAAAGGCGAGCTGGTCGCCGGCCGCGGTCAAACTATCCGCAAAGACCGGCAGGAAGCTGACAAATTCCGCACCCGACTCGGTGAGTTTCCAAAGCAGCGGGCTCAGATTCGGCCCGGCGATGAAGTAGGTCTCCCCTTGCCAGACCACGTGATTGCGGGCCTCACCCGGCAAAGTATCGACCACCACGAAGGTGAGCTCGGCCGTGCCCTCGGTGGACCAGAGGCTTTGTTTGTCGCCGTCGTCCACGACGAAGAACATACGGTTATTAAAGCTGCCAACAAAGGCGGCCTCCCCGCCGAGATCTTCATTGATTTGCACAGTGCCCGCGGCTTGACCGCCCAGGAGCCCATCGCCATTGCCGTTACTGATCCAAAGTTGAACCTTGCCCTCTGCGTCCGTCACGGTGAAGAGCACATTAAAGTTTGACACTGCAAGGATCGACCAGTCGACCGCATCGACCGAGCTGAGAGCCTGCACCGCGAGTGGCTCAGCGCCATAATCCTGACCTTCGCCCGGCTTTGCGCGCCAGAGGGTCAGCTGGCCGGCTTTCGCTTCAAGGTAGAAGAGGAAGCCGCCCGCTGCGACCACATCCCCGGCGGATTGCCCGCCCGCATTGACCCCGTCGAGACGAAGGGTCCCCCCGGTGGTGCCATCGCTGGCGTGCCAACGGCCCGTATTGTCCTCCTGCGGCTCCCCGTTTTGGGTGACGATATAAACTGCGCGGCCCGCGGCGGCGGTCAGGGCGCGAATCGAACTATCCTCGTAAACCGCAAGTTCGGTCAACTCGATGCCTTCGATCGCGTAGAGTGTGTTACCCACATTGAAGACAAGGGTCTCATTGACCGCGACCCATGCATCGGCCTGCCCGCTGATTTCACCCACACGCTGCGCGAACTGGCCGGAAACTTCCCAGAGCACAACGGACTCCGCACCGCTATCGGTGTCGATTTCAATGCGGGTGAAGTAGAAATGGTCGCCCGCGCCACCGATGAGTTGGAGATCGGCACCACGGATCACATCGTTCGCTTCGGGGCCCGACCGGACGACGGTGTCGAGGAAGTCGCTCTCCCCGAGGAAGCCATTGGAGCGGCGCAATTCGTTTTCGCGAATGAAGTAGGTATAGTCTTTGGCCGCACCGAGTGAGTTCCCCTCGGCTTTGATGGTCGCGCTGCCACGCTGGACCCATTCAATCGAATCCGAGGGGCCGTTCACCCGAAGGAAATAGGTCCCGGCTGGCAGTTGGCTGAGGTCGATGACGGGTTGGTTGGATTGCAGCAGACGGCCTTCCTCGCTGTAGAGGGAACCCGTGACCGAGGCCACTGATCCGGTAACCACCTCCAGCTGAGAGCCATCCGGAGCGTCCGCATGGGCAATAGTAAAGCCGTCCGAGGGAACCGCATCGGCTTCCATATTGAGTGAGACCGCAAAGGTGATTCGGGTCTTTCCGGCAGCCAGGTGGGCCCGGATCATTTCCGTGACATCGATCAAGGCCTGGTTGGCCGACTCCGCCGAGTAAAGAACCGAGGTCCTTTCCGCCAAACCATCCGCTGAGGACACGATACCGTCACCTTCCTCATTGAGGACCGAGATGAGCAGCGGGGGGACGACCGAATCGACCAGATCGACGAGAGGAGCCGTCTGTAGCTCAGCCTCATCATCCGGATCGGCCTGTGAAACCCAGAGAACGCCCGCAGCCTCCACCGAGGGAGCGACAAAGAAGAGCTGGTCCCCGAAAGCCGTCAACTGGCTGGGGTTGAGCACCTGCACGACGGTATCATCCCGCGGGTTGGTCGCACGCT
>JAGYLC010000071.1 GCA_018401235.1 Kiritimatiellia bacterium
AGCATTGCTGGTGGTGGCGAGCAAGGTCTCCTGGGTTCCAAACGAAAACGACACATCCTGGCCGAAAATTTCAAAGCGGTCATGGGTTAAGGAGATCGCCATATTGCCGGAAACGTCAAACACATTTTCCAACCCGAGATCCCCGACAAAGTCGATCACCTCCGGGAAATGATCTTCGGCGAAGACTTCCGCCCGGTTGAGCCAGGTGCCGATGGCTTCCGCCACGAGATCTCCGGCGGCGCCGACCGCGTTGCGGATCAGTTCGACAGGATTGAAAGCGTCTTGACCGCTCTGCAGCGAGATCGTCTCAAGCTGAAGTCGGTCGCTCAATACGTTCAACTTGAGCCAGCGGTCACGGAAGTTCCAGCCGAAGCTTCCGTAGACAGAGGTGAAGTTGCCCTCGACCTCGTCAAACAGCATAATGTCATACGTGGATCCAATTTCCGGCACAAAGTCATTGATCAGGTCCATCCGCAAAAATCCGCTGAGGCTCGCTTTGCCTGAAACAATTAATTGATCGTATTCGGTTCCCGGAGTGGTGCCGCCGATCTCAATCAGCAAGGTTCCATCCTCATTGTCAAAATCCCCGTCAATCTCGATAATGCCCGGACTGTTGCCCGGAGAGACGATCCCATTATTCACAACAGAACCGGAAAGGAAACCTGTTCCTTCCAGTCGCGTATTCGGATTAATCGTCAACAGCCCGTTTTCAGGGGGTCCCTGGCCGATGTGGAGCGTCTCCACCTGTTCGTCCGTAAAAGAAAATTCGTTTTCAGCGGATTCCCCCCGCCCTTCATTCTCAACCGTCAGTCGAAGTCCACCCGGTTCGTCTTCGGTGTCCGTGTCCGTGCTTTCCGCCAGGGTATCCTGCTCGCCGCCCAACTCCTCCGACTCCTCTGCAAGCGCTTCGTCCCCGCCTTCGCCCTCTCCCTGCTCCATGGGAATTCCATTGAACAGTTCCTCACCACTTTCCTCGTACAACCCCTCCCCGCTCATCGCCAATTCGTCGTTGGCGGTATCGGAGTTTCCTTGATTGTTTTCGGACACCGCCTCGTAAATGGCCGAAGCCGAGACTCCCATCATCTCCAATCCATCACCGCTAAGCATAATCCGAGGCTCAAGAGCCTCGAGACTGAACTGCCGATTGGATTGGTTGTGTCGATCTTTCATTGATAGAATTTAAGAGGTTAACTATGCCACTAATCTGTCAATGGAGTCAACCCGAAACTGTTTAAAAAATGTTTTTATTTCAATCCATCAGGCCCCGACATCTTCGGCGAAGGAGAGGGACTCCTCCAGCCAGGTGTCGGTGACCAGCACGGATCGCAGTCCGCGGAAGGCGTGGCGCTCGGCGGCGCGTTGGGCGGCGTCGAGGGAGGCCAGGAAGGGTTTGCGGGCGAGGTTCTCGGAGACGCCGGCCAGGGATTTTCGAACCGTCTCGGGCACGAAGCGGCGGAACAGCTCGTCCTCCAGGCAGACAAAGGATTGTGCGCTGCCTGGATCGCCCTGTCGCGCCGCGCGTCCGAAGAGCTGTCGGTCGATTCGTCGCGCCTCGTGGCGTTCGGTCGATATCACATGCAAGCCTCCCGCTTCCGCGACTTCCCGGCTCAACATGATGTCGGTTCCCCGTCCGGCCATGTTGGTGGCGATGGTGATTTTGGCCTCCAAACCCGCTTCCGCAATGATGCGCGCCTCTTCCGCGTGCCGCACCGCGTTGAGCAAATTATAGTCAAGTTCTTTGGCATCCAGACGCAGCGCCAACTTTTCGCTCGCCTCCACGCTTCGGGTCCCCACCAGCACCGGGCGCCCACCCGCATGCATACGCTCGACATCATCCGCGATGGCCGCCCACTTGTCCTCCTCGGCAGCGAAAATTCGCTCCGGCAACACTTCGCGAATGCAGGGTTTGTGGGTGGGTACCCGCACCACGGACAATCCATAGATGCGCCAGAGGGGATATCTGGCCTCCCAGGCGGTGCCGGTCATGCCGCTCAGTCGCGGGAACAGTCGGAAAAAGCGCTGAAAACTCATTCGGGCCACCGTTTCATTGGGTTCGGTGACCTCAAGGCCTTCTTTGCACTCGATCGCCTGATGCAAACCTTCGCTCCAGGAACGATTGGGCATGATCCGTCCGGTAAATTCGTCCACGATCATGATTTTATCTTCCTGGATCACGTATTGGCGTCCGGGCAAGAAAAGTTCGCGGGCGGTGATCGCCTGTTGAATCAGCTCCCGGCTGCGTCCCACCCCCTGCCACACCGGCGGCAGGCCCTCCACCAATTCCTCGAGTCGATCCTCGCCCGCCTCGGTGAGTTTCACCTCGCGGTATCGATAATCCACAGTGTAATGTTCCCCGGGTTCAAGCTGATCCACCAAATCGCGGGCCGCCATGCAGGCTTCGACCAACATCGGATTGGCCCGGGGTTGCGCAATAATCAGCGGGGTGACAGCTTCGTCAATGAGAATGCTGTCCGCCTCGTCCACAATCGCGGTGTGCAGCCCCCGCAACACCAGAGTGTCTTTTCCGTTGTGAGTCGGACGCAGGATCTGCCGGATCAATCGACGCTGCGGATCGGACACCCGCTGTAATTGCAATCGGTCCCGCAGGAAATCCGCCAGCAGCTCTTTACTGGTGGTATAGCACACGTGCGCGCCGTAGGCGCGTCGTCGCTGATCCGCCTCCATTGCGGCCGTGACACAATCCGCTTTCAAGCCGCAGACATAATACAAGGGCTTGAAGTTTTCCGCGTCACGTTGGGCCAAATAGTCGTTCACGGTCAAAATGTGACAGGGTTGATGCGTCCACCCCGCCAAAACCGCCGCCAAGGCCGCGGTCAGGGTTTTCCCCTCCCCCGTCGCCATTTCCACCAGACGTCCCTCGTGAATCGCCAATGCGCCCAGCACTTGTACCGGATAAGCCCGCAAGCCGATGGTGCGCGCCGCCGCCTCCCGAATCGCCGCCATCGCGGTGGGAACCAATTCCGGCACGGACGCGCGATGTCGCCGAAAGGCATCATGATGCTCCTCCAGGCGCTCCCGCAAATGCCGGTCCGAGAGATGCCCCAACTCCTTTCCCAGCGACTCCACCTCCCGCACCTGCTCCCACAGCGCGTCCTGCCTGGATTTCCGTCGTTCGACTCCCCCGACCAAGGTGTGCGCGAGAGCGTCCAGGCCCTTGGGCAACGAATCGGGCCGCCGCACGGTCAACGCATGATAATCGTCGGAGGGTACGGACAGGACCATAGTTACCGATCCTTGCGCATGATTTGTCGAATCCGGCGGCTGACCTGCGTCCATAGGCTTTCCGGTGCCACCCGGAACCGGACCCGGCCTGTCCGGCCATGAAGCAGTTCCACCGATTCCTCTTGCGGCAAATCCAGCCGCACCTCGAAAAAGGTCTGAGCCGCCTCCGTTCCTTCTCTCGCATCCTGTCGAACCGCGACGTCTCCTCCCCCATACCAGCCCAGCGCGGGTGACGGCAAGGTCCGCTGCTCCGCCGGAATCACCCGCCACGTCGGCACTTCCAGGGGTTCCTGCGCCGATCCCCGCAAGCGAACCCGGGCCCGGTGGACGCCGGCCTGGTCAAACAGCCAACGCGCCTCGTCCTGGGAAATCACCGCCACAAACTGACGGTTCTCCGAATTGAGGACGTAGCCCAGAATATTCCCCCGTTCGATCCACATGCCCCGCAAATCCTGCAGGGTCCCCGACACCCAGGTTCCCGGAAGGGGGGCGCGAACGTTCAGGTGAAGTCGATGTTCCTGCAATCGGTCCAAACGGTCCAGCATGACCTTGCGGTGGGCGGCGATAACGTCCAAATCGGCGGTGGACTGGTGCAGTGCCCGGCGGTACAATGCGTCCGTGTGCGCCAGCACCGCCTGTTCCCCGCGCCACGTATAGTCCCATTCCCCATCCTCCAACCGAACCAGCGCGCTTCCAAACGACACTTCTTCCGATGAAGGTGTCAAAATCGAGACTAATGTGCCCGAGGTGCGGGCAGTCACTTCACTGAAAGGAGCCGCCACCACCGTGCCGGGCGCGGTAAAGGAAGAAGGAAACGGCACCCAGGCCACCAACGCCACCAAGGCCGCGGCGGAAACCGCGGAAACCGTGATCGCCCGTCCCCGATTCCGCTCCAAGCTGGGATCCGTCAGCAGATAATGCACAAATTTGATGACAGGAACCAGAATCCAGTTGGTCACGCAGATGGTTCCCATGACAATGCCCGCCAACAGAAAACGCCGGCTCACAAACAAAATAATCCCCCCGAACACGATCACCCGGTACAACCCGCTCAACACCCCGTAGACCGCCAGGCTGATCTGTTCATTGCGAAACGGACTGGCGGGCTGAAGGTTTTTCTTTCCGAGCAGTTTTCCTTCCACCAGGTAGCGCAACTGCTGGGTGCTGCGCTGGTACATGTTGGGAATATCCAGCAGGTCGGAAAGAATATAATAGCCGTCGTAGCGCAACAGCGGATTCGCGTTGAAAAGCAGAGTGGACACCGACGCGATAAACATCAGATTATAGGCGAGGGCGTTCAATGCCCCAGGCTGGGTGTTCGCCCAGACGAAGGTCGCGACCGCGGCCACGAACAATTCAAAGATCATGCCCCCAGCCCCCACCAGAATGCGCTTTCGGCGTTCGCGGAAGGCCCAGCTCGCGGTGGCGTCCACGTAGGGAATCGGAGTGAAAATCATCAGCATGATGCCCATGGTGTGCACCTCGCCCCCGTAGACTTTGCACGCCATTCCGTGACCGAATTCGTGCAGGGCCTTGATTAACACCAATCCGGCGTACAAAAGAAACAAGTTGGAGGGCGCCAGCACCCCCTGGCTCTGGTCCATCAGCGCGCCCGCGTTGTCCAGCGCGGTTTTAATCGCCAATCCCACCACCACCAGCCAAACCGCCATCCCCAGCTTGCTGAACAGCATGTTCGCGTAGGGTTTGAGCTTGTTGAGGATATCGTCGGGATCGAACAAGGGAAAGCGCGCGAACATGATGTAGGAGAGATACGACATCCGCTCCTTGGTTTTCCGCTTCCGGTACCGCTCGAAAAATTGTTGGGCGTCCGGCGGAAGATCCAATTGCAACAGGTTCGACAAATACAGTTGCGCCAGCAACTGAATGACCTCTCCCTGGCCGGGCGCCTCGTCCGGCATCTGTTCCAGACAGGTTTTCCACACCTCCTCCACGGTTTGACGCGGATTCAAGCGCGCCACGAATTCATAGGCCGCCGGACGCAGCCGGAAAAACTGGTGGCTGAAGGGATCGTACAACACCCGCCACACTTCGCCCCGATAGATTTGCCGGCGCGTCCTTACCCCCGGTCGCAGGGCCACCCGCTGGTTTTGCACCCGGTACCAGTGTTCGCTGAACATCTGCGAGGCCATCTTACCACCCCCACCGCAAACGGAAATAATCCAGGGTGCGCCGGGTCAGCAGCCAGATCGGCGCACGTTTGCCGGCGTCCACCCGCGCGGTTCCGCTCATGCCCGGACGCCACCAGGCGTCTCCCTCCTCCTCGATTTCGCAGTGCACCACAAACAGGTTGGCGCCGTCCTCGGTGAACGCCATCGGGTCCACCCGCAGCACCCGCGCGGGGGTGGGACTATTCGGACGGCTGGCGAAAATCAACTTCACCACCGCTCCGGGTTCAATATAGTCGATGTCCCGTTCGTCAATGGTCGCCTGCACCCGCATCGCGTCCCATCGGGCGACACGGAACAGCATCTCGCCCTGACGCACCGGAGCGCCGGAGCGCTCACGCAGGTCGCCCTCCACCACCGCTCCCGCGAAGGGCGCCCGGATTTCGGTACGATTCAGCCGATCCTCCATCCGGTCCAAACGCGCCCGTGCCTGTGCGGCCATCGCCTCGCCCATGCGCATGTCCCCCAACGCCCCCTCCGCGCGGGCCTTTTCGGCTTCGCGCAACGCCCGGTTCAAATCTCCGAGTGCCGACGCTTTTTCAATCAGCAGATCCCGCGTGTCCAAGCGTACCAGCACCTCCCCCTCCTCCACCAAGTCACCCTTGTCCACCAGGACCTCGTCCAAAAACCCCTCGAAAGGCACCGGCATCACCAAAGACTGTTCCGCCTGCAGCTCAAAGGAGCCGTTTATCCGATGCGGCCAGCGGCCGAAAATTAAAAATCCGACCAGAATCACGCCCAGAATCGCAATCAGCTTTGCTCCGGTGTGCTCCACCCCCACCAGCGAACCCGCCCATCCCCGAATCTTCCGCCAGGCCCGGGCGCCGAACCACACATCCCGGGTTTCCAGCGCAATCAGTCGCGGCGCGATCTGATCCGCGCACAGGCGCAACCAGCGCAACTCGTTTTCATCAAAAGGGGTGGATTTCCGCTCCAGGGTGAGTACCGCAATCGGCTTGCCCTCTTTGCGCAAGGGGACGGAGACCACATGCCCCGAGGTTTGCTCCTCCACCAGTCGGCCATGATCCCTCGACACCACCACCGCGTCGTCGGAGGCCGGCCACACCACCTCCGCGTCCTGCTCGTACGCCTCCTCCATGGCGGTTTCCAAGCTCTGGACCCCATCCATGTTTTTCTCAAATTTTTCCATATGGCTGATGGCTTTCACCCGCACATAGCCCTTTTTCTCCCAGCCCAAACTGACCCGGTCCGCCTGCAGCCGATTGGTCAACTCGTTCACCAACATCATCGACGCCGCCACGAATTTCTGACCAAGAACCAGCGTCGCCAGCAAATCCAGCGCATTCGAGGAACTGGCCCACATCCGTACGGGCCTGTTTGAGCTGCATGTTACCTGATATACGGGCGCCGACGACGGACCGCGGTCAAGCGGTCCATGAGCCTCGCCCCGCTCCTGATCAAAGGTGGAGCGAATCGCGGCCACCACGATCTTTCGGCCGAACCCGGCGGCGGCGTCAAGCCACCGCCAGCAACTGCATTCCCGGATCCGACGGGGAGGCTGGTTCAAACGTCCCCCCGCCTGATCACAGAGTTCCACTTCACCTTCAGCGGGCAAAGTTGCAGCGCCTTTGCCCGCTCCGCCAATGGTTCATTCGGGAGATTCCGATGCTGCCGGGGACTGCCCGCGGTCGTGCGCACGTATACCGCGCCGATCCGCCCTTGAACGGCGGTGGCCGCCGTGGCCGACAATTCCAGCCAGAACGCCGAAGGCACGCCCGAATTTTTGCAGGGATTCGAGGCGCTGCCCGAGGAGTTCGGCGTAAACTCCTCATGTCCGTCCCCGTCGATCCAATGCCCGGCAATCCCCGGCTCCACTTTGGGATCCCTATTCTCAAAACGCATTTCACCATGACGCAGGCCGCTGGCGGGATCCACCACCGGTGACATAAACGCCACCTCGCCGGTTTTCCACCCCGTCCTCCAATAAAGCGGAGCCGGCGCAAATTGACCCAGCTCCAGCGAGCGGGCCCGTTCCGCCGGAATGTTCACCACCAGAAACGCCTGCTCATCATCCACCAGCCGCATGGCGGGTTGATTCGGTTGAACACTTTCCCCCACGTCCAAGGGCATCTGGGCCAGCACCCCCGAAAAGGGTGTGGTAATGCGTTGTTGTTTCAGTCGCTCACCCGCCATTTCCAGTTCAATCCGTTGCCGCTCCCGGGTCTGCTCGAGCCGGGTGATTTCCAACTGCGCCAACACCGTTTCCAATTGTTTGCGGTTCAATTCCTCCCGACTGACCGATCCCGTGCGTTCCGCCAAGTCGCGGGTGGATTCCAACTCTTCCTGCAACAGCGACAGCCGCTCGCGGGCCGCCAACAACTCGGAATCATCCTCGAAAATCGCCTTCCGCCGTTGCACCTCCAATTCCTCCACCCGGGCATCCAACTCCAAAAGGAGGTCCCCCTCCTCCACCCTGTCACCTTCATTGAAGGGCAACTTTGCGATTCGCCCCTGCACCGCCGGACTCAACAGCACATCACGGAAAGGCTCCACCAATCCGCTGAATTCCGTTTGCGCATACACCAACCCCGAGGCGGCCGCCATCAGCAAATACCCGGAAACGACCCGTGCCCGTGTCATTATTCAGCCTCCGTAATCTCGGACAGGTCATCGGACATCGGATCCAGTCCCCGCGCCTTCAACAAACGGCCCGTGGACAGATCCAGTTCCAGCATCGCCACCATAAAGCGGGTCATGCTCGACGCCTCCGCTTCCAGCGCCTCGGACAGTTTTTCCTCGGTGTCCAGCACCTTGCGACTGTCACTTTGTCCTCCCTCCAAACGGGCCAGTTCCGTTTCCAGCAACTGCGCGTTTAACTCGGCCACCCGCTGATAATTCCGGGCCTGCGCAAGGTTGTTCTCGACCCGGCGAATGCTGGTGGCCAACTGGTTCATCAGCGCGACCTCGGTCGCTTTCAAGCTCGTTTCCTCCTGTTGCACCCGCAATCGGGCGGCCTGGTATTCCCCTTTTCCGCGCGGGTTTCCTCCCAAGGGCATTCGAACTTGAACCCCCACGGACCAGGACACATATTCCGAGTCCCAGGTTTCCGAGAACGCGTCCGACGAGGTGTCCCCCAGACTGTTGTAACCGTAACTCCCGGTCAAACTGACATCGGGCAAACGCTGATTCTTGGCGAAATCGCGGCGAATTCGTTGCTGCGCCCCGCGGTGGTGCCGTATCAGAATATCCGGATGCAGCATCATCGCCTCGTCGTACAGAGGCACCGGATCCGCAACCACCTCGCGCAGTCCCGGCGTGTCCGTGGCCGTCAACAACAAATTCCGATCACGAATTGACTCGGAGAAAAAGGTCCGCAACCGATTCGAGGCCTCCACCAGACCCTGACGGGCCTCCAACAATTGGGTTTGACGCACCGCCAAGCCGGCCTCCGCCTGTTGCACCTCCACTTCCGCCCCCCGCCCGGCGTCGCGCCGCGCCCGGTTGTCCTCCAACACCTTTTCCGCGACTTCCACCGAGGCTTGACGCAATTCGACCCGACGCTGCGCGATCTCCAGATCCCAGTAGGCCGCCTCCGCCGAGCCGATGGCCTGCATCATTTGCCGGCGCCATTCCTGGAACGCGGCTTCGGATTCTTCACGTGCCATGCGAATCGACGCCCGGCTCATTTCCATGCCCGCGTTCCGCAACAGCGGTTGGGTGAGCACCACCCCGAAAAAGCCTTCATACTCCCGGTCCACCCCCTCCAATTCACGCTGTTCGCGCAGGTTGTTTTTCAAATCCCGCAACACGTAGGAAAGCTGCACATTTCCCCCCGTACCCATCGGTTGTTCCAACGCCAGTTCGTACACCGTGTTCCGTTCTTCAAAATCATCCACCCCCTGGCTGACGAATTGCTCGGTATTGTTTTCCCGTTCGTTCCGCTCCCGCCGACCCGACAACACCAGCACCGGTTCCCAAAAAGCGCCTCGTTCGCCCTTGAACAGGGTTTCGGCCGCCTCCACTTGCAACTTCTGCGCCGCGGTTTCAAGATTTTGCCGAATGACCAGCTCCCGACAGTCCTCCAGACTTAAAGCAAGTTCCGCCACCTCCGCGTGTGCAATTGAAACCAGGGAAAAACCAACAACGAAGAGATAGAACTTATATAACATAGCATATTTCATTACCTAAAAATTCAAAAATGTAAAGCAGAACCATGTTATCATCAAACAAAACATATTTACAGTACACTACGCCTGTGTGTCCGTCGCTGAAGGAGCTGCCACAGCAACAGGGCCAGAAGCAGTGCCCCGACGTTTCCGAGGGCCACACCGGTATAGAGTCCGACCAGGCCGAATACATGTTGTCCCGTCCAGGCCAGGGGGATCATGAACACAAAAAAACGTCCGAGAAAGGTGGCGCTGGAGTAAAAGGGATGTCGTTGGGCGTTGAAGGCGGAGGTGTATTGCAGTTTCCAGGCGAAAAATCCGTAGCTGAGGGGCACGATCCATAGATGCAGTTCAATCAGACTGCGGGTTTCAGGATTTTCGGAGAACAGGGAGGAGAGGAATGACCCGGAACCGGCGACCCCCATCCAAATCAGCAACGATCCGGCAATGCAACATTTTCCGCAGAAGCGCAGGGCCTCCCGCACCCGATCCTCCCGACCCGCGCCGGTGTTCTGTCCCACAAAAGGGGCCATGACCGTGCTGAGGGCGAAAAAGGGGCTCATCATCAGGGATTCCAGTCGGGTGCTCACCCCCCAGGCGGCCAGGGCGGCTTCCCCGTATCCGGCCACAATGGCGGTCAGCACCCCGTTGGCCACCGGAATCATCTGGTTGGTGAACACGGCGGGCAGGGCGATTTCCAGCACCTCCTTCCAGGAGGTCAGAATGCAGCGGATGCCGCCGAAATGGAATTCGAGCAGTTTGTAGTGGAATCGCAGCAGACTGAGCATGACCAGAAATACCGTGATGTAGGCGATGACAGTGGCCAGCGCGGCTCCCCGCAAACCCAGTGAGGGAATGGGCCCCCAGCCGAAAATCAGAATCGGATCCAGAATCACGTTCATACCGCCCGCAACCAGCATCACCAAACTGGGAACGAGGGTGTCCCCGGTGGAGCGAATCACGGAGTTCCCGATCATGGGAGTTACAATAAACACGATCCCGCAGGCCCAGGGAATCATGTAGGATCGAATAAGGGGAATCATCTCCTCGCCCGCCCCCATTGCCCTCAAGATCGGATTCAACAGCGGATAGCCCACCGCCAGCAGTCCCGTCACCAGCACCACCCCCAGCAGCAAACTGTGGAAGGTGATGCGTTTGACCCCCTCCCCGGATCCGGCTCCGATCGTCCGGGACACCACCGAGGACACCCCGATGCTCATGCCCATACTGCTGCCGGTGACAAAAAAGACCAGCGGAAA
The DNA here is from genome assembly GCA_018401235.1 of Kiritimatiellia bacterium. GTDB lineage: Bacteria > Verrucomicrobiota > Kiritimatiellia > SS1-B-03-39 > UBA6053 > UBA6053. Next base: position 10,816 of record JAGYLC010000071.1, read on the forward strand.
CGTAAACGCCATGGCTGCCAGTTCCTGCTGACCCAGCTTGCCCACAAAATAGGTGTCCACCAAATTGAACAGCATATTCGCCAGCAGCCCCACACACATCGGCCCGGCCATTCGCAACAGCGAGGGACCGACCGGACCGGAGATGAGTGCGGGTGACGTGGTTTTCATGCCCGTCCCCCTACAGGATCAGACGGGGACTTGTCGATTCACGGAAGACTATTTTAGCGCAATTACCAAAGAGGAAGAGTTTGACTTAGTCTAACTATCTAGCTAATATAGGATCATGAGCACAGTTGAAGTGAATATTCATGAAGCAAAGACCACCTTGTCCAAGCTGCTGCTCCGCGTGCAATCCGGAGAGGATGTGGTGATCGCCAGGGCCGGGGTTCCCATAGCCAAACTGGTTCCCATGCCCTCCGTTCGCCCACCGCTCGGCAGTCTGAAAGGTGTGTATTCGGTTCCGGACTCCTTTCTGGAGCCCCTGTCCGAATCCGAACTCCGGGAGTGGGAATGAAAGGGTATCTTCTGGATACCCACACGCTGCTTTGGGGGTTGATGCAACCTGAAAAACTAAGCATAACCTGCGCCCGTATTCTTACTCTCGAGGCGGAGCGGTGCCGGGTGAGCGCGGTTAATTTTTTTGAAATCGCCCAAAAACAACGGGTTGGAAAACTCGATTATCCGGAAGTGCTTGTGCGCTCCCTTCCCGAAACGTGTCTCCGTCAAGGATGGAGCTGTCTGGATCTGACCGCCCTGCACTGCATACAGGCTGGACTATATCCCTCCTCACACCGGGATCCTTTTGACCGCCTGCTCGCCGCCCAGTCCGAATTGGAGCAACTCGACCTGCTCTCCGTAGACCCCATGCTGGATTCCTTCCCATTGCAACGCGTATGGTGAACCGGGTATTGACGTGAAATCCTTGAGGTTCCCCGGCACTCT
>JAGYLC010000072.1 GCA_018401235.1 Kiritimatiellia bacterium
CCGCTATGTGCATGCCGGCCGTTATGGGCTCCAGACCTCCGTTTAAAGAGAAAAGCCCGTCTTTTCCGTCGCAGAAGCCGCAGGTCCCTTTCACCCGCGACACAAGGTCGCGGGGGTCTTGGTTTGGCATTGAGGAGATGGCTAGCCGCAGGTCCCGTTCACCCGCGACACAAGGTCGCGGGGGTCTGGAATGCGAACGATCTGTTTTTACAATCAACCATCTTGTCAGAGGGAACTGTTAAAAAGACGCAATTGAATCTGCGAACCCTTTCGGTCAAAATCGCATTCAAACGGAGGTCTGTGGGTTCTGTGGGCGGTTTTCGGGATCGGAATTGCTGCGCACTGCGGCTGAAACCACTGTGCGTTTTTGCTTTACCCACGGAAAAGTAGTCTTTTAACGATTTTAGTTTCTTGAATAGCCTTGGTTAGTCGTCAAAGTTCTATCGAGTTGAGTGGTATTTATCTTTGACCCTTTCACAGGTTCGCGTATGTATGGTGATCGACTGTTAACGGAGTTTATATGAAAATCGAAACATTTTTGCGTCATTGGCGCCTGAAAGAAAACCCTTTTGTCGCGGAGGAAGCTCGCGATGACGATATTTATCAATCCATCATGACGGATGGGGTGGCTCATCCGGAGTTCGAGAAAATCTTCGGGCACCCCGATCGACCCAGTACTTCGGTGGTCTTCGGGGAGAAAGGAAGCGGGAAAACCGCGCTGCGCCTGTTGATGGAGGAGCGTTTGCGCGAGCACAACGAGCAGAATCCCGACAAAAAGACCTGGATTGTGCGCTACGACGAATGGAATCATATGGTGGACCGTACGGTGGGGTCGGAAGCGGCCGCCAGCGATCCGGAGAATTTTACCCGGATTCGGCTGGACGACCACATCGACAAAATTATTTCGATGGTCATTACCGAGATCGTCGATGCCGCCAGTCGTGCCTCTGCCTCCAAGGTGGCGAAAGATTTAACCAAAACTTTGCGCAAACTGCCCCGTCAGCACCGACTGGATCTTGCCTATTTGACTTTACTTTATGATCAACCCAACCTGAGCACCCGCTCGGAACGCTGGCGCAAGATGTCAGGAATTCTTAAAATCAGTCAGTTTTTTAACCCGATTAAAGCCATGTATGTGTTTGGTATGGGGTTGATGTTTGTGGCGCTGGGGCTGCTGGACATAACCTCGCTCGGCGCGCTGGGTGCATTCGCCTTCCTCGCGGTCGCCGCGGGCGGACTGTTTTCTTTTCTGAGTGCCTGGGTTGGATTGGGTCCGTTTTTTGCCAATCGGAAACGGAGGAAGCTAATTGACGAGGAAATTAAAGTAGTGGATCACCCGAGTTCGCTCCTTTTTCAACAGTTGTGCACCCTGAAGGAATCGGAATTGGCTTCGCTGCCTCTGCCCACACCGGCAGATCGGGATTGCCGCTATGAATTGCTCGGGCGCATGCAGCGCTTGATCCGGGGACTTGGCTTTGTCAGCATCACCGTGTTGATCGACCGAGTGGATGAACCCAGCATGGTCAACGGAAACGCCCGCAAAATGCGCAATTTGATGTGGCCATTGTTCACCCACAAAATTCTGCAACAGGACGGACTGGGCATTAAGATGTTGCTTCCCATTGAACTGGGGTATGAATTGCGGCGGGAGGATGCCGATTTCTTCATGGGAGCCCGCCTGGACAAGGGGAATTTGATTGAGCGTCTGGAATGGACCGGGGTGAATCTCTTCGATATTTGCAATCATCGTGTCGCGGCGGTGTGTAAGTGTGAGGGGGAGGAAGAGCCTGTGCTCCTGCGCGATTTGTTTGAAGAAAAAGTGTCGGTGCAGGATCTGGTCGATTCGTTGGATCAGATGAAGCAGCCCCGGGATGCCTTCAAGTTCCTCTATGAGATTATCATTCAACATTGCAAAGGCTCCACCGATGCCGACCCGGAATTCCATATTCCCAAACTGACCCTTGAACAGGTGCGCCGCCACCAGTCCCAGCGGGTTCAGGACCTGTCCCGCGGCTACTCTGCCGCCTGACGCAGCGCTAATGAAGATCGCCAAAGAGTTTCGGTGGGAGATGGGACACCGCCTTCCCAATCATGAGGGCGCCTGCAGCAATCTGCATGGACACTCCTATCGCATGGTGGTGGAAGTGGAGGGTGACGTGAACCCGGAGACCGGAATGGTGATCGATTTCGCGGATATTTCCGCCATCGTCAAACCCTTCCTGATGGAGTTGGACCACGCGTTTCTGTGTCAGGAGGATGACCGGGAGGTGCGGGAGTTGCTCGAAAACATGGACTTGAAGCGGGTGTATATCCCCACCCCCTCGACGGTGGAGAATATTTGTGGGCTGTTCGTGGAACGGCTCCGTCCTGCCTTCAACGCCTACAAGGAAGTCAACGCTTTCACGGTTCGTATCTGGGAAACCGCCTCCTCCGTGGCAGAAATCCGCGCCGAGTTGGAGTAAGCGGTCTTCTTGAGGGTGCATGAACCACATCGTCCAGATAGAAAAACAGCATGCGGAGTGTGGAATGTGGCTGGTACCGTTTGAAACCCAGAAAACAGGGTTTTACCGCGCTTTTCTCACTCCGTAATGTGTCATAGTCTGACCTCAATAAACGGGCTTGGTTTTCCGGTATGGGTGAGGGTGAGGTGGTGCATGGCGCGGGTGCAGGCGACATAGAGCATGTGCCGGTCGATGATGGTGCGGTAACTCTTGTCGAACACCTTGTTGGGAGAGATGATCAGGATATCGCTGGACTCGATGTGGTCCTTATATTTTTGTACAGGAGATAGGCGATGCGGTGGAGGGCGATAGAGGTTTTGCCGGAGCCGGCGGCCCCCTGGAGTATGAGGGCCTGTGCGTGATCATTGTGAATGATCGCGTTCTGGTCGCGCTGGATGGTGGCGGGGAGAAGGGTTTGGGTACTCATAGGCGGGTGTGCATACCACTTCCGGCGGGGAGGTCAAGGGATGAAAGGTCGGGGCATTTCTCATCGGAAAAGGGGCTGACATTTGGCTTTTGCTTGGGTAGGGCATTGTCGCATGAAAGCGATACGTTATTTTCTGGTGTGGTCGTCGGCCTTGAGCATTCTGTGTGCGGAAGATTCGGTTGAAGTGACCGTGCTGGGGGACCGGGTGAATTTACGCACGGACAACACGTTGGAAAGCGATGTGGTGTCGCAGGCGGATTATGGCGATAAACTCCTGGCGCTCTCGTTTGAGCCGGACTGGGTGGAAGTGCGCCCTCCCGAGGGCTTTGCCACTTGGGTATACTCCCGATTGTTGTTCGAGGATCAGGAAGTGCGTACCCCGACTCTGAATATTCGCTCCGGTCCGGGTACTCAGTTCACAATTGTGGGACAACTGGAACGGGGAGATGAGGTGGAAGTACTAGAGGCGCTGGAGGAATGGCGTCGGATTACGCCTCCGGATGCGGTCCGCCTCTGGATCAGCCGCGAATTTGTGCAGGTACCCCCCGCGGTGCTGGAGAGGGAGAGTGAAACGGAACCCGAACCCAAACCCGAGCTGGAACCCGAGTTGGAACCTGAGCTGGAAGTCGATCCGGAACCCGAACTGGAAGTTGAGCCGGTGCCGGTCCCCACTCCGGTGACCATTATCGAAGTAAGAACCATTGAGAAAATTGTGGAAGTGCCGGTGTACCCCACTCCCACCCCGGCAGTAGAGGCTCCCGGGGATTTGGATTTGATTCCGCTCGAGGGGCAGGGAACCCTCTCGAAACGGCGGGGGCGGGTGCAGGCGTATTTGCTCTCGGGTCGCAGTCCCAGCCGATTTATGCTGGTGATCGATGATGGACGGGGCGGGGAAAGGGCTCTCTGTTATTTAAGGGGGGATGAAGAAAAACTGAAAGCGGCGGCCGGAAAATGGGTCACGGTCAGCGGACGGGATTTCTGGGTCACCGGACAACGCCTTCCGGTAACGGAAGTGGAGGAAATCGAGTTGAGACGGGAGACCCCCTGATCATGGTACGAAAGTTATTGGCGGCACTCGATGAAGCACCTTTATGCTGGGTGGCCATAGGCCTGGGATTCCTGGTTTTGGGCTTGAACCGGGTGTTGCCGGGCATTGCCTGGGAGTCGGTTCCGTCCGAACAGGCGGTGTTGGATCAGGCCTTTGCGCTGTCCCTGCCTGCTCAGGGCTGGAGTTACGGGGTGGTGCCGGAGGTCTCGCAGACCTTCGGTGCGCATGTGTTGTCCCAGTATGCCCGCGCGGGCCTGTCTCTGGTCACGGGCGATTCCGCCCGGGCGGGGTTGTGGATGAGCTTGCTCGGGGTCTCCGCCACCCTTTGCGGGATGTACATCTTGACCAAACGTATCTTTCCCTTGCGGGCGTTCTGCGTGATCACCCTGATGGCCACCGGCGCACTGGGAGCGCTTCATTTCGCGATTTCGCCTGATCCATCTTCCGCGTTGGGCATGGCGCTGGTGGTATGGGGCATGTCCTTTTTCCTTACTGCGGTCACCAAGCTGAAACCGAATGATATTTTTATGTCGGGGGTTTTGTTTGGTCTGGCCGGGTATATTCGGATTGAGTTGAGCGTGATCGGACTCCTGCTGGCTCTCTATCTTCTGGTTGTGAGCGTGGTCAAAGCCTCCAAACGGGATCCGCACCCCTATTTCACCATGTCCCTGGGGCTCCTGTTCACGGTGGCGGTGGTGAGTTGGCCGTTGTTGGATCGAAATATCAGCCTCGCCCAATCGCCGATTTTGCCCGGATTCGATGCCGAACTTGTACTGGGTGCGCCCCGCCTGAGTGGACAGGGGGCTCCCACTCCTTTTACAGAACGTTTGCTGGAGGGGCTGAAGTTATTGACGTTTAACCCCCGCGGTCCCGGACTGTTTGCGGGATTACTTTGGCCCATCGGGGTGGTGATTTGCCTGTTCACTGGCCGACATCGATCCATTCCCTATTTCTGGTTGCCGATGGTGCTGGGGACCCTGGTTTGCCTTGCCGCACTCAGTTACGTGACGGGAGTAACCGCATTCACGGAATCCCTGCTCATTCTCACCCCTGTACTGTTCCCCTTCGCGGTGCTGCCTCCGATATATGCCATCTATCTATGGATGCAAAGTGGATTCCGGTCGCAGGCCTTCTGCCGTATGTGTTGGATCGGGGTGGGGGCCTTAGTGCTGTTGATGGTGCAACTCCCACATTTTTTCAGACCGGCTATAGCCGGAGATCCGGATTCCGAACGGCATCGCATCGAACTGATCGACCAATTCGCCACCCTTCCGTCACCGGTACAAACGGCCATATTGCTCAGCGATATGCCCGGAACTTTTCTCACGGCGGGAAAATCGGAGGTGATCGGGACCCGCGGTGAAACCGATTGGAGTATTCTGACGTATACCTATGCGAATGGGCGTTTTCGGACCGAGGAGTTACTCGATTTCCTGCGGGTCCGGGAAGTAGGGGTGATTCACTTGTCGGATACGGAAAATCCGCTGATCGATGAACTCCGGCTTCACGCCGACGCGCCGCGACTGAGCCGGATTCCGGGCTTCAGTCCTCCGCACCGGGTGTTCCGCGTCGACTGGCTCTGAGGTATTCGTTTTATACGCGTGGAGGGGGCGCGTCCCGCGCCGGAATCTTTGTTATGACAGATATTTTGAACATGACAGAGATTCCGGCGCAAGATGCGCCCCCCCCATGTTTTTTGTCACGGCGACCGTTTCCCGTTTTTTCGGATCTCCCGGAAAAAACCGACTAAATCCCCCCTGCATTCCTCCTCCATCAATCCGGGTACGCACTCCACTCGGTGCACCAGAGAGGGACTGTTGAGAATGTGGAACACGCTTTCACCTCCCCGGGCCGGATCGGATACGCCCCACACCACCCGCTTGACGCGGCTGAACACGATGGCTCCCGCGCACATGGGGCAGGGTTCTTTGGTGACGTAGAGGGTACAGTTCTCCAGCCGCCAGTCGCCCACGGCGGCACAGGCTTGGGTGATGGCTAGAATCTCGGCGTGGGCGGTGGCGTCGTGCAGGGTTTCCACTTGATTGAAGGCTTTGCCGATAATTCCCAGGTCGGGATGGTGGATCAGGGCGCCAATCGGAACTTCCCCGTCTTCGGCGGCGGCCCGGGCCTGTCGAATGGCCATACGCATATAAAGGCTGTCCACATCCACGGTCTACTCCCAGCGCGAGGCTTCCGGGGTGTGGGCCAGCAGGGCGGCCAAGGCGGCGTGATGCAGGGTGCCATTGGAGGCGATGACCCCCCGGTTCTTGGTCAGGGTTTCTCCCTGACTGAAATCCAGTTTGTTGCCATTGAGGTCGCTGACCCGTCCCCCGGCGGCCTCGATCACCGCCAATCCCGCCGCATGGTCCCAGATTTTCTCGCGGTAGCCTTTTTTAACCGGCAGACGCAGATACAGGGCCGAAGCTCCGTGCGCGACCGACGCATATTTGGCCTGACTGTCCATGCGCAGAATATCGGAGGAGATACCGAGGGATTTGATGACTTTGGCGGACAGATCGTGGGCGGTGTGGGCGCTTTCGACAGATTCACAAAGGCGGGCTTGCGACAGATCGACTTCCGAGCAGCTTTTGATTTTGCGGGGAGTGGCCCTTTTACTGGTCCACACCTGCGCGGGAATTCCTTCGCCGCCACTGAACACCACTCCACTGATTCCTTCCTCCAGTTCGTAGCGTGGACAACCCAGCAGACCCAAACTCGGATGGCCCTTTTCAACCAGGGCCAGCGCTATCGCGTATTGGCCTCCCCGCAAATATCCCTTGGTGCCATCAATAGGATCCAGGGTCCAGAAGGTGCCTTTCCCCCCTTCGTGGGAGCCCCGATCCAGCAAATCGAGCAAGGTATCGGCATTAACCATGGGTTCAAAACGACTGGTGAAGGAGGCGATGCGCTCCACCAGATCCTTGTCGGTACGCAAGGGTTCAGCCGCTTCCTCCGCCACCACCCCGAGTTCGGGGGTCAGTTCGCGCAAGCGGTACTGGATCAGGGCTTGGCTGGCATAATCGGCGATGGTGACCGGCGACTGATCGGATTTAGTTTGGTGGTCGCTGTCCAGAAATTCGGAGGCAATGGCCTCGCAACAGGCGGAGGCTTCCCAGATCGCGCTGAGAAGAGGGGGGTACAAGTCGGACGTTTTCATAAAAGGAGCCTCGATTGGGGTAGGTTGCCATTGCCAAGGATGAATTCCCATAGTAAGGCAAACGGAAACTGGCAACCTCAATCAGGAAAGGAATCAACGTGAACATCACCCAATTACAATCACTTTTGGAGCTTCAGAAAAAGGATTTGACCCTGATCCAACTCAAAAAAGAGGCGCAGGGCATCCCGGATCGGCAACAAAAACTCCGTGAGAGCGCCCAGGGAGCCACCCGACAGGCGGAAGCGGCCAAGCAACAGGTTCGGGAATGTGAAGCGAAGATCAAGGGGATCGAAGTTGAGGTGGAGACCGCGCGTGAGCAGGTCACCAAATATAAAAACCAGCAGATGCAGGCCCGGACCAACGAGGAATACAAAGCCTTTGAAAAAGAAATCGCCACTGCCGGCGAAAAAATAGGGGAACTGGAAGATCGGGAACTAGAGGAGATGGGACGGCTGGACGAGTTGAAAACGCTACTGGCTCACTCCCTGGAACTGCAAAAGACCTCGGAGGCGAAAGCCGAAGAGGAGGTGAAGGATCTGGAATCCCGGCTTTTGATTATTCGCAGCACCTTCGAAGAAACCAAGGCGGAACGGGGAGAGTTGATTTCGCAAATCGATTCCGAAATCGTAGAGCGTTACTTGGTGCTATTGGGCAAAAAACAGGATGCGGTATTGGTGCCGATTCGCCAGCAGAGTTGCGGGGGCTGTCATATGAAATTGACCCCGCAAACCCTCCACGATGCCCACTCCCAACAAAAATGGACCTATTGCGGATTTTGCGGGCGTCTGTTGTATGATCCGGGGGAAGTGTAGTTTCATGTCAATTGTCAGTTGTCATTAGTCACTGGTCACTAGCCATTAGTCAAAGGGTGAAAGAGTGGCTGCGGCACCGCCGCTGAGAATCCGTGAGCGAAGCGAATATCGCCTATGAACGTAATGTGTCCCTGCGGGTATTTTGCCATGCATGTGGGAGTGACGTATTCGAGTGTTTGTTACCCGTGATGCGTTGGCGGTAAGACTGACGCGTGGTAGTCGCTGAAACTCATATCTGCCCGTAATGATCCAGCCGGGGGTTTGCTTTTGGCGGCTTTTTAAGGAAGTAGGATATTAGAAGCAAAAAACTTCGATCAAAGGTCATGGACGATTTACGATCTCGATCCGGATGACATCTATCGCGGCCGTTCAGGTAAAGCAAGTCGTTCGCGGCCATTGCTGTGTCTCGGAAAATGCAGATTGCAGAGGGATTTTTACAGGCGTGCAGCCTTGATTGCAGTACCTCAGCCACTACCAGATTCTCAACAGTCCGCCCACCAGCGGATCCCGCTCCCTTTATTCCGGGAGATTCGATGCAGAGCAGCCAGGCAGCGGGCAGGATCGGTAAGAGCTAATAGGCTTTGGAGATTTGGTTTGGCGTTTTTTGAGTTGCACGCACCTGCGGTGATAGGGAGGGTGAGTACAGAACAAAGAAGGATGCCTCAATACTAAACCATTTTAGTAAGTGTGGGTGCACCACCCGACCGCCTGCCATGGCATTAAGATTCACCAGTTGTCACACCTTCCATCCTGCCAGCAATTTTAAAAATCGCTCAAAGCCCGTTTGGTTCTCAAGTATCAAAAGGTAACAATCATGGATATTCCAGGATGAAATAAACAACTCGCTTTGTGTTAAAGTTGACGGGGATAAATTTATGCATATTCATTGTGAACATTAAAGCCCATAAATATTCATAAGTCAAAGAAGCTAAGTTTTATCCGAATTTTGTGGGGGAACAGTGTATAAGAGTGGCTGCGGCGTCCCATACTGAGAATCCGTGAGCAAAAACTGAACTCAGGTTTCTGCTGTCTGCCAGAGCGCAGTTTAAAGAAGAGTGAGGTCTACAACCGCTCTCTTACCTTGTGCAGGCCAGATCAGAGAGTAAGTGCAAATTTTGGGGGCCAGTCCGTCCCGGTGGAGCTGACCCAGGCGGTGCGTCCCTCGGGTCCCGCGGAGGCACCGCGTATGGCAGCCGCCGACGTTGGCGGTGTCGCTGACCTGCCAGAATCCTCCGAACGAAGAAGAGTTCGCAGGCATCGAAGCCGGGTTTGTTGTGGATATCGACGTGGGTGGCGAAGTCGGGGGCTTCCTTGGGATCGCTCCACCAGGGATAGGCGAACCAGCGTCCGGGGGTGGCGAAGGCGATGAGTTCTCCGCTGTTCGGATGATCGAGTTCGGGAAGTTCCGAGCGTCGGAAGACCCGGTCCACCCCGTCCAGCCCCGCCAGCAGTTCCCGGGTGGGCTCGATATCGGCATCGTCGGGAATGTAGATGTGCGCCACTTCATGATCGGCCATGGCGAAGGCCCGGGCGGCAAACAGATTCGGATAGGCCATGCCTTTGATGTGGCGCACACCCAGCAGGCCATCATTACGCAGAGCCCGGTTGGGGAAAATCGCGGGTCCGGTTACTTTGTGCATGGCGTAGTCGCCCCAAACCAGCAGTTGGTAGCCTTTGGCCTCGGCGGCTTCGCGCAGTTCCCGCAGGTAGGCATCGCTTTGTTGGAAGGCGAGGGCGGCCTTGGGGTGGTCGGGGCCGTTGCGCTGGGTGTCGTAATCCAGATGGGGTAGATAGGTGAGGAGAATGTCGGGACGAACGTCCTCCATCTCCAGCACCGCCTTGGTGGCGGCGACAATCCACTCAGTGGATTTTTTGGAGGCGAGGGGACCCCAGTAGTGCATGAGATTAAAAGAGCGTCCGATTTTAGCGCACAGCCGATCATAGAGATCGTCGGGATAGGTGTGACAATCCTGAATCATGCCGCCGGAATGTTTGTGAATGGGTCGGGGGGAGACCACCAGATCCACATCCTCGCCCAGGCTTTGCTGCCAGAACATCATGCCCACGGTGCCCCCCTGTTTGCGGAAGTCGTCCCAGATACGGGGACCCGCGACCTGTGAACTGGATTGTTCCCAGAACAGGGGGCGGCGGAGCAGGCGGTGATAGAGTCCGTTGGCGATCATGCCGTGTTCCGCAGCGGGGGCGGCAGTGCGGAAACTTGCCTGGGCACTGCAGGTGACCTCCGGCGTAACGGGGGTCAACGGCGAAAAGTTCATTCCCCCGAGTTCCGGATTTTCGGAATCAAACAGGTTCCAGCCGAGGGCGGCGCATTGCACCACCAGCCATTTGGGTTTTTCGGTCATCATAGTTCTCCCAGGTAACATTTGGTTACTTTGTATTCGGTTTTGGCATCCTCCTCGATCCAGGCCCCGTAGGTGAAAGGATCGTGGGTGAACAGCAGTAGAATTTCGTCGGCCACGCAACGGGGCAACCATTCCTGCTTCCAGGCCCGGGTTTTGAGGGGATAGGTGTCGTAGGCGGTTTGGAACACCATGCGCAGATGATGTTGACTCGGGCAGTTGTCGCCGGTGAACAGGGCGGAAACGAGGGTGCCCTCCCGTCCGGCCAATTCGGTGCCGCTGAAGAAAATCCCGGCTTGACCGTCGCTGTGTCCCTCCGCAGGGAGTAGATAAATCCCCGGCAGCACTTCGGGTTCATCGTCGGGAACCGGGAAAATGCGGTCCGACAGTACGTCAAAGGTTTTTTGAATTTTGGATGGATAGGATTTGTACAGCAGCGGATCCCCCCCGGTGGCGCAATCCACTTCGGCCTGGCGCAGAAAAATTTCGGCGTTGGGGAATACCGATTCTCCTTCCGGGGTCAGCAGACCGCCCGCGTGATCCCAGTGAGCGTGGGAGAGCAGCACGAAATCGATATCGCCAAAGCTGAGATGTTGCGCCTGCAGTTCACCTGAAAGCAGCCAGTCATCCTCCAACTGATGCATCTCGCGTTCTTTTTCCGAGAACCAGGCCGGGTCACCGCAGCCGGTATCCACCAGCCCGAATTTCCGGTCGTCGGTTTCGATCAGCAGCACATTGGCCCGCTGGGGGATGCGGTTGTGATCGTCCACAGGCGACAATCGTTTCCAGATCCCTTTGGGAACCAGACCGAACATGGCTCCGCCGTCGGACGCAAAGGTATTGGCGGTGAGGGGGGTAATTTTCATGGGCGCACCCTACCCGAGAAGAGGGAAGGGTACAAAACTTTTTCAACACGAACCCGACAATAGAATTTCCACGCCTATATTTAACCACGGAGGTTCAGGCTAAGTCTGACATTTCTCATAAACGCCGGCTTTGCAGGCAGGCTGGGGCAACGCGAGTTGCGGCGGTCCTACAGACCGCAACTCGCTTGTGACAACCGCGAACCCGGCGCGATACGCCGGGCTGGTATGCGTCCGCCCCTTTGGGGTTTGAATTCCGCTTCGCAACCCTGCGTTCGGGCCAAATCATTTTCCGTAAATTCCTACGAAAACCCTGTCGAGATCAGGAATTATGAAAGTGGGAGTGGCCAAGCTGCCGGATATGCCGAAGCCTGAAATCGTCGGTGAAGAGGTGCTAAGAAGCAATCGACGGGATGAAAGCGGATGGGGTCCAGACCTCAGTTTGAGGACGAATTTTACAAAGTTCATCGCAAATCCAAATGGATGTTCATCTAGCAAACCAAACCCTGAGCTCGCCTCGGGGTGCGGAG
>JAGYLC010000073.1 GCA_018401235.1 Kiritimatiellia bacterium
CCGAAGGGCGCATGGGGCTGTATTTCATCGAGGCGGGGGCGAATCAGCGGGCCTCCAAGGTGGTGTATGACCGGGCGCATTCGGCGGTGAGTCAGACCCCGGGGGAGGCCTATGGATTTGAGCGACGGTTCGAGGGCGGGGACTGGCTGCACATCAGTGGAATCACTCCGGCGTTGTCGGCCTGTGCGGCCGATGCGGTGCTCACGGCCGCGCAACAGGCCAAACAGGCGGGATTGTCGGTTTCCTGCGATTTGAATTTCCGCAAAAAGCTCTGGGATTGGCAGCCGGGTACCTCGGCCAAAGCACTGGCGGGCCAAACCATGCGCAAGATCCTGCCTTTCGTGGATGTGGTGATTGCCAACGAAGAGGATGCCTCGGATGTGCTGGGAATTGAAATTGAAGAGCAGGATATTCATTCGGGCAGCCTGCAGATCGACCGTTATCCTGAGGTGGCAAAGTCTATTGTCGAGCAATTTCCGAACGTGCGCCAGGTCGCGATCACCTTGCGGGAAAGTCATTCCGCCAGCCACAACAACTGGGGCGCGATGTTCTATGACGCCGTGGAACAAAAGCCTTACTTCGCCCCGCTGGTGGACGGGGAGTATCAGTCCTATCCCATCAAAAACATTGTGGACCGGGTGGGGGGCGGCGATTCATTTGCGGCGGGCCTGATTTATGCCTTAAACGACCCGGACCTGAACGATCCTGAATCGGCCGTGGCCTACGCGGTGGCGGCCTCCTGTTTGGCTCATTCCATTATTGGCGACGTGAACTATTCCACCCGGGCCGAGGTGATGGCGCTGATGGGCGGCAATGCCTCCGGGAGGGTTCAACGCTGATGATTGACTTCGACCAAAACAAAGTGATTCCGGTGATCGTGCTGGACAATGCCGACGACGCCCTGCCGCTGGCGGAGTCCTTGCTGAAGGGTGGAATCGGGATCATCGAGATCACCTTCCGCACCGCCGCCGCCGCAGAATCCATTTCCCGTATTGCCTCGGAGCTTCCCGCATGAAATTTTTCCCGGCGGAAGCGGCGGGCGGGGTGAACATGCTCAAAAATCTGGCGGCGCCCTATCAGCACCTGGGCATTCGCTTCTGTCCCACCGGCGGCATCAGCCCGGATAACATGCACGATTATCTGAGCCTGGATTCGGTGTTTGCGGTGGGCGGATCCTGGCTGGCCACCCGTCAACAGATCGCGGACAAAAACTGGACCGCCATCACCCAACAGGCGAAAGCCGTCACGGGTGGATGAGAGGGAAAGACACCCCGTGGAATCATTCAGATGTTGAACCACGGATAGCCCTGCCGGACCACGGATGTAAGAAAACAACCTTTCCCGACCTCATCCCATCTTTTTTTACAACCACGAATTCACACCAATAAACACAAATCGAGTTCTTAAAATATTCGTGTCAATTCGCGTTCATTCGTGGTTCAATTCGTGAGTTGATCCAACCTGCCGTACTCAGTGTCTATTCCGCGTGAAACAGCTCTTCCATGTTGGCCCACCATTCGCCTTCGGCGCGGGTGTCGAGGGGTTGCTGACAGGGATTGCAGAGTTCCCACCATTTTTGGGTGACCGGGTTCGCAGCGATGAGGGCCATGTCGCCCTCGAAGTCGGAACCGATGTATTCAAAATAACTGAAGAGCAAACCATCCTTGTGGTAGATAGAGTAATTGCGGATGTTGCTTTTCGAAATGCGTTCCAACACCTCCGGCCAGACGTCGGCATGCAGGCGTTTGTATTCGGCGTATTTTTCCGGGCGGAGTTTAATCATCATGCCATATCGTTTCATGTATTCCTCATTTAGGGGGTTTCGGGTTCCGGGGGGGAGGCTCGATAGGAGGCGGGCAGATACTGATCGAATTCATGTACGATTCCGTTTGCGCGTTCCAGGGTGAAGTTCAGTCGGGCGGGGAGGGGGATTGCCTCATCTCCCTCCTGCTCGGGAGGCCATTCTGTAAAGGTCTCGTCCTGGTGGATGGCCCGGACGATCCATTGTTGCACCCCGCGTGCCAGCCGATTAGTTTGAGCAAGTGTAGGGTAACCGCTCCGGGATATTCGGAGCAGATCCTGATTTTCCAGCAGATAGTGCAACTCGGTCTGTAGAGGAATTCCCCGGGCATTTTTAAGCAGACTGACAAACTCCAAACCCTCCTCCTCCGAAAACCGGAGGGCGGGGGTATCCACTTCTGCCGGTTTAGGCAATAGGGCATCCAATTCCCGTTCGAGTTGCATCCACACCGGGTGCATCGGATCCTCGATGGGCAGGCTGATTTCTGCGGCGACCTTGCGAACGCTGTCGAGGACGATCCAGGCCAGTCCCACCACTACACTTACCAGTGCGAGCGCGATCAGGACTTCAATCAGGGTGAATCCACGGCGTCGAATTCGAGCAGGCGGTCTCATGGTTACAGCGATGGATTATGCCATATGTGGAAAATCAACATCGCTCCACCGACCAGCAACAACAATAAAGCGGTCACAAACGCGTAGCGTTCCGGGTTCACCTGTGCAAATTCGTCTTCGGAATCCTGCGGATCGCCAGCAAACGCATGAGCAGGTGAAGATTCCGATTCCCGCAAGGCCTCCTCATCCAGGTCCAGATTGATCATGGTATCCTCCAACTTCTGGGAGGCATCGATAGGCTCCAATGAGGTGAATACCTTAGAAAAGGGGGGCTCGTCCGGAGGGGATATCAATTCAGGACCATCCACCACGAAGCTCACATTTCCGAATTCGAGGGTGTCGCCGTTCAATACGTATACGGGACCCGAAAAGGGGCTATAATTCAGGCGGGAGCCGTTGGTGCTGCCTATATCTACAATACAGAGGTGATTATTCTGCAGTTTCAGGTGGGCATGTTGCGAGGAGATGGAGCCGTCTGAAAGCACGATATCACATTTGTTCAGTCGGCCCAAAAGCAGGCTCTGACCCTCTTTGATGGTGATTTGGAATTGATCGTCGAGTGAAGTAAGCGTAACCATAAGTCATGACTATGAACAACTTTTTTGGAATTTGCAACGCATGAAATGTATTTGTGCAACCAGTGTGAGCCTCGGGGCTGAAGCCTTTTCGGGTCTGGGAGAAGTGGTGAAACTGGCGGAAACGGAATTTTCCCCCGGACGGATTCAAGGGGCGGATGCGATCATTACCCGTTCCAAGACCCGCCTCAACCGGGAGCTTTTGCAGGGGACAGGGGTGAAATTCGCTGGAACTTGCACCGCGGGGATCGATCATGCGGATCCCGAAGACCTGGCGGAACTGGGGGTGCATTTCGCGTCCGCGCCCGGTTGCAACGCCAATGCGGTATCCGAATATGTGCTGGCCGCCCTGTTGGAGGCCGCTGATCAACTCGGTTTTCGATTCAAGGGGAAAACTCTGGGAATCATCGGGCATGGTCAGGTGGGCACCCGGGTGGATCGGAAAGCGAGGGCCCTCGGTTTCCGGGTGCTGCGAAATGATCCTCCCAAACAGGCGGCGGGAGGGGCGGGGGCATTTGTGGAGTTGGATACGCTGCTGCGGGAGTCGGATGTGGTGACCCTGCACGTTCCCTTGGTGGAGAACGGCCCATTTCCCACCCGGGGCCTGCTGGGCGAAGACGAATTGTCCATGCTCAAGCCGGGCGTGATCCTGCTCAACGCCTGTCGTGGCGAGGCCATCGATACGGACTCGTTGATTCAGGCCAGGCGCTCCGGACAAATTTCCTGGCTGGTGCTGGATGTCTGGGATCCCGAACCCCGAATTCCGGCTGAATTGCTACAGGTGGCGGATCTGGCCACTCCGCACATCGCCGGCCACTCGGTGGAGGGAAAAGTAAACGGTACGCGTCAAATTCGGGAACAGCTTTGCGAAGTGATGAAACTGGATATCCCAGCCTGGGATCCGGAGCCTCTGATGCCAGCACCGGAAATTTCGGAGGTGCATCTCTCCGAAGAAGGCTCTCTGGAGGAACGACTGCGGAACTGCGTGAAGGCCTGTTACGACATTCGGCTGGATGACCGCCACTTGCGCGAATCCACCGGAGACATGGGGGCTCACTTTACCCAACTGCGCAGAAACTATCGGGATCGACGTGAATTTTCAGCCACCCGAATCACCGGTCTCCAACCGGGAGAACACGAAATGTATCAAGAACTGGGATTCAGGCTCGATTTCCGATAATCTCACTTTCACGAAAATAGCTTAGCTGTTCGCCGCAGGCGAAGTAACTGTGGGTCGGAAGTCATTCACCGCAAATCCATGTGGATTGAGAGTGGACAGGCGGGACATTGATCTCTAAAAGCCGATGGTTTTGGAGACGTTTATGCTGAAAAAAGTGCTAACAGGAAAAATTCATCAAGCCCGGATCACCCAATGTAATCTGGATTATGTGGGATCGATCACTATTGATGAAAACCTATTGCGGGCCACCGGGATTTTTGCCAATGAATTCGTGAATGTGGCGGACTTGGACAACGGAGCCCGGTTCGAAACCTATGTGATTAAAGGGGAAGCGGGATCGGGGATCGTGGGGGTCAACGGGGCGGCCGCGCACCTGGTCAATCAGGGGGACCGAATCATCATCTTTGCCATGGCTCACATGGAAATTTCCGAGATCAATGCCCACAGGTCGAAAGTGGTAATCTGCGACGGCGACAACCGGATCAGCCAGTCTCTGGAGTACCCGAGCAATCTGGACGAGGCCCTGGACGGGATTCCGAGGGTTTAACTCCAAAAAGAAAGTCGAGCGTTCGTTACCGTTCGGCCCACCATCGGAGCGGGAGAGCCAGGCGTACGCCCAGGACCATGGTCACCGCGAAAATCCATCCGGAAGCCGCACCGGCATGGGTGCCGGATAGCAGGGTGCCGATGGTGCAACCCAGCGCGATGTAGCCGCCCCAACCGAGCAGAATACCGCCCAGTAATGCCAGCGGGTAGGCTTTGAGTTTGGGGTTGGAGGGTGAAATCATCCCGGTACCCGCCGCGCCGATGAGACCTCCTACGACCAGGGCAATCACAAAAAGCGCGTTGGAGGAGAGGGCGGGGTCGTCTCCCAGAATGCGGCATCCCCGGAAGCTGTCTACGCCTTCCAGCCGCTCTGGCAGCAGCGCGAGTGCGTCTCCGGTCACCCGGGCCAGTCGGTTCAGCTCGGCGGTGACTCCCAGGGGCTGTCCCCGGAAAAGGGCGGCTGTGGAAAGCAGGCCCACGGTCAGACCGCCCACCCATGCGGGCCAGCGCTGGGTGAAGATCGCGTGCAGGACACGTCCGGCCGTAGGCCGTTGCCGGGTTTGGATGGGGGCGGGTGCCGGAACCCACCGCAGAAGTCCCCAGGCGATCAGACCCAGCGCCACCGTGACCAAGGCCCATGCTGCCGTATATCCTTTCCAGGCAGGCAGCCACACGATGGGGGCATCCTGCAGGACCCGCAGGTAGAGCGGGTTCCAGAACATGAGCCCAAGGACGGCGCCGACTAAAGCGCCGAAAATCGAAATAGGGGCGAGTAGAGAGCCCTCGCCGAGGCGATATAAATGAGCGCTGATGCAGGATCCGGACATGGACATTCCCGCGCCGAAGGCAAATCCTCCCAGACCCACCACCCAGCTCACGGGGCCGATAAAGGCGCGGGGCGGGAGATGCCCCGCCATCGGATTGCGGATCCAGGCTGTGAAGAGCACGGTGTGGGCGGTGACACCCACGATCAGAGCCAGCAACATTGCCAGCGCGGCCCGGCTGTCCTTACCTTCAAATAAGTCGCGTAACATGCAAAAAAAGCAAAATCGCGCGCGTTGCAGTACCCAGCCGAACGCCAGTCCCAGAAGGAACACCCAGGAGGCCGCACGGCCATAGTTTTCGTGACCGTGCAGGCGGAAGGTCATATAAACCGCAGCCAACGCCAGTCCCAATGCGAATAGTCGCAGGAGTGGGCTTCGGAGTTCCGGTTCGTGTAGCTGGGGGATTTCGGCGGGTACCGCGTCGCTCATGTTAGCTGCCCTAAGATTATTTTCCGGTCCAAACGGTACCGGCGGGATTGCGAATGGGCACGCCCACGACATTGCCGTACTCGGTCCAGGATCCGTCGTACTGTTTGACTTCGTAGCCCAGAATTTGGCTGAGGACAAACCAGGTGTGGGCGGAGCGTTCGCCAATGCGGCAATACACGATCACGGGTTTGGAACCGTCCACACCCTGTTCGGCATAAATGGTTTTCAATTCTTCTGCCGAGCGGAAGGTGCCGTCGGCGGGATTCACGGCTGCAACCCAGGGGACGTTCACGGCCCCGGGGACGTGCCCGGCCCGAATAGAGAGTTCCTGAATGCCGGCGGGGGCAAAGACGCGGCCCTGGTATTCGTCCGGAGAGCGAATGTCCACCAAATGGGCATCGGTACGACCTTCGGCCACGGCCACGACTTCCGGTAGAAGGGCGCGGGTGTCAAGGTGAACCTCCGATACGGTGTACTCGGTAGGTCGGATGTCCGGAGTGATGGTGTCCAGCGGACGGTCCTCGGCCAGCCATTTACGGCGTCCGCCATCAAGCAGCTTCACGTTCTCGTGTCCGTAGACCTTGAAAATCCAGACCCCCCAGGCGGCAAACCAGTTGTCGTGGTCTCCATAGAGAACCACGGTGGTGTCTGGAGTCACGCCCAGTCGGGACATCAGTTTTTCAAAGTTTTCTTTGGTGACAATGTCCCGGTTCGGGTTGTCTACCAGGTCGGTGTGCCAGGAGATGTTGGAGGCGCCGGGGATGTGGCCTTCTTCGTAGAGACCGTCCACGATACTGACTTCGGCCTTGCCCAGAATGGTACTTCCGGTGAGTTCGGAAAGCCTTTTCAGGTAGATCAGGGGCGTGTTGCCCACAAAGTGGTCGACTTGATGGTAGCTTTGGTTCTGAGTTAGGGTCATGGGGTGGTTTCCTCGTGTTTGCGTGGAGGGGTTGTTTAATCAACACTACTCTTATAGAGATAGTGTGGTTTGTCAAACTCTTTTCTTTTTAACCCACTCCAAAAGGGCGGCTTTGTCGGGGAAGACACCTTCGAGTTGTTGTTCGTAGGCGAGATGTTTCCACTTGCCGATTTCGGGGCCGGGGGGGAGGCCGAGGTCGAGCAGGTCCCGTCCGCCGATCCAGGGATCGGGGAGGGCGGCGTCCGCTTCGAATTCGCGGCGGGCTTGGAGCAGGATGCCCCGACTCTCCTTTATGCCATTGCTGCAGAGGCAGTCGACCCGGTGCAATTCCAGTTCATCTTCAAAAACATCTCTGGACACGATTTTTCTCAGGGTGGCTTTGCGCATCTTGGGAACGTTCATCATGTCCATGTGCCGATGCACCAGACCGGTCACGGTCCGGATCTGTTTTTTGCTGAATTTCATCCGGCGCAACCAGGCTTCCGCCAGCTCCGCACCGACCTGCGCATGTCCCTGAAAGCCTATGCGACCGGCTTCTTCCGTGCGGGTGGCAGGTTTGCCGATATCATGAAGTAGAACCGACAGGGCCAATTCGGGGGAGGGATCCGTGAGTTCGTTAAGCATCATCAGGGTGTGGGTCCACACGTCGCCTTCGGGATGGAACTCGGGGGGCTGGGTGCAGTCGATACAGTCCAGCAGCTCCGGCAGGATGTGCGTCAACAGGCCGCAGTCATGCAGGAGTTGTACCCCATCCCCCGCTTTTGGGGATTCGGTGAGCAGGCGCACGAATTCAACCCGAACGCGCTCCGCGCTCACCTTGTTCAGCAATGGGGCCTTTTCCAGAATCGCCTGGCGGGAGGCCGTCTCGATATCGAATCCCAGCACGGAGGCGAAGCGCACTGCGCGCAACATGCGCAGGTGATCCTCCTGAAAGCGCAGGGCCGGATCGCCGATGGCCCGGATGATACCCGACTGAATATCGGACACGCCATTCACGTAGTCGCGTAGCTCTCCGCTGAGAGGATCGAGAAACAGGCCGTTGATGGTAAAATCGCGTCGGCTCGCATCCTCCTCCGGGCTGCTGGGCTCGTAGCCTTCGGGGCGGCGCCCGTCCTGATAGGCCAGATCGCGACGAAAGGTGGCTACCTCAAAAACCTCATCGTTCTGCACCACCTGAATCACCCCGAATGCTTTGCCGATTGCGTGGGTGCGGGGGAAGAGGGCCTCCACCTGATCCGGACGGGCCCGGGAGGCAATGTCAATATCTTTGGAGGCACGATTCAGCAACAAATCCCGCACCCATCCGCCGGCGAAAAAAGTTTCGAATCCGGCGGACTGCAGGGTTTCCACCACCCGCATGGCGGCGGGACAGCTTTGCCACAGGTGGTCGGGGGATGGGAGGGGACGAGACACGATGAGCGGGAAAGGTTTCAGGGAGTAGGAATCCACAGATCGGGACGATCCCCCTTGGGGATGGTGGATAAGCGCCAAATTTGGTGATCGGAGACCCGGTGTCCCAAAATGGCCCCGTCCGATTCATCCATAGATATAATCCAGTCCGGGTGATTGGACCAGAATTGATTATCGGCTTTGCTGTCCATCGGCGCCGGTATTTTTTGGAGAGTCTCCCCGGAACGCCAGTCGATCAGGGCCAGAAAGCGATGTCCGTCCAGATTATTGGTGACCGTTTTGCCGTCCGGTGAAAAACTGGCGGAGCAGCCCCTGCCCAGATCGGTGACCTCGCCCGATTCCAGATCGAACACCTTCACCCGATACCCGAACCGCCTCACCGTCGCCAGCAGGGTTTTTCCCTCCGGTCCCGCATCGATTTCCAGGAATTGACCGTCCTCCGCCAGTTTCCTAACGCTTTTGCTCCCGATGTGCACGGCCTTGACCGTGGATCCATCCGAAAACCAGACCTCTTTACCGTCGAACGAGACTACCAGGGTGCGGGGCTCTCCCACGTCCGCCAACTTTTCATGTTCACCGGTTTCCAGTATGAGCCGATGTACGCCTTTGTCTTTCAAGTAGGCAATGAAAGAGCCATCCGGGCTCCAACGCGGCCAAGTGGCGCCGGGGACGATCAGCGTAGGACGTTTAGATCCCGCCTCCTGGAGGTAGACGCCGTCCGCGTGTCCAAACACCAACCGGGCCCCCTCGAGCACTTTCGGGATATCTGTCCGAATGGAAGGAAATTCCGAATCGTCCGCCGCCGGTTGATTTCCACAGGCGGCAATTAGAAAAGATGTGAGTGCGAGAAGATGAAGTTTCATGAGGGCAGTGTAGCTGAATAAGGGAAGGCTGCAAGTGTGAGTGAGGGTTAAAAATGGCCTCAAATGCCCCTCTTTGCCGTCGGCATTCCCAGTGGATTGAGTTAGAACCATCCATGCCTATCCGGTTGGCACAGGTTGCATATAGAACATCATTTTTGCCGCAAAAGGTCGCAAAAGGAAGCACCCCTAGAGCCCCAGCCCTCCGTTTGAAGGGCAAAATAGCGGATAGGCATCGCAGATTCAAATGCTGTTCTTAAACCAGCAAGTGTCCGCGAAGTCCGTGCCGTCCGCGGTTGTTTTTATTTGCTTCGGATTTTGTCAACCACGGACGGCGCGGACCCCACGGACCCATGCAGAAGGCATGTTAGAGTCTTCCAGTGAAAGATGATACACATAAGCGTGTATTCCAGCGCGTTACACCCTGTTGGAGCTTTACCGCAGCCTCGTCGAACCGGACGTGCAGTTTTCCCGCATCCGGCTCTCCTGTGAACGATCCTCATAGGCGAAGGAGCCCCAAGTCGATCAGGTGTTCATAGTGGCTCTTATCTTTGGGTTTGTTATATTTTCGCTGACTTCTCCGGTTCATGTGAGTGACCAGTCGGCCCCCTGCGTAGTAGTTCAAGTCCCGATAGGCTTTGCGGGGATACCCGTATTTGAAGTACTCCGACCATCCGCGCAGAAAACGGTTCACGTCCTCTATCACGGCGGGAGTGGGTTTATAGCACTTTCGGTGCCAGCTCGCGCCGACTGCCGCGGCCGTGGGCGTGCCG
The DNA here is from genome assembly GCA_018401235.1 of Kiritimatiellia bacterium. GTDB lineage: Bacteria > Verrucomicrobiota > Kiritimatiellia > SS1-B-03-39 > UBA6053 > UBA6053. The sequence goes on from JAGYLC010000073.1 coordinate 9,932, forward strand.
ATCGAGACCCTTGGCGCCGCACTCGCTACGCTGACGTTCAACGGCATCGGCACCAGTGAGGCGGCGACCGGGCTTAAAGCTGCGCTCTCCAACATCATTGTCCCGTCGAAAGGGGCCTCGGATGCGGCAGCGGAGCTAGGCGTTGCGTTCGGTGTCCGGCGTTGGAGACGAAAGGGCTGGAGGGTCTGCTCCAAGACCTCTACACCGCGACCGGCGGCAATGTCGATCAGATGGCGCGGTTCTTCGGCTCCACCGAGGCGCTGAACGCGGTCTTGGCGCTCACGTCCAACTCCTCCGAAGTTTTCACGCGCAACCTCGAAGCGATGGACGGCGCGGCGGGGTCGACCGATGCGGCCTACAAGATCATGGCCGACACGTTCGAAAACGTGAATAAGGTGCTTGGCAACGCCGTCGACGTGATCCTGATCAAGATCGGGTCCGAGCTGCTGCCCGAGATGACCAACCTGTCAAAAGGGTTGACCGATGTATTCAACGGCATCGGCGAAGGCATTGATCAGGGATCATTTGACGTCCCGCTCGAGATCGTAGAAGGCTTTATTGCCGACCTCGCGGCGATGCTCGCAACCGCCGCGGAAAACCTTCCCGAAGCACTCGCCCTGGTTGACTGGTCCGGGTTCGAGGACGCGATGGAAGGCGTCAACGAAGCACTGTCCGGCCTGTTCGACGGTGTCGATCTGACGACGCCCGAGGGGCTGGCCGAGGCGATTCAACTCGCCGTTGATGCGTTCACCGGGATGATTAACGTCACGTCGGGCGTGATGGAAGGGCTCCAGCCGCTGTTCGATACCATCGGATGGCTAGTGCAGTCGTTTGCCGATCTAGATCCGGAAGTGCAATCAGCCATCGGCTATTTCCTGGGCCTGTCGACGACGGCCAACATCGTTGCCGGCACCGTCGGCTCGCTGTCCGGCGCTCTCGGCGCGGCAGGCGCAGCCAAAGGACTGGTCGGTTCATTCGCCGCGTTGGGGCCGGTGATTGCGGGCGCATCCGTCGCGCTTGCCGGATTCGAAGTCGGCAAATACATCGCAGAAGTTACCGGACTCGACGAGGCTCTCGAGGAATGGTTGCTCGGGCTTAAGGATATTCCGCCGCTCATCGGCGCATCGGATGACGCCGTCGCCCGGTCCGAGGCGACGCTGAAGAGCCTGGGGTCCGAGATCGGCCTGACCAATCTCACGATGGAGGAGTTCAACGACCTCGTCAATTCAGGGAAGCTTGTTTGGGACGAGACTACAGGCAAATGGATTGAGGCCGAGAGCGCAGCAAAAGATCTTGGTGCATCGTTCGACGAGATCGGCGTGGACGGGCTCGTCGCCGAGTTCAACCTGCTCAACCCGGCCCTGCAGCTCACGGCAGACGGCACCGTCGAGGCATCCGATGCAACGGACGCATTGTCGACCACGACGCGCGGTCTGATCTCGGTGTTCGACGCCGCAACCGGCAAATGGATCGACATCGCCGACGCTGCGGATAAAGGCGCGGATAGCGTCCACGACGGCGGCGAAGAGCTCAAAGCCGCAGCCGAAAAAGCCGAGCTGATGACCCGCGCGAGCGCGGATTTCATTCTCGGATGGGAAAAGATCCAATCCGCCGAACGCGTCGCCATCTTCGAGGCGCGGGCGGATATCGCAGTCGCGCAGATCGAGGCCGATGCCAACCGCACGATCGCCGCGTTCGATGCGATGTCGTCCAGCTTTCAGAATACCGGCGACGTGT
>JAGYLC010000074.1 GCA_018401235.1 Kiritimatiellia bacterium
CTTCCGGACGACCGCATTCTCCAGCCAAGCGCCCAGTTCGGCTTCGATTCTCGCGGATGATGTATTCTTCACCGTGAATTTCATGACGGTGGCGGGAAGGCTCGAATCCGCGAGATCCAGCGGAATGAATGGTGAAAAGGCCTCCATACTGACTTCGAGAGGAAACGCCGGATCGCTGTAGGTCACCTTGCCGATCGGGTACGCTCCGCTAAAGGTGACCCCGGGGAAGCCCCCGGCGTCGAGCGTCCGGACCTCCGGGGGCGCGCCGGAAAGAATGCGCAGGGCAAAGCCCTGATTCATGCCCTCGGTGGCGGGCCGCGGTTCCTTGTAATGCTTAGACCCGGTTTGGTGCTGCTCGTTGAAAATATCCCAGTGCCAGAGCTTCCCGTCGCCGCCGAGATAGAGCTGACCGGCACAGATGCCGCCGATCGGCATCCCGACGTATTTCAGATCTCCGCCGCGCAAGACCTCCGACTCACCGCGCTCAAAAAGAGATTTGACCCAGGCTGGATCCAGCTTCTTGTCTATGGGAACCAATTTCTGAAAATCGCCAGCCTCGAACGGCCCGGCCATGATCATGCGGGGCAAGAAGAATGACCCTGCCGTGGCAAGGGCCGCCGAGCCAATAAATCTTCGGCGTGTGATGGAGCTGCCGCCGCAACATCCGGACGTGTTACAGCAGGCGGCGGTCTCTTCGGGATTGGGACCACCATCCTTGTGGAGCATGGCGGGTCTTAATCCCTCTGATTTATTGATTTCCTTCATCGTGCTGTTCCTATGAAGGTCATTTCTGAGGCAGGGGCCAATCGTCGGTGCGGAACGGAGAGGCCGGCAGGCCGTTTCGTCCGTAAAGGTTGGAGCCCTCGGGATTCAGCCCCCAGGCGTAGCGCACCGCGACCGGTTCGGGCACGGCGGGGCTGGATACGATCACGGCGTCGCTGCCGTCGATGATGGCATCGGCCCAGACAAACTTCCGGTCGGCACCGGCGATCGCAAACTGAGCGAGCTTGGCGTCGGGCGTTTCCTTGGCGGGCTCCAAACCGGATTTGGAGGCGATCATGAGTCCGCCGGTGCCGACCGTGAACTTGACGCGAATCGCCGCACCTTCCCGGCTCATGGATGCATAGACCGGGCTGGCGTGCTCGACATCCTTCAGGCCGTAGGTCTGGGCCAAGGCCAGTCGTGCGAGCCGGTCTCCCACATCCTGTTTGTTCAGCGGGTGGATGTTTTTCTCGCCAACATCGATCGCGACGGCCATGCCCGTCTCGGGGACGGATTGGACGACCTGAAGCTGGGCCTCCCGCACGCGCGCGACCCAGTCGTCGGTCGTCCTGCGATCAGTGACCACAGGCTCGGTCACCGGATTGTAGTAGTTTGCCAACTGCACCATATAGAAGGGGAAATCACCTTGCCCGAAGCGGGCCCGCCATTCGGTGATCATCGCGGTCAGAAGATCTTTGTAGCGGTCGGCTTTGAAGGCGTTGGATTCGCCCTGATACCAAATCACGCCGCGCAGGGTGAACGGGACAAGCGGGTGGATCATCGCGTTATAGAGGCCTGTGGACGCACGCATTATGGTGACGGTTCCGAAATTCGGCAGCGCGGCGATGGCTTCGGGGGAGACCGCAGGAAAGAGGGTTTCCGCTTTCAGCAGCCAGGTGCCATCCAAGGTCGCAGGATCGGCCACCGGCAATTCCATCTTGTCCGCGGGCTGACGAAAAGCGGAGGCCGGGTCGAACACCGTGCAGCGGATGGCGAGCACGTTGCGTCCGGGCTTCAGCAGTTTGCCCGGCAGCACGATCCGGTTTCCCTGGGCCTGATAAAACATCGGGGGCTTGTCACCGAGGGTTCCGATTTTTTCCCCGTTGAGAAAGACCTGCATGAACTGCCGATCCAGAGTGCCTGTGACGACAGAAACGGGCTTGCCGGCTTTGTCCTCTGGAACGTCGAAGTCCTTGCGCATCCAGAAATGGCCTCCACCGGGAGTGTCCAGAGCAGTTCCAAACGCGAAGGGAACGGTGGCCGTCCGCCAGTCAGAAGTTTCGAGCGCAGGATCCGCCCATGCATGGTCCACTGCTTCTTCTTCCGAACAGCCGTTCTCGTTGCGCCAAGCCTTCAGGTCCTGCTGGAATGTTTCCACAAGCCTGGCATTTCTTTCCGCTTCGGCGAGTTCCCCGACCATCGTTTGGTTCCACTCGGGATCGTTGGCAAGGACTTCGGCAGGCGTCCATTGCTCGGCGGACGTGGCACCCACCGAGGATAGGATGACACCCACCGGGACGCCGAGTTTTTCGATGAGACTGCGAGCGAAGATAAATGCCACGCCGCTGAAACCGGCAATGGTCGTAGGCGTGGCGACCTTCCACGTGCAACCCGCCATGTCGAGCGGTTCGGCCGACCCTCGAGAGGGCATCTGCATGATGCGCAGCGTGGGAAGGTTGGCGGAGGCAAGTTCCTTTTCCGCCTCCAACACCCCGTTCAAGGCGAAGCCCATGTTGCTCTGTCCCCCGGCCAGCCAGACCTCGCCGACCAGTACATCGGTAAAGAACACTTTTTCGCCACCCACCTGCTCGATGGCAAGGTCGCGGCCTTCGGCGGAAGCCGGCATCGGATCAAGTTCCACCCGCCATCTGTTCGAGGCGTCACCTGCGTTTCCTTCGTCTGCCCGGCAAGGTCCGCCCAGATCCTGTCGCCGGGAAGGCCACGCCCCCAGACAGCCACCGGCTTCTCGCGCTGCGGGACCATGCGATCGCAAAGGGTGATGCCACGGCAAAGGTCGGCGTGGGAACCGGCGATAAAACGGTGATCCGCCACCACATGGCCCCAGGGGTCTTTCAGGGGGCATCCTCGATGATAATACGACCCGTTTTTGTGGCAATTCAGGAGACATCCCAGTTCACCCACTCCATGGCATCAGATTATTTCCCGTTGCCCAGCGCGCTTATGACCGTCCACTTCCGAGACGAACGCCGAGTTCCATATGAGCGCCTTGCCTCCGCCGAACAGGAAGCCAATGAACAGTTTCGAGATTTCGAACGGCTGGCTGGTCAGCTTTCCCGTGGCTGCATCGCCAGCGACCGCCCCAGAATTAACCGCGCCCTCACCCTTGCGTCCGAGCAGTTATGGGAGGCTTGTTTCCCGCTGAAGGGCTGATTGCCAAACGCAGTGCCCTCAACGTTCCACCTGCCCCCAGAGTCAGCCTCAGAAATCACCAAGAACCACCACGCCCGGAGGATTGGCGAGAAACGCAAGCAAGCAAACCCAAGCGCGAGAGGCAACAGCGGGAAAGAGTATTTTTCATTGAAATTTTCCTTTCGCCAAAACATCTGAGCAGTACCGAACCCATCATTCCCACATTCACCGCCAGCGTTTTTGCCCGGCGGTCAGGATTGATCTTCCGACAGCGTGAGCGTGACGGTGCCATCGGCGAAGGTCCGTTCGGCAGGGATGGTTTTGCCATTCGCCACGACCGTGGCCGGGCCGGCGCCGAATCCGTGGCGAGGCCGATACGCCCGCAGCGCGCGACGCACGCCCTCGGTCAGGTTATCGTCGCCGATTCGCCGCGCCTTCTCGACCAGGTTCAGCGGCAAAAGAATCGAGATCTGCCGTGTCGCAATCGGGTTGTCCGCGGGCAGCCGGCCCAGGCCGCCCGTTTGGTTTGATGTGTCGCATCCTCAGCGTAGAGCCGTAGCGCCACGTTGATGAGATCGGTCAAATCGTCGATGGCGGCACTCTTGGGCTCGACGTACAGCAACGCCATCCGCGCGCCACTGAGCCGGTCGATCGCCGTATCGTAGTGGCCGGCGCGCCATGTGCCGGCGATGGTGTCTCGGATCAGGCTCTCGGTGTTCATGTGGTGTCCTGCCCAGACGGAGCCGGGCGGTTGGGGTGATTAGGCCAGCTCGCGCGCGGCGTCGGAGTCGAGGAACTCGTTCCATGCGCCGTCGTTGGTCAGCATGTCCTCAAGCCGCGCCATTTCGAGGGTGCCGGCGTCTCCGGTCGCGATCGCATCGGGGGAACATCCCTCCGTGTTGTACTCGACTTCGATCTCGACGCTGATTTCTGCGCCCGGGAAACTTGACTCGGCCGCCGCGCGATACCGCGCGGAAAGGAACTCTGCGTAAGCCTCGGCCGCCTCGTCTTGGTCGCTCCAGCCTTCGCCGAGGTTGCCTGAAAGGATGGTTCCGGTGATGTTGATTGTGGTCATGTCGCCTATCCTCTTGGCCCATTGCGGGGCCGTGGTTGTGATCAATAATCCCGCTTGTGGCTCGGCGTGTTGTCTGCGCGATCCGGGGTCTCGGCGCCTTCTGCAAAGCCGTAGCGGGGGTCGGTCTGCCATGCGTTTTCGGCGTTGATCTTGCGCTCGGCCGCGGCGAGCCGCTCACACTCAGCCTGGAATGCGGCATCCTTGGCGATCAGCGCGGGATGCGACGCAAGCGCTGCGGCGATCAGATCGGCCTCGCCGGGGAGCAGCGCAACGCGCGATCCCATCAGGTGCGTGCCGCCCTTGGCCTTGGCTGCTGCAACCAGCGCAGCCGTTCCGGAGCCTTTCACCTCGGAAAGCGCCTTGATCTTGGTGCCGAAAGGCATCGCCAGCGGAGCGCTGTTCAGTGTCACGGTGATTGCGCCGTCCGTGTCGATCGAGATGGTCAGCGGGCTGCGGTTGATGATGGTCTGCATGGCGTCTCTCCGGTTGGTTGTCGTCGTTGCCCCTTGCTTGAATATAATACTAGCATGTAATTATAAGAGCGCAAGGGGGCGAAGACGAAAAACCGGGATTTTTTTATTGAGGGGTTTGGGCGCGCGGGTCGGGCGGATCCAGGTCTAGGGTCTGCTGGCGTTGGGCGTCGTCGATGCGGCGGCTGGCGATCTCGAAATAGCTTGGTTCGTAGTCGATGCCGATGAACCGGGCCTCTTCGAGGACGGCGGCGACTCCGGTAGAACCTGAGCCCATAAAGGGGTCCAGCGTGACGCCGCGTGGCGGGGTAACCAAGCGCACCAGATAGCGCATCAGCTCGACGGGTTTTACGGTCGGGTGCGTGTTGTCGGTGTCGCGGTCGGACTTGTTGGCTTTGGCGCAGTAGAAGAAGCGGGCGGCGCTGCCTTGGTTGCCTTGATACAGCGTCGGGTTGTCGTACCCTCCGCGCTTGCCGTAGATCCGGTTTTCCGACGTGATCGATCCTTGATTCAGTGTGCCCGATTCCGTTTGCGGAAACAGCGCGACCACCTCGGGCGAGCCGTCGTGAATGAGGTTCGCGGGGAACCGGCCAAGAGTCGTCTCGCCAACGGCTTTCGATCCCCCTTGAAGCGATCCGTCCATGCGCCCGGCATAGGCGTTGTTGTTCGTCTGTTTCGGGTCGATCTCGCGCAACGGGCGACCGCCATCCGCAGTAATCCGACACCCATCCACATTCAACGCCCCGCAGCCGTGCTTGAGCACATTCCCGGCGACGGTGCCGTCGAGGGGTTTGCGCGCGACGATGATCGGCTCAAACGCTGGTTTTAGAGATGTCCCGAATCCTTCGTATTCTTTGAGTAATTTGCCGCATCGCGGGCATTGGCCACGTCCGTGTAATGCTCGTCCATCCAGTGCTCCAGATGACTCGCGTAGACCTTCAGGTTCTCCGGCCTGTTGTCCGCCCGATCCCGGTTGATGTGATGGACCTCCTCCTCCGCCGTCAACGATCGGCCAAGTATCTTCTCGGCTACCGGAATGTGCTCCAGAACATACCCATTCTGTCGCGCTCGCGGATGGCTCGGATTCCGTATCATCCGATACCCTTTCTCCGGCTCGATATAGCTCCCCCCGCTCCACGCCGGATTGTTTTCTCCTGCCAGCTTCGGATTCGGACCCCTCGGGCCAAACGCCTTGTGAACCTTGTTCCTGCAAGCCGTAGAGCAAAACTTTCCCTTGTTCTTGAGGAGCAGATTCGGGCGTCGGTAGATCGCTTCCCCGCACAAGTCGCACGTCGTGTTTGGTTGTCTGTTTGCCATGCCCATCTCCAGTTTCGTGATGGATACATGATACAGCATTCCCACTTTCAGAACAAACACATACGCCAGCTCTGCGCAGGTTAAAGCCTTTGCTAAACCCGGACCCGTAAACCCACATCACCGTATCGCGGATCTCCCATCCTGCATCCTCGATCGCGACAGCGAGCCGGTGGAACGTGCGGGTGCCGCCGAACGCAAGCAGATGGGCGCCGGGCTTGGCGACACGCAGGGCTTCCGTAAATGAGTCGTGCATGAATTCCTGGTAAGCAATGCCCTCGCGATGCCTTGTGCGCTGCTGATCCTTGCTGTTCGCCGGATTGTGGTTGCCGCCGACGTGATCGAACGTGTTGGGCTTTGCCGCCTTGCGCTCGACAAAAGACTTTCCGCTGTCCCACTCCTTCCCCATGAACCCAAGGCCATACGGCGGATCGCAGACGATCGAGTCGACAGATGCGGGGTCCATCCCCCGCATCACGTCGAGACAGTCGCCGAGGTGCAGCACGGCCTTCCCGACCACAAGATCGGGGGGTTGTCATGCCGGTTATCTGGCCTTCTGCGAAACCGCACCGGCCGTGCCGTCGGCACCACGGCGCGCGGTAGCGGGGCTTATTCCCCGCCGCGACCACCTGCTGCTTCCGGAAGCTTCTGTTCTCCAACGCCCCGAATTCGCGGTGCGCGAAATCGGACGCGGAGCCTCCTCCCCGAGGAGGCGGAGCGGGTGATCGACTGGTCGGTGAAAAACCGCCAGAACCGGAATTTCAATTTGCGCATGCATCCCGCCTGGCTGAAGCGGGGCGGTCAAGTCCTCTGGCAACACATCTGCCACAACAGTCCCTGGCTGCTTGCCAACGACCCTTGGTTCGAAACCCATCCCGAATATTTTTCTCTCTTTAACGGACGCCGTATTCCCCAGGAAAAGGAGGGCGGTTACCTCTGCACCACCCATCCGGAGGTCCACCGTTTGGTTGCCGACTACATCATCAACTGGTTTGACCGCAATCCCGAGGGCGACGCGGTTCCTATCTCTCCGCCCGACGGGGATGTGAAGTGGTGTGAATGCGACACCTGCATGGCCCTGGGCGGCGTGAACTTTGATCCGGGTGCCGAGGGACATATGACCCGCCGTCAGGTCGAATTCATCAATGCGGTCGCCCGCCTGGTCGCGGAAAAACATCCCGACCGCTACATCGTCAATCTCGCCTACTCCCGCTATGTCTGGCCCTACGAGGGCATGACGACCGAACCGAACGTGATCAACCAGGTCGCCCACGGCTACGCCGGCAATGGCAGTCTGGTCCACGCCATCGATACCGACTGGAATGCCGACGCGCGCGATATTTTTAATACCTGGTCTACCTCCGGCGGGGCCGGCATCGGGATCTGGGATTATTTTATTCTGCATGTACCCGATCAGAGCGGTTCTCCGCTCACGCCCCTGGGCTTTGGCCGGGTGGCCGACCGCATGGTGGACTTTCTCGAGGCCTTTCCCAATCCCTACAAAGTCTATTTCACCCAGGCCGGAGACGATCTGCATCGGCACAACCCCTTCCTCTACTATTTCCTCTCCCGCAAAATTTGGGATCCGGATCAAACCCTGGAAACGATCCGAAGCGATTACGCCACCCGTCTTTTCGGCGATGCCGCCGAACCGGCCATCGCCTATCTGCGTCTATTGGATCAAGCCTATGCGGATGCGGACTGGAATCCCCCCATCTGGCGGGAAATCACCGTTCCCTCCGCGCGGGTCTTCACTCCCGCCATGCTGGAGGAGGGCTTCACCCTCCTGCGCGAATTGCAAACCCTGCTCCCCGCCGACGCACCCGCGCTGGCGACGTCCACCGCCGCGCGCATGGTGCAATCGCTCCGCTATGCCGAAACCACCGTGCTCCCGAAACAGTTGGTCGCCTCCGACGACGGGGTCTGGCGTCTGCGGCGCGACCCCGATCACTACGAGTTCAATCCCGGTGCCCCCGACAACCATGCGGACACCTGGGCCCATATTCGTGATCTGGCGGTGGCGAACAATTTCATGGACGCCTCCATGGAGCGCGTGCTCTTCCGCACCCGCTCCCGCAAGGAGCCCGTCCTCTGGCTCGAGAACGACCGCCTGCGTCTGGGCATCCTCCCCGGGGTGGGCGGACGGCTCATTCGCCTGTTTGATCGTCAGCATGGGGAAAATCTCTTCTACGAACCCCTGCAACTGGTCTCGCTGCAGGATCCCGGAGCGACCTATTTCCGCTACGGCGGCTACGAGGAATACCCCCGACGCGACTTCGCCTCTCCCGGATGGGAATTGGCCATGGAACCCACCTTCCACCAGGATGCCACGGGTCGGGAACTGCTCCTGGAAGCCCTCACCCCGGAACAGATCCATCTCCGTCGCCGCATCCGCGTCGAAGCCGGTGACTCCCCCTATGTGCACATTCAGACCACCCTCACCAATCGCGGTAACACTCCCTTCCCAGCGGTGATCCGGGTGCATCCGGAATTCCAGCTCTCCGGGGATCTCTCCCAAACCGCGCTGGTGTGGGGGGCCGACTCCGGATCCTCCGAACTGCGTCCGGCCACCTCCCTCGCCGCCGCCGATGAATTGCAACCGAAAGGATGGTGGGGCCTGCTCAATTTGGAAAACGGACGCGGAGTCCTCAATCATTTTCCCGCCGAAGATGCGAACACCCACGTCCATCTGGATCGGGTCTTCCATTCCGTCAACCTCGAACTCTTCGGCACCCCGCAGACACTGGCCCCCGGCGAGTCCGTCACCCTCCGCCACCGCTATCAGGTGATCGCCACCCCGGACGAGCTTCCCGACGACCTGCGGGCGAAATGGGAGGCGGCCTCCGTCCGCGAAGAAGCTCCACTACCGGGGGTTGCCCCCGTTTCCGGCATCTCCGGCCAGGGCATCCGCCTCCTGCCCGTTGGCACCCCCCAATTTGGCTCCCTGCACGGGGTGCTGGACACCGAGGGCTCCTTCTCCATCTGGGCGGCACTGGATCGGCGACCCGAAGACGAGACGGATGCCATCCTGTTCACTGCTGGCGCGCGGCAACCCGATTATCTGGTTTTCGCCATCCGGGAAGGCAAACTGGTCTTTTACCGCACCCAGCGGAAAGACGGTCCGGAGGTCGCCTATCATGCCTGGGTGAAAGTGGAGGCCGACCTCGTCGACTGGCGGCCCGGTGAATGGCATCACCTGGTGGTCAACTGGCGGCGAAATCAGGGCGGTCACAGTGAAGTGGAACTGTTTGTGGATGGCGCACGGGTCATCCGGCGAAGCGATCTCAACATGAACGCTTTCATTCAGCCCATGCGCCTGTCCCTGGGCTGGGACAGCTCCAACGCCGAACGGCCCCGCTTTCCGGGGAAACTGGACGAGCTGCGCATCTTTGGTTTTCCGCTGAATGAACAACAGGTTCGCGCCCTTTTCCAAACCCCGGATCTCCTTCCCGACGCGGCAATCCTGCACCATGATTTCGAGGAACTTGAACCATGAAAAAACGATCATCCCGCGGCTTCACTCTCATTGAAATGCTGGTGGTGATCGCCATCATCGCCCTCTTGGTCGCGATCATTACCCCGGCGGTCAACCGCGCACTGGACAATTCACGTCGAATCGCCTGTGTGTCCAATCTCCGCTCGCTCGGTCAAGCCACCCTTGCGTATGTCGTCGATCACAATCAGCAACTCCCCTTTATCAACTCGGGATCCGGACCGGGCAGCGGATATGCGAATCCCCCCTGGTTCAACCTCCTCGCCCCCTATGCGGGCGCAGTGGTGAAATCCAATATCAGCCTGGAATCCGGTACCGACAGGGTGTTCCGCTGTCCCGCCCAGCGCGGCAATTTCGCCATCAGTTACGGCCCCAGCATCGGAGCGTTTGTGGAGGGGAATTCCCACCTGCTCTATGACCAGATCGTATCTCCCTCCCAAAAGGCCTGGCTGCTCGATGTGCATACCGGGCATGTCTATTTTTTCAATCCCGGCATCTCCTCCGAAGTGTGGGCCGCCCCCCGCCATCAGGATCGGGTGAATATCCTCTACTTCGACGGCCATGTCGGAACCGCCCGCCCCCAAGATCTGGAGGAAAACCGCCCGCTGATTTTTCAACCCAGTCGACGATAATTCATTTCCCATGCCCCGCCCGAACCCGCTTCCACTTCTCCCAAACGTGCTCTTTGATATTGACGGCACTCTCACCGACGATGCCGGCACCCCGCAAATTGATTCCCGCTACGTCATGGGCAATGCGCTGTTTGAACTTTTCACGGACCGCCTGGTGGAACAGGGGATGCCGCGCACCGAAGCCTCCCGGGCCCTCCACGCGTATGCGGAAGAAAAAAGATTTTGGGACTACGACGATTTCGTCCGAAACTTCAACATCCCCGAGCCCGAAATCTGGGAGGCCCTGACCCGTTGGCACCGCGAAAACCTCCACATCTACGAGGACGGCCTGCACCTTGTTCACCGCCTATTTGAACAGGGGGTTCCCCTCCACATCGTCAGCAACAACCCCCGCATCGGTTGCCTGTTGAAACTGGAGGCCGCCGGTCTTGGCACCTTCAGGGAAAGCGGATACTTCCGCGAAATCTTCTGTTCGAATCAACAATACGGACAAAAACACGATCTCCGCTTTTGGGAGCGCGTTCTCGCCTCTTCCGGACTCAACCCCGCCCAAACCGTGATTGTGGGAAACAATCTTCACGAGGATTACGAGGTCCCGAGTCGCCTGGGCTTTTGTGGCAGCTTCATTGTGGACCGCGAAAACGTCCTCCATCCCCAGCCCTCCGATCCGGGCCCCCGCATTGTGCGCAGCCTGTGGGATGTGGACCTTCCGGTGATTTCCGCCCACGCCCATTTGGCGCACATCCCGGAGCTTACTGAATGAATCACCTAAAACTCACTGATCGGATCGCGGGCTGTTGGATGGGCAAAGGCATTGGCGGAACCCTGGGCATGCCCTTCGAAGGATGCAAAGGCCCCCTCTCCGTCTCTCTGGACCTCATATCCACCCGGATGCTCCCCAACGACGATCTGGATCTGCAACTGCTCTGGCTGTACGTTCTGGAGGAACAGGGGCTGAACACCCGCTCCCGGCACTTGGCGCAAGCTGCCGCCGACCACTACCGCTGCTACCCCGACGAATACGGCATCGCCCGCTGGAACACCGCACGCGGATGGGAACCGCCACTTACCGGCATCCACAACAATCGCTTCGGGGACGGCATGGGCGCGGCCATTCGCTCCGAAATCTGGGCCTGCATCGCCCCCGGACGTCCCCGCCTCGCCGCTTCGCTTGCCCGCGAAGACGCCCTGGCCGATCATTTTGGGGACGGAGTCTACGCAGAAATGTTCCTGGCCGCTCTGGAAAGCCACCTTCTGGTCAGCGGCGATCTCCAGGCCGCCCTGGACTCCGCATTCGATCTCATTCCCCCGCAGTGCCGACTGGTCCGCGCTCTGCGGCAGGTG
>JAGYLC010000075.1 GCA_018401235.1 Kiritimatiellia bacterium
ATTCCACGAACTGAACCGATCGCTGTCGATACGAAATCTGGAATACTCTCCTTCGGGCTCCGAGGTATAGTACTCCGGCACATGGGTGGCAAAAAGAAAGCACATGGACACCTCGCGACGTGGTGGAGGTTCCGGCGGGGTGCCTTGTGCAGGGATGCGCAGGGAGCACAGCAGGAAAATGACGAAAAAGAAATTTCGCATGATTAGATTTCCTCTGGAAGCAGCCAACGAAGCGAAACGATTTCAAAGCGGCGCCCCCAGCGCGAAACGGGGCGAAAGCGATCCGGGCCGGTCAGAGCAGCGGGATCAACCGGATCCGGAACGCGTTGCACCACCGCCTCGAGCCACGCGCGGGCGCCGGTGGCGGCACCACTGTCGCCATAGGCGCGAATGAGAAAGGTGTCGCCCCGTGCGGTCAAGGCCGGTCCGAGCAGGGCGAGCAGATCTCCCTGGGTTACGGTTCCCGGGGTGTGGGAAAACAGTTGTCCGGATTCCGCGACCGGTGCGCCGGCCATATGTTCGGAATCGAGAAACCAGTTCGCGTTCGGCGACATAATCCAGTGGTGATGTAAAGGACCGCTGCTTCCGGTCCAATGACTGAAAACCGAGTCGCGGGGTTCGGGTGAGGGGTTATTCACCCCCCCATTGATTCCCGAGAGGTTAATCGCGCGTTGCAAGGTTCCATTCAACCCCTGCAGTCCGGTCAAAGGCCTGTAGGCCGTGCCGATGGGGGACAGCTGCGATAAGTTGCCTCCTAAAAGAGGGTTCTCTGAACGGGCCCGCCTCCAGGGACTGTTGGGGGTGAGGGCACCATCAGGAACCACAAGTCGACGGTTGACAAAATCCGCCATGGAGAAGAACGGACCCCGAAAGCGGATTTCATCCACAATTCGCTCCGCCAAGGCCTCGATCTCGACATCACTCAAAAAACGGAACCCCCGAAACATTTTGGTCAGGTCACGGTTTGTGGCAACAGCCCCATAGTCTGTTTGGACTCGTTCGCCCGGGAGGAGTCCATAGCGGACAGGACCTTCCTGAGGGGCCAGGGAACGGGGGATGGGAACACTGTCGGGAGGATTCGTAAGACCATCTTCGGAGCCCTGCAACTCCAGGTTGCGGAAAGCAGTCAGCAGCGCCCGCCAAACGTCCACATTTGCTGAATTGACATTCAGCGCACCGATATTTCGAATATGCGGGGCGGCCAGATCCAACTCTCTCAACTCGTCAACCGGCGCCTGCGGGTCAACCCTGTGCCGGGAATTCGCCAGATGGTCAGGCAGGGGGCCCGAGGAGGGAATGGAAGAAAGAAAATACCGGTCCCACACGTTTTCATTCAGCAAATACGACAAATCCAAATATTCCGACTCCGGATTGTTTGCCCGCGGCCCTCTTTTCGCATCATTTTCAGTACCGTTGAGTGCGCCCATCGCATAAAACTCAATGCCGCCAATTTTGTTCCGGTCGGTATATGGAGTGGCTTCACTGTTTCCCAGGGCAAAGGTGGGTTGCCAGAAATTGGGGGAGAGGTTGGCTTGTTGTAACTGCCCGAGGGATAAAAGTTGTGAATTGGCTCTTCTGACCGCCCGAATGGGAAGCCGGCTGACTCCAAGCAGGTTTTGCGAACTGTCCGTTTCGTTCCAGGTAAGCATGGCGAAGCCTTCCGCATCGCCGGAAGGAAGAATATTCACCTGATTTCTGTTCCAGGCCGAGTTGTATCCGTCCGAATTATTTCCCTGATAGATGTCGATTTTAGAACTTAAATCACTGTTGTTTGAGCTGAAACCTCCCCTCCAGTGATCCGTCGCAACGGGCAGAGACACATTTCCGGAGCTTAAATTATAGTTTGCAAAGGCCCGGTAAAAATTCTGATAGCCACTGACGCCGGGGGAGGAAACTTGATGAATGTTCCCTCCATGAGGAGTCAGTGGCTGAAGATAGTTGAAGGCGCGGGGAAACGTGGGCGTGTCATTCGCTTCAAGATTCCTTCCCCGCGGAAGACCCGGATCATTGAGCCAGGTCGTGAGGTGATGCATAATTCGCCATGTCGTTGGCAGAGGCCGGTACGCACTCAGCGGGCTATGCCGCATACCCGTACCGGGCAAATACGACTTGACGATGGTGGCGCTAAAACCGGAACTGACTCCTCCCGCATTATCCACCCGCCATAACAAGTCACCATTGGCATAAAGTTGAAGGGCGCTGCTTGCCCTTGCAATAGGCTCAAAGGTGAACCGGATATCATCACCGGACCCGGGCGTGCCGAGTCCGAATGCGCTTAAATCCAAAAACTCGCCGAAATCCCAGTAGGCGGAGGCAGGAAAATCCGAATCAAAATCATTCTGCAAGGGGATTTTGAATTCCTGATCACGGATCGCCTGCAGGCCGTTCGGAACTTCCACCGAATGACCCACCATGGAAAAAACTTTGGTCTGGCCCGCCTCGAAGCGGTCGGTGAATTCATACTCAATCCAGGTGACCCGGTCCGAATCGACCGAATCGAGTGGGTTTAGATCTGTAAGGGCTAATCTGTATTGGGGCCAGAGCATCGAATTCAGTTCTGTATCGGTATACTCCAAACCGGTATCCGGATTGGTTGGATACTGGGAGGGACCGCTACTACTATTGTACATTTGATTCGGATGGTTTTCGACAGCCGTCATCCCTGACGTCCCACTTAAATTCGTAAAATTCGCCGCATTGTTATAGGCGCCGATTCCCCGGACCGGGCGAATGACAAACTCACCCACTTTGCGTCCGCCATGATCAGAGGCAGGCGAAGGATCCACGTAAGTGTCGGCCCGTTGCGCGAAACCAGCCCTCCACCCATGCACCGGCAGACGCATCCGCAAGGTATAGGTCGTTTCCGCCAGCGCGCTGTCCCATGGGTTCCACAAAACAAAATAGGGGAGAAGATGGAATTGGATCCGTCCGTTTCGATGCGTAAACCCATAGTCGACTTTCATTTGCACATGAATGGGAGCCCGACCGGGTTCCACCGCCACGCTTCCGCTTTCCGAGAGTACCGCACTGTCATGCCAGCGTTTCGCATCTCCCCAGGTGGGCAAATTGCTGCCGGGATTCGTTGGAAAGCCTTGATTTAATTCTCCAAAACGACTGTCGTCGCTTCGATATCTGGAGGGGTCGGGAATAGGGTCCGCGCTGTCGATCGATCCCCCGGAGCCCTCGAAAAACACGGTCAAATCCTGCTTAAATCCACCCAGGGCGGTGTTTGTGAGTAAGCTGGAGGAATGACGGGTCATTTGATGAAAAGAGGACCGCAGTGGACCGTTTTCCCCGGCGCTGCCCGGAAGGACATGTTCAATCTGCAGGGTGCTGGCCACTTTTAAGAAATCAGGTTCGTTGGGGTCGACGGACACGGAAGCGAAAGCACCCATCCGCTCCCAGCCGAGACGCTGGGGCACTTGCAAACGGTTTCGGTATTCGGTGCTGCCCGGAGCGCTTCCTTCGTAAGGATCAAACACGGCAAAATTCGATTTGAGGCTTTCATCGGTAACCCACCATGCATAGTGACCTCTGGTTTGGTTGTCGGAACCCCGCACCTCCACCCGCGGCGCGTGGACCCGTCCGTCCAGACCATCCGCCGAGTGCGGGGATGCGGTTGCACTGCCGGTCCCCACCAGCAGAATGCGGTCGGACTCGGGTATGGGCGTCTCGGGGGTTACGTACCCCGTCGGATAGACGGTATCGATTGCCGGATCAAAGGGCAAAAATTCGTTCCCGCTGACCAGCCAGACCGGAAGTTGTCTCCGGTTTGGCTCTCCAAAAAAAGTGAGCGGATTTTCTTCATAGCGTTCGGGAGCCAGTGGCGCAGGCGGCAGGTGAGGGCCAGAGGCACGGTCCACCCGCAGAGAACTGTCCAAAACCCCCAGAAAACGCGGGTGACGGTCTTGATTCCACCAATCTTGCAGATCCTGCTCAAAGTCGGCCCGTTCGGCGCCGGTGAGAAAGGTTTCACCCTGGTTTAGAAAACTTTGTGCGCGGCTGGTCTGTGCCCGGGCACGCATCCTGTCAAACAATTCGCCGGTTCCACGACTCGAATCCTTGGCGGGCAGAAGGGTGGTGGCGGGCGCGGTCACCCGCTGGTCCGGCCCGGCATGTCGCTGCAATTGAGCGATCGCCAGGGCCAATCCCAGCCTGGCATTTTGACGGGCCTCCATTTGTTCTTGCCGATTGCTGATCTCGCGCAGGTGCAGACGGACAAACACAACAAAACCCAGAACCAGTACCAACAGGAGGGATACCACCAGGAGCGTGAGCAGAAGGGCGGAGCCGCGACGTGAACGAAGGAGAGGTTTCTTCATACCTGAAACATAGAGGTAATCGCTTAAGAGTTTAAATTTTTGTTGATGCACTTTGTTGCAGCTCAATCAGGTAATACGGAGTTTGGTCCCGACCGGTATCGATTTCAAAAACCCCGTTTTTAACCGGGAGGGTCTTGCCGGTTTTCACTCCATTGTGGTCGAGGAGGTAAACGGTCGGGTTGCCGGGACGTTTGAGGGTGATGCGGGCTTTGACGGGTTCCATCCGCACGGGACCGGTGGGACGTCCGCCTTTCATGGTTCCTCTCGAATAGACATACTGGTCTTCCAGAATAGCGGCGTTTTCATTGCGGGCCCGGGCAATGGCGGAGACCAGAATGGCGTTGTCGTCCGCGAGGGTTCCTTCGGGAGAACGGGCACTCAGGTAAATGGCCGCATAGCGGGAATCGGAAAGGATGGAACTTTCAGCGAGATCGATGTGTTGGTCTTGGGCAAAACCGATGACCGCCTGGGTGCCGGGGGTATTGATCACGATATAGCCGTCCTTGTTTGACTCACCGGGGTGCCAACGCAGTTCCCGGGTCGAGGACAGGATGTCACCCTTCTGTTGATATGCGGCGAGATCGAATGTTTCGGTCGCTTCAACCGTCTCGGTAAACCGAACCACGCTTTTGGCGGCGGCGAGGGCGGAGGAGGGGAACACGTCGGACTCGAAACTTTTAATGTCCCATTGTTGGGTGACCGTTTCATCAAATCCGACCTGTCCGCTGTCGAGCGAGGGAACGTGTACATTGCGATAGTGGGTGACAGTGGATTCTTTTACGTCCCCCCGAAGGACCTGACGGGAAACCGCCGGGAAAATTCCCAGAAAATTCGGGGCGGCGGCATCCCAGGGTTGTGAACCGATGGAGGTGGAAAACGTGCCCGCGTCCCGGTTTTGAAAAGGGTAGGAGACATCCCAGCCCTGCAGGCCCATTCCATAGGCCCCCAGGATGGCGGGGCCTTCCACGCCCCATTCATTGGGGGCGACGTGAATCCATTCGGAAAGCATAAAGGGCCGATTGTCCACTTGTTGGAGGGAGGAACTCAGCATCCCCCCGCCGGGAATGGCCAGCATGGAGCCATTGTTGAACGGGAAGCTGATTCTCCCCCCGCCAAAGTAATTATGACGGTCAATGGTTCCGATCATGGCATCGCTGTGCAGGTTGTAGAAATGACTCATCATGCGGCCGGCCTGCCAATTGGATGAGAGGATTTCTCCGGTGTAGCCGGCGTCACGAATGATGTCCGTGTATCCGCGGTACACCTCGTTTTGCAGTTCGTAGAGATAGGCCATGGTGTCGAGTAAACGTCGACGAAAAGGGCGTTGGCTGCCATTGAGATTCTCCGGATCGAAGAACCAGGGGTTCCCCGCCGGATAGATCCGGTTTTCAGCCCAATTTTCGTCGAGGGGGAGTTTCTGATTGGAGACGATTGAACAATTGAGTGTGTTCTCTCCCCAGGCCTCGAGAAAGGCTTCTTCGGTGCTGTATTTATTCCGGAGCCAGGCGGCGAAATCGGCACCGATCCGTGCGCGGAGGGTGGGAGACCTTGCGAGCACGACGCTTACGCCGCCGAAGAGGGCGCTGTCCTCGTTATAGAGTTCGATGAACGCGATGGCTGGATCTTCGGCATAGGTAAGACCGGTGTAGGGGTTTTTGTGTTTGAGCAGATTGCGCATTTGTCGGGCAAGCAGATCCTGCAACTCGGTGGATACATAAAGGCTGCCGTGTCCGGGATTGATCCGGTCATTTCGCATCGTCCCGAGTTCGTCCATATACGGAATCGCGGCGCGATCCCCTTCGGCAATATCGATCATAAATACCGGAGAAAGTTTGGTGTAGATCCCGCGTTTTTTAAGGGCGGCAATGTAGTAGTCCATCTCATCCAGTTTAACGGGATCATAGGTGACGGCGCTGTCTTTGGTGAGGATGCCCGCCCAGCCGTGGCCATCGGCATATTTGTGAAGGCGCACGGAATTGATGCCCATGGCGGCATAGAAATCAGCGCGGCGGTCGGCGAGTGCGTTGTCGGGCGCACAGGCGGCGAAGGAATTGTTGATGCCCCAGAGTTTTATGGCTTTTTGGTTATAAAGAAGTTGATCCTCTTTACGGGTAATACGTCCGTGTTTGCCCGCAGGGGTTTCCAGCCAGGAGGCGAGAGACCATTCACTGTTGGCGGGAATGGGGGATTCGCCTTTGAATTCGTACCACCCCGGGGTGGAAGGGGGGAGGTCGGCGATGCCGGGGTAAAAGCGGGCGGAGGCCGGGAGAGTCAGGGTGAAGGCCAGGGGATAGCCGGTGCCGGCGGTCATGGTTTTCTGGGCAATCACCATGCGTGCCTGGGTGTGCATGGCGAGATCGGCGGGGGGATCGAAGCGGAAGGTTGTGATGTGTCCGTCGAGATCCGTGAGGGTCAGTGATTGAATATTTTCTCCGATGGATCCGACCCCGAAAGGAACCTTGGTGGTGGAGCTGCTGCCGTCGGCCAGGAGGATGTCGGCGGTGCCGGGGATGAACGCCGCACCGGGTTGGAAGTTGAATTGCGCCATGGTGAGCGGGGCGGTGGCTTCGGGGGTTAACAGGGCTTCGAATGTGAAGGTGTTTGTGTCCGTTTGAGTCCAGGATCCTTGAATGCCGAAGGCGGTCTGCGATGAGGGAAGCGTATGTTCATACGAAAAGCTGCTTTTCTTTTCGGAGGCAGTGGCACGTTGGGTGGTATGAACCCCTCCCCAGTTTACGTCCCAGGCGTAATACCCGAAATCCAGGTACGGTTCCCCGCCATGGATGACGGAGATGAGCCCGTGATCGGGGGAGGCGGCGACCGTAAAGGGTGTATTCCTATCCGCGTCCTGTGCCTGAAGCGGAAGGAGAGCGCACACATGTAAAAAAGAGAGGATGAGTCGAGACAGGGGATGCATTTAGTAGACCTTCGCGTAGGCGTTTGGTGGGTGGGAAAGGGCGGTTTCGGTGACAGGGGAAACGTCTACCCCTTCCGGGGCGTGAATCTGAATATCAAAGCGGTCATCCCTCCGGGTCCAGGAGACCCGTATCGGACCCTTGGCGTGAGGAAGGGTGCCACTTGCGGCGGTATACGTCGGGGTGCGGGGATCCACAATCCAGGCATCGGGGTTTCCCGGCTCTTTTTGGCGCAGACCGAGGATGTTTTGCGTGGCGTAAATGGCCGGGGCCCCGCCCCAACTGTGGCAACAACTGCCATTGCCTTCCCGGGCGCGGCAGAAGCCTTCGTTGAGAGTGGGAAAGCCCAGATTTTTTAGAAAGTGAAAATGCGAGGTGATGAAAGTTTCGGCGAGGTCACCCCGTCCCATCTCCGCCAGTACGGGGAGCAGATAGAAGTGAAAATACAATTCCAGATGACCGGAATCCTGTCCATGGGTGATGCCTTGTTCAAGGTTTCGAAGCAGTTCGGGTTCGATACGCTTGAGGATTCGTTCGGGATCTCCGGCCCCGAAGGCGAGAGCCAGGACCTGACCGTGGAGGCAGGGGGAGATGTGGTCATCCGAAGGGGCAAAGCGGTCCTGATCCTCCATCCAGAGCCGGGTCTGAATCGCCTGACGCAGGGAATCGATTTGGATCCGGGTGGACGTCGGGTCCCCGCCCAGAACGGTTTCGATTTCGGCGGTGGCTTGCAGGGCTCCCAGACGGAAGAGGTTGAGAATGAGATTGGAATTTCCCGTCCGGTCTATGGGTTGCAGGCCCCAATCAAAAAACGGACTCATGTCGGGGGTGATGTCCCACAATCCCGCATCGTTGACTTTCCAAGCCGGACTTTCCCAGATGCGCTGAATGACAGGCCGGGTTTCTTCGAGGAGGGAGCGGTCGCCGCTGAGCCTCCAGTAGTCACGGAGGCCGAGGATCCAGATCAGGGTGAAATCATCATGACCATAGCGATGCCAGGCCGGGGTCACCGAGGCGAGTTGACCTTTCCGCGGACCTTCGGAATGTTGGCCTTCGCCCATCATACGGAGCGTTCTGCGGGCGATGGAAAGGTCGGGGGAGATCAGGCGGTGCAGGTGGAGATTGACGAGCGTGTCGCCGATATAACTTCCGCGTTCGCGCCAGGGGCAGTCTACATAGGCTTCGTCGGTGGATGCCCGCAGCGTATGGGTCGAGGTTGCCCATGCCCAGTCCATCACCGGATCGCCGCAACGAAAGGAACTTTCGGAGGGATTCTGTTTGAGAACTTGTCGGGAGCGAATGCACACCTGATGCAGGCGAAGAGGGACCACGGATGCATCCGGGCTGCGGAGGACCACTTGAAGGTAGATGCCGCCGCGGGGGTTGAGCACTTCCACGGCCTGTCGGCCTCCTTTGAGAATATAGCGGTCGGTGGCATCGGTGAAGGCATTCGAATTATAGAGGTTCACGCAACCGTCCGGGCGTTTCCAGTCGTCATAGGCGACTTCAAGTATGCTGCCGGCGGGGGCCTCCACTTCGATCAGGGGGTGACCGTAAAACTGATCCTGAAAATCGAGCGTCCAGATGGCGGTGACGGCGTGGATGAGC
This sequence comes from Kiritimatiellia bacterium, assembly GCA_018401235.1. Lineage (GTDB taxonomy): Bacteria > Verrucomicrobiota > Kiritimatiellia > SS1-B-03-39 > UBA6053 > UBA6053. The sequence continues at coordinate 8,846 of JAGYLC010000075.1, forward strand.
TGCACCTCGGAAAGGTCTTCCCAAGGGATTTCCTTGCGGGCGCGGGCATCATCCGGGCGCATCCACGCCACGAAACGGCCGGGCGAGATACGGGAGATGTCGCCGGAATCACGGGTCCAGCCGGGGGGCAGTTGAGCGCCGGGCAGGGACGCGGGTACCGGCATGATTTCATGACGGTCGAGGGGGGGCGACAGAGCCCAGGGGGCGGATTCGCCGAGGTCGGGCCGGGCGTGGAGGCTTAGCTTGGCGTCCGCGGGCCAGCCCAGGAGGTGGCTCCAGTGTTCGGTGAGCTGTTCAATATTCGCGCTGTAGAAATTCCATCCGGCTTTGAGGAGAAAGGTCAGATATCCATGATTGCCCTGGATCGTGGAGTCGTCGAGCGGGCAGGGAACGCCGTTGATTTCGACTTCACTCCAGAAGCTTTCGAACAACAGGGTCTGAGCGCTTGGGCTGTGGATCCAGGAGGTGATCTGACGGCGTTTTGTGGTGGAAATTTTACGATCAAAATGGGGTTCCACCAGTTGAACCCCGATGCGATGGAAGGTGGACGAGCCGGGAGCGGCGAGCAGAATTTTTTTGGGGATCCCCGGATGATAGTCCGGGTAGGGGGCCGAGCGTGGACGGAGGGTGGTCCAGGGGGACTGCGCGGACGGCAAGGCGCGGACGGGATGGGTTTCAGAGGCCTCGAGTTCTTTCTGCAATTGGCGGGTGTCGAGAATTTCGACCGGATTTTGAGCAAAGCTGAACAGAGGAGCCTGCGGGTTCCAGGCCTTATGAATGCGGGCCCGCCAGTTCCCGGGGGTTGCGAATGAGAGTGAATCATCGGGGGTGCCGCCGGCAGCGATGAAACCGGGGAGACCATCGGGCATAGACTGGTATGAAGATGCACCGTAATAATTTACTTCCACGCGGATGCGGTTGGGTCCCCGGGAAAGGAGCGGGGTGAGATCGAAGCTGTCATACTCGGCGAACTGGGTAACGAAGCGGGCGGGACCGTAGGCGCAAAAGACTTCGTTCACAAACAGCCGATAGCGGGTGTCGGCAAAAAGGTGCAAGCTTACGGCTTCTTCGTTTTGGTAATCGACATCCAGTTGGAAGCTGACGAACTGATTGCGGGATGGAGGAAACTGGGCGACCCAGGAGAATGCGGAGTCTTGAAAGGGTGCTGGATGGGTCATGGCTGAAAACAGGGTGGAGATACTTTCGGCGGTCTGTTCATTTAAACGACAGGGAAAAGCGGGCTTCGGGCATATCGCCACCGGGAAGTTCGGGGTACAGGAACCGTACGCCCGAGCCGCTGAAAACCCTGCGTCCTCCCTCATAATCTGTTAGAGGGGCTGCCATTTCTGTAAATCCTTTGTACAAAAACTCGGTCCCATTTACTTCATGATGTACCATTTCCAGTTTTATGGGAGGAAAGACGATGGCTTTACCTTGGTCTAGAAATTGTATGACCGCTACCGTATTCCCCTTAAAGAGCGCCAATCTGTACGCGGGGGTTTCATAGTACCAGAGAAACCCGTCTCTCAGTCGAATCGCACCGGAGGCCAGCGCCAATCCCCGGGCGCGGGATTCTTCATTCAAACTCGTGAGGGGGACGGTTACCTCTTTCTCGTCTGCGCCCTTAAGGGTGAGATCTTCGCCGAGCAAGGAGACGAACGCCCCTTCAAACTGATGTTGCCCGTTGAGACTGGTCCACATCGGGTCTGCGGCATGGCTGAGGCGGCACAAACAGCCCGCAAGAATCAGAAAAAAGGACAAGTATGTAGTACGCATACCCGAAAGATAGGTGTTTTCGACGGTTTAGTCTAAATAAATAGTCGGTTCAAAGCCGCGACTTGTTGCATAGATTTTAGGTATTCGTAACGCAGATTTCATCCACGAATGGGAGAAGCGCGAAAACCCCGCGAATCCCCGCTTTGTCGCGTAGCGACACGCGACGCATAGTCGTGGGATTTCAATCCTGACGAGTATACACATTTCACAATAGGAGAAATTAAAGAGGTTCAAGGTTCGAAACGACATTCCGCGCACCACATTTGACCCCGGAGGGGTCATTTACGTTAGCCACGTGTGCTTGCACGCGGGGATCATCGTTCCAAAAACCTATCGCGACCCCGGCAGGGGTCGGATATCTTGGGAGGATGCCTGCATCCGATCCCAAGCAGACATGTGGAGCGTCGGGTGCAGGCACCCTTGCATCGTAACCGACCCCTCCGGGGTCGCCACGGTCTTTCTGCCACAGACCCCGGGTCTGTCGACCCGGGGCTAACTTAACCGACCCCTCCGGGGTCCTCGATCCTGATTTCGAAATGTGTATACTCGTCAGGATTTCAATCCACGGGTCAACGGAAAATCCCCGGAGTGCGCCGCGTAGCGTCGCCTGATGGACCTGGGGGTTTAAACCCCATTTTGATTTGGGATTACGATCAATCAGATGACGCAATCGTTCTCTGCGGGATTCCGGTTCAATTCCCTTCGAACGCAGCTGCGGGTTCGATCCGCCATTCTCCGAGGTTGCGGTCTTTCCAGTCGAAGGCCACGCCGACCAGGATGACCTGGCGGGGATCGTCGCGGTAGGAAGCGGCGTATTGCTTGTCTTT
>JAGYLC010000076.1 GCA_018401235.1 Kiritimatiellia bacterium
ACTCCGCAACCGCCACCCACCCCGGTTCCCGAACCCCGAAGGGTCCGGCTTCGCTATTCGGGAATGATCACCCGAATCAACAGAGAGAGACGCGCACTGCTTACAGACCTCGAAACCGGAGCCGATCATTTGCTCGCCACCGGAGAAAAATGGGAACAATGGATTCTAACCGGAATGACTCCCGGCTCTATTACCTTCGAAGCCCCTGATACCCTGCATACCCTTGAATTGGGACAACCGTTTGAATGGGTACAGCCATGACCTCCCCCGCAACAACCCCTCCATTTCATTATGCGTCACTTGCTGAATTAAGGACTCGGCTGGGAAATGTTATGGTGGCGGAAAAGCGGCTGGAGCCCGAGGAACTCAAGACCCTGGTTCAACGCTCGGAGTGGCGCAAACAATCCCTTGAAAGCCTGTTGGTTTCAGAAGGCGTCGTAAGTGAAGTCGAGTTGGTGCAGACCTTCTCAGACCTCACCGATTTGCCGATCCTGAAAAGTACAGAAACTCTGGCAACCCACGAAACCGTCGCATCCGTCCCTCCCCATGCCGCACTTCGGTACCGGATCATGCCTTTACATCGCGAGGCGTCCTCACTATTGCTGGCAACCGACCATCCCCGGGACCCGGATGAGATTGCGGAACTGATGGTGATTCTGGGATGTTCGCTGAAATGGAAATTGTGTACCTTCAGAGAACTTACCGAGCTGATTACACATTTTTATGGTGTGGGACTCGCTCCATTTCTGCGTCTGCAGGAAAATGAATCCCGCCTCCACCAATCCGGAGGGAGAAGTGAAACAAGCACCGGAATCCCTGATTTTATTGATGCGTTGATCAGAGAAGCCATCCGGAGCCATGCCAGCGACATCCATATCGAACCCCAGGAGGATACCTTGGTCGTTCGATTCCGCATCGATGGGGTTCTCCACAATATTCCTTTACCCGAGGGGATAGATTCCTACCAAAAATCAGTCATTTCCAGCGTCAAAGTCATGGCGAATCTGGATATCGCCGATCGAAGAATGCCGCAGGACGGGCGTATTGAAAAGCAATTGGACGACCAGTCGTTCGATATTCGGATTTCTGTTCTTCCCACCCGGATGGGTGAATCTCTGGGATTACGCATTCTCAATCGGGAGGACACGTTTTTGGGTATTGATGAACTCGGACTTGCTTCCTGGCAACGAAAAAAACTTCAGCGACTCATCCAACTTCCCCATGGACTCCTTCTCTTCACCGGCCCCACCGGGAGCGGAAAGACCACCAGTCAATACGCGGTACTGGCGGAGGCCAACGATTCGAAACGGAAAATTATCACCATCGAGGATCCGGTTGAATATCAGGTAAAGGGCATTACGCAGTTGCAAACCCATGCCGAGATCGGATTTACCTTTGCACATGGGCTACGCTCCATTCTCCGACATGATCCTGATATCATTCTGGTTGGAGAAATCCGGGATGATGAAACCGCCCGCATCGCGGTGAGCGCCGCCTTGACCGGTCACCTGGTTCTAAGTACCCTGCACACCAATGACAGCGCGGGCTCCGCCCCGCGATTGATTGATATGGGCATCGAACCCTACCTGGTCGCGTCCAGTCTGCAGGGCATCATCTCCCAACGGCTGGTCCGAAGCATTTGCCCGCACTGCAAACGAGAGGACACTCTGGAAGACGGCTTCCTTGAGGAAGTAAAGCCCCTCTTTCCTGAATCCACTCCCCCCTACTCCACCTGGACGGGCTGCGGGTGCCCCTACTGTAGATTCACTGGCTACCAGAATCGCAGAGCCTTGTTCGAACTGATGGAAATAAACGATCCCCTGCGAAGTTTGATTGCGGAGCGTTCGTCCAGTTCCGTATTAATGCAACAGGCTATTCAACGGGGGATGATTCCTCTACGGCGGGCGGGATGGGAGCTGGTCCTGAAAGGCCTCACCACGCTGGAGGAGTTACTACGCATCACCGGCGGAATCGATTCCTCCGGCAACTGATTCGCCGGACGGAGCCCGAAGGCCGCCGGCGAACCTTGCGAGGGAATTCGTAAGCTTAACCTGCCGTGTCCTTTCAACAACCTAGCTGCCACCCAAGTCCATACCACGAGTCATCATCTCCATCCCCCCATAGCCGAACCTAAAATGACGTGCGTCTTCCGGTCATTTTATGCATCATCCTAATACCCCGACCCCATGCCGGAAATGACTTCGATCGGATGCCAGGTGGTCTTCAACTCCTGGGTGTCCAGAATGAGGTAGGGATGTTGTGACTCCGGGTCCGTCCAGTCGGAATCCCGCAGGAAAAGCCGTTTGAGGTTTTCGGCGCATTGTTCGCGAAGGCTGGCGGCGGTTTCTTGTGAGCAGTCGTCCACGATTAGTCCGTGAATGCCCATGTGGCCGGCCAGGTGGGGGAGCAATTCCTGATGGAGGCCGGTCAGCAGATTCACCACGCCGCCGGGGACATCCGAATCGTTGACGATCTCCGACAGGAATACCGAGGAAAGCGGATAGGCCTCCGGCGCCAGAACTACGGCTGTGTTTCCTCCAGCCAACACCGGCAGCAGGTTCGACAGCAGACCCAGCAGGGGCGTGTCTTTCCCCGCCACCACCGCGATGACACCCATGGGCTCGGGTACCGTAAAATTGAAATGCGGGGAAGCGACCGGGTTGACGGATGAGAAAATCTGTGAGTACTTGTCGCACCATCCCGCAAAATAGACGGTTCGGTCAATGCACAGATTGACTTCCCGTCGCGCTGCGGTTTTGGTGAGTCCCATGAGAACCATTTCATCCACCAACAGCGGGCCCCGCTGTTCCAGCATTTCGGCCATGCGATACAAAATCTGACTGCGGTTGAACGCGCTTTTGCCACTCCACCCGGGCAAGGCCTTCCCGGCCGCGGTCACCGCGTTGCGCAGATCTTTGCGGGAGGCGTGGCAGACATTCGCAATCACGTCCCCCTTCGCATTCTTGAGCTTGAGATAGCGGCCGCTTTCGGTGCGCACAAAGGCACCGCCAATGTAGAGCTTGTACGTTTTGAGCACCTCCACCCTCCTCCGTTTGGGTGCGGATGCGGCGGTGGTTTTTCGCTTTGAGGCTGTTTTCGATGTGGACGTGGATTTTGCCATGGCTATTTCAGGTTTAGGTAAGAGGATAATCCGTGCAATCCACCTTCGCGGCCGTAACCGCTTTCTTTGTATCCGCCAAAGGGAGACACGGGATCGAACTGATTGAAGGTGTTGGCCCACACCACCCCGGCCCGCATCCGGGAGCTGAGGTTGAAAATCTTGGCACCTTTGTCCGTCCAGACGCCTGCAGATAATCCATACGGGGTGTTGTTGGCCTTGGTGATTACTTCCTGCACGGTGCGGAAGGTCTGCACCGCCAGCACCGGACCGAAGATTTCCTCGCGGGCGATGGCATGCGACGGGCTCACATTTTCAAACAAACTCGGTTTGCACCAATAGCCCTTTTTCGGCAGCTTGCAGGAACTCTGGTGCAACAGCGCGCCTTCTTTGGTGCCAAGTTCCAAATAATGCTTCACCCGCTGTAACTGCTCTTTGCTGTTGATCGCCCCGATGTCGGTGTTTTTGTCCAACGGATCACCCACAATTAGGGATTCGATGCGGTATTTTACTTTTTCCAGCACCTCGTCGTAAACCGACTCCTGCACAAACAGCCGGGAACCTGCGCAGCAGACATGTCCCTGATTGAAGTAAATGCCATTGATGATTCCCTCCACCGCCTGATCGATCGCGGCATCTTCAAAAATGATGTTCGCAGCTTTTCCGCCAAGTTCCAAGGTGATTTTTTTATCGCTGCCGCTGACCGCCCGCTGAATCAATTTTCCCACATCGGTGCTGCCGGTGAAGGCGATTTTGTTGATGTCGGGGTGATTCACCAATGCCGCCCCCGTGGCTCCGGCACCGGTAATGATATTCACCACCCCCTCGGGCAACCCGGCCTCCTGAATCACTTCCGCGAGCTTCAGGGCGGTGAGCGGAGTGGTTTCGGCGGGCTTCAGCACCACGGTATTGCCGGTGGCCAGTGCGGGGGCGATTTTCCAGGCGGCCATCAGCAAAGGAAAATTCCAGGGAATGATTTGTCCGGCCACCCCCAGTGGGGACGGATTCCGATTTGGAAAGGCATAGCTCAGCTTGTCGGCCCAGCCCGCATAATAGAAAAAGTGGTTGGCGGCCAGAGGCACATCCACATCGCGGGATTCGCGGATGGGTTTTCCGCCGTCCATGGATTCAATCACCGCGAATTCGCGGGCCCGCTCCTGAATCACCCGGGCGATGCGGAAAATATATTTCGCCCGCTCCGCCGCCGGCATCTTGCGCCAGTGCTTGTTGTAGGCGTTACGGGCCGCCTTCACCGCCTTGTCCACATCCTCGGACCCGGCCTCGGCCACAGAGGAGAGTGCCTGTTCGTTGGCGGGGTTGATGGAGGTAAAGGTTTTGCCCGAGACGGAGGGGACGAATTTCCCGTTGATAAACAGACCATAGGTCTTTTTGATGTCAACGTGATCCGAACTTTCCGGTGCGGGTGCGAGATCCCAAGTGGTTTTAGAGGAGATAGCCATAAGTTATGAGATGGAAAAGTAGTCTGCGGATTGATAAAAACCGGTTTGCTGTTTCATAAGTTGCATCAGCACATCGTTGGCGAGGCTGCTGGCCCCGAAGCGAAATCCGTGCTTGTCCAGCCAATCCTCGCCAAGGGTTTCCTTTACCAGCATCAGATAATGTAATGCCAGCTTGGAAGTCGAGATTCCCCCGGCGGGTTTCATGCCCACCATGCGCCCGGTGGCCCGATGAAAATCGCGAATGGCCTGCAACATCACCAGGGTGACCGGCAGGGTGGCCGCCGGTTGAATTTTACCGGTGGAGGTTTTGATAAAATCGGCGCCCGCATGCATGGCGATATCACTGGCGCGGCGCACAGTGTCGTAGGTGTCCAACTCCCCGGTTTCTAGAATCACTTTGAGCCGCGCTTTGCCGCAAACCTCCTTGATGGCCGCGATTTCGTCGAACACATAGTCATACTCGCCTGAAAGCATTTTTCCGCGCGAGATCACCATGTCGATCTCGTCCGCACCCGCGTCCACCGCCATTTTGGTATCGGCCAGTTTGATTTCCAGGGCGCTCTGCCCCGAAGGAAAGGCGGTTGCCACGGAGGCCACGTTAATCTCACTTTCCCCCAGGGCGGCACGGGCGACGGCCACCATGCTGGGATACACGCACACCGCCGCCACCGTGGGCAGGCCCGGAAGTTCGTCATGCACATGCAGGGCCTTGTGACACAACTGCCGCACTTTGCCCGGAGTATCCTGTCCCTCCAAGGTAGTAAGATCCATCATGCTCAGCACCATTTTCAGGCCTTGCGCCTTGGACTCGTTTTTGATGCTCCGGGTCTGAATGCGCTTGGCTCGTTCCTCGATACCCACTTGATCGACGCGGGGACTGAACCGAAAATCAGGGCGGGCAGGTTTGGTTGTAGAGGGGGCGGGCATAACTATAAAATGGGTGTAGTAAAGGTAGGAAATTGAACCAACTCAATAACAGTGTAAGCGGAATTATCCCATTGGCAAAGAGCTTCTCAAAATTTCCCACAGCTCCCGCAAAGAAACAAGCGTTTAGTCGGGGAATTTTTGATTTCATAAACGCCCAAGCACCTTTCAAAAGCACCCATCCCTAAAGAGGGTACATGTGAAAGCCCAGGGGAATGGAGGAACGACCGCATCCCCGGGAAGATCCAAGCGTTCAAAACTACGGTCCGGACGGGCCCGAAAGTCGTTTCGCAGCCTCTTGGCTTATTCCACCCGCGCGGCTTCCGCTTCTTCCCTACTCAACACCTGTCCGGCCTCCCTGAGTAACGGAAGCAGTTCGGTATAGGGTAAATCCTGTAAATCGCCTCGCTCTTCAAAGGCAAGAGATACCGCCAGCGCGGCGCTTTCCGCCAGCACCATGAACACCGGTTCCATCCGGACGGAGCCGAAAGCGATATGTGAAGAACTGATGCATACAGGCACCGTCAAATTTGAGCATTCCCCCTTTTTAGGGACAATGGATCGGTAACTGACGCCGTATGCTCCCGCAGGCGGCAGTTGTACATCGCCCTCGTTCAGCACACGGCCCTCCCGCACAAATCGGCTGCAGTTGTGGCTATCCATCTGGTAAGACCCCATGCCCACCGGATCGTCCGGTAGCCGGTGATGCTGGGTGTCGTGCTCGTTGAGCACATAGTCGGAGAGCATGCGGCGCCCCTCGCGCACATATAGTTGATGCGGCCAATTACCCGTTTCGGAAAATTCGTCGGCCGCCAATCCGAAGCGCTGATGCGCCTGACGCAACCCCTCCGGTATGGCAGGGTCGTTGGCCATGAACCAATAAAGCCCCTGTTGATAGGTTACATGCTCCTGGAAAATCTGTTCGCGCAGCGCGTAGTCCCCCTCCGGCCATAAATAGTTGCGTCCAATAAAATCGCTGGAGATGGGACCGTGGTTGTTGGTGTCGGTCTTGCGGTGGCCCGAGGGAGTGCGGGGACTCAAGACATCAAACTTGGTGGGAGGAACCCCCGGGTCCGCATCTTCGACCAGTAGGCGGTTCCAGTTGTCCTGTGGGGACCGGAACCAGCGACGGGCCAGCTCATATTCGACTTCATTGTACCCCTCCGGTTTTTTCCAGTGGATGCGGAGTTCCGGATCGTCGGTCATGCAGACCCGGAAGTTGTAAGCCTGCACACACGGGTCGCCGCAACCTTCCGGGGCGGCATCCTGCTGTCTCACGCCGGGGAGAGTGCCGCTCCGGGGATCTCCGGGGATCACGTAGGGGTCCACCGTGCAGGTGAACTGATGCGTGTTCCGGATCTGTACCCCGTTGATGGTTTCACCGTAGACGGAGTTGGCTTCACGACCCACGTGATAATCGACACCGGCCTTGGCGAGCAGATCCCCCTCGTAGCTGCAGTCCATAAAATAGGCCGCAGTGACCTTCAGCCCGCCCAACAGGCGGATAGAGGCGATCCGATTGTTCTCCAGGCTCACCGAATCCAGGAATTGACAAAGTCGCACCGGGATGTCGTGTTCCCGGATATACTGTTCGAAAACAGCGGCGGCAGCTTTAGGTTCAAACTTCCATTCCTCCTCTAGTCCGTACCAGGAGCCGAGGTCACGGTAAAACTGTCGGGAACGCCCGCCGATCACGTGTTTTTTGCCAAAATCGGTTTCACCGAGACCTCCGGTAGTCATGCCTCCGATGAATTTTCCCGGTTGTAGCAACAGAACCCGCAGCCCCCTGCTCTTCGCAGTCACTGCGGCGATGACCCCGGCCGAGGTGCCCCCGTAGATGCAAAGGTCGGTCTCGAGAGTTTCATCGGTGAATGAAATCCATTCAGGAAGGAAGTAGTGGGGTTTGTTCATAATAGTCATTTCCAATGTACTTCCGTTTCTATCGTTTAGGTTTGCTGTACGCAATTAGAAATCGTCAAATACGACCCCGACACCTGTAAAACTGAAATGTGCAACATGTGACCAGGGTGGCGGGCGTCCCAGTCCATACTGGCGGCAACAGAGTTTGATAATGTCTGGGCTTTGGCTTAAAAAATGCCATTTTTAGGGCAAGCCAAACTGGAACGTGGTCCATGCGGTGTGTAAAAGCTGGACTGCTTCATCCTTGTTTGCACCGAGGGGTTTGTCAATGGCCGATGACCGCAGCATTGCCTTTTTCACCGTTTCGATGCGCCAAGGCGTGTGTCCCAAGCTTTGTTGGTGTCACGAAGGCCCCTAGCTCCTAATTTTTGGATGAGTTGAAATCTATAGGGGTACCTTTGGTTCCAGCCGATGAGCCATAAGTCCTAAAGATGTTATCCCTAGTGCCCCCAACAATTGCATCGTCGACCATCCTGAGCCCCCGCTGTTCGATATCTTCTAAACTTGAGCTTGCAGCCAGGCGCATCCTTGTAATCAGCTCCTCTTGAAGGGTGCCAAGCACGCGCGAAACACCGGTTTCGCCTGATATCGCCATTTGCGTGGCGACACGGCTGACATCCACAAGAACCCGTGGGACGTAAAGAACGCGGTCGTACACTTTAAGGTTGAGGTTTGTTCCTGTCTTTAAACAGGATAGCGACGCAGCGTTTTCAAGGTCTGGACCGCGATGGCGATATCCTGTTTGGGATCTTCACCCACCTCTCGTTCAATGGTCAGATATCCGTCCGTGAACCCATGGCTGCGGAGGGCATCGAGGTAGGCGGGGAAGGGAACGTCGCCTTCGCCAAGCGGTGTCTCCAGAATATAATCATCAACTCGATATCCCGCGGGAGCGGGGTCTCCGGCAAAAACCCCATAGAGCATTATCTCCTCAATTCGTTTTGGATTGTCGGATGCCGAGGCAAGGCCGTGGCCTCCAAAGTCGCCGCAGACCGCCGCGACCTCGAGGCCGGCATCGCGTAGCCGGTTCCGCAAATTTGTGCGGGTCTCCCCGCGCAATTTCGAAAAGTGGGTTTCTCCACCGGTGGCGTAGAGCTGAATTCCATCCACGCCAAGTTCTGACGCCGCTTGTATCCCGCCAACCAGTCCAAGGCGAAAAGATTCCAACATGACTCCGATTTTAAACATGGGCATTTTGACTCCTGATTTGTTCGATGATGTGAATGGAGGCCAGCATTTCCTCACGGGACAACAGGGGTGGAGGAATACCGGGTTCTGGTTCCAGGCAATACGCCAGAAAATCCGCCAGTTGATCTTTAATCTGATTGTTTACCGGCGCTATCCAGCCCTGCACACCGCAAGTGACCTCAACCCCGGAGATGGAGAGCGATTTGCCCACGAAGTCTCCGGAAATGCTTTCCCCGTGCCCGGTAAGCATCTGCACCTGACGACGTTTGCGGTCCCGGGTCTCAACCAGCCAGGAGACAAACAGGTTCCCGATTGTTCCCGTGGCGTGTTCGAGTTGAATTTCTATTTCCATGATCCGTCCATCCACCCTGCGGCAATTGAGCGTCTTGGTCTTGGAAACCGGGCCGAAAAAATAGATGGCCAGATCGAGATCATGGATCAGTTTATCCGTGATAATGTCATCTGCTATCCGGTCGGGCAGAGGTTGAGACCGTTCGAAACGATAACTGTTAATCTGAAGTTTTTGACCCGTAATCAACGAGTGCAGTTTAATGGATACCGGATTGTAGCGTTCGACATGACCGGCCTGCACCCGGCAGCCGTGTGTATCCGCGCATTCAATTAATGTCCGGCACTCTTTGCGTGTCCGGGTGATCGGTTTTTCCACTAGGGTATGAACTCCCTTCTCCAGTGCCTGCAGGGCCAAGCCGAAGTGTGAAGGGGTGGGGGACGCAATAATGGCCAAATGGGGGTTCTGGTTTCTGAGCAAACCCCCCCAGTTTTCGTAAAAAGGGTAAGTGGGGAACTCTTGTTGTTTCTCCGGATTTGGATCACACACTGCGCAAATCGTCAGCCGTTTTATTTGCCGGGGAAGATCGGATTTGTAATAATCTTCGGACACACCCGCCTGTAAAAAAGCGGCCGCTTTCATATGAATCTCCCCCATGCTGCCGAGACCCGCCATGGCAACCCGCACCGGAGTGTGATCGCGGGGAATCAGGCGGGATAAGGGTCTGAGGGAGGCTTCGGTCATAGGTACACAGGCTGACCGGTCCGGATACTTTCGACTTCCGCTTCGACAATTCGTACGGAGGTCACTGCGCTTTCGGGATGGATGACCGCAGGCTTCTCCCCTTTGGCGATGCACTCCAGGAAGTAGCGGATTTCATGGTCATACCCCATCCCTTCCGGTAATTCGATATCCGTCGCCTCACCGTCCTTCCTCAAGGTCAGCACGGAGTCGGCCGCGAGATCGAATACCGCCGTCGCCTGTTCGAAGTTCACCGTATATTGCATATGGAAAGGGGCGCCGGGTTGGAACGCCCAGGAACCTTCCGCAACCACCAGGGGGATGTCATCGTACATATACTGAGTTACCACGTGATCGATATGGGTGGTCTCTTTGGCGTAACCCTGACTAAAAACCGCTTTGGGCAAACCAAAGCAGTACTGAATGAAATCCGTGTCATGAATATGCAGATCCAAAATGGCTCCTCCACAGGCCGCTCCATCGCTGTAAAAGGGGCCTCCGGGATGGCAGGTTGTCCGCCGGAACTGTGCACCCAGCACTTTTCCGAACTGCTGATCCTCCACCCGGTCCTTGAGCCAGGTCCATCCGGGCCAGAAGCGCATGCACATGGCGCACATCAACATCCCCTTGGAGCTACGGGCGGCTTCAGCCAACTCGTTCCCTTCACGGCTGTTCAACGCAAAGGGTTTCTCGCTGAGTACATGCCGACCAAAGGCCAGTGCCGCTTTCGCATAGCTCAGATGCAGGGGGGTGGGGAGGCAAATGTCGATCAGATCAATGTCCGGGTCGGCAATCAGATCCATGCCTTCTTCATATTTACGAAAAGGGGAAAAATCGATTCCGCCCTTCGATTGTCCTTCCACATTTCCGGCGACGGTGGCCGAGCCTTCGCGCCTTTCTTTGATCAGGTCCGCAACCGCCACCACTTCCACGCCGTCGATTTTGCTATATGCGTCGAGATGGGTGGAACCCATCATGCCAATTCCAATAATGCCTACCCGGGTCTTCATATGTTCCTTTGGTTGAAAGTGCGTATTTTCTGGTTAGGCCAGGATGCGGTCCATGGCCTTGCTTGTGCGTTCGAGCAGAGTGTCATCCGGGGGCATCATTTCCGCCACGATGGTGCTGTTGTAGCCGATTTGTTTCAGCGCGGACATGACGTCCGGGAAGGGAACATCCCCCTCCAGCAAGTCACAGAAACCATCCAGGGTGCCGACTGAACAGTTAAAATCCTTAATGTGCACCCGGCGGATACGATCACCCAGAAGGGTGATCCAATGGGGCGGATGCTGGTGGTAGCCCAGGACGTTACCCGCATCGAAATAGATGCCGAGGCGGGGATGATCAAAGGAGTCAATGAAAGCCGCAAATTCCATCGGGGAATAGAAGAGTCCATTCCAGACATTTTCGATGCACAGATCCACTCCGGTGCTTTCGGCCACGGGCAGCAATGCGTTGATCGCCTCGCGTGCCCACTCAACGGCCTGGTCATAGGGGACAGGTCCAAATTCGGGTTCCCAGAGGATCTTCACTGCGCCCGGGACAAACAGCATGGCCTCACATCCCAGCCAGGCTGCGCGTTGAAGCGCGCCCTGATGGAGCTCGATGGATTTTTTACGCACGGCGGGATCCGGATCGGTCGGGCTATGAGCCCAACTCATCCCGCTGGCCAGCGTCTCCAGGGCCAAACCCTGGTCCGCAACAATTTTCTTGTAGCGTTCGCAGGTCGCCTGATCTGTGGCAGGGGTAAGCACCCCCTCCTCGGCTACACACAATTCCAGTCCGTCAAAGCC